>JBJEUD010000155.1:0-1937 GCA_051883655.1 Candidatus Faecivicinus sp. | reverse complement strand
CTTGGATCCCCGCCAGAGGGGATGATCCCCTCTGGACTCCTCAGCTGCTGCCGCGGTTTCTATTCCAGCTTTTCTCTGCGCTCGAAGAGCGCCTCCGGCGGCCAGGGCTGCGCGCCCTGGACTGCGCCAAAGGGCTTCGCCCTCTGGACTTCCATTTGCTGCCGCGTTTATTTTCGGGGTTAGAGCAGTTTACTGAGGAACTCCTGGGTTCGGGCATTCTGCGGATGGTTGAAGATCTGGTCCGGGGTACCTTCCTCGACGATCTGGCCGCCGTCCATGAAGATCACGCGGTCGCCGACCTCTCGTGCGAAACCCATCTCATGCGTGACGACCACCATCGTCATGCCCTCCTTGGCCAGCGACTTCATAACGTCCAGCACCTCGCCCACCATCTCGGGGTCCAATGCCGACGTCGGCTCGTCAAACAGCATCACGTCCGGCTCCATGCACAGCGCGCGCACAATCGCAATCCTCTGCTTCTGTCCGCCGCTGAGCTGGCTCGGGTACGCGCCCGCGCGGTCCGCCAGTCCCACGCGCTCCAGCAGCTTCATGGCCTTCTCCTCGGCCTCGGCGCGGGATTTCTTTCTCAGCTCCATCGGCGCAACGGTCATGTTCCGCAGCACCGTCATGTTCGGAAACAGATTGAAATGCTGGAACACCATGCCCATCTTCTGCCTGTGCAGATTGATGTTCACCTTCGGGTCCGTGATGTCGGTGCCCTCAAAGGTGATCGTGCCGCCCGTGGGCAGCTCCAGCAGGTTCAGACAGCGCAGGAACGTGGACTTGCCCGATCCCGACGGGCCGATCACCACCACCACCTCGCCGCGGTGAATGTCCGCGCTCACGCCGTTCAGGGCCTTGATTTTATTGCCGGTGGTGAACGTCTTTTCAAGATTGCGAACCTGGATGAGGGTCTCAGTGGTCACTGTTCCTCAGCCTCCTTTCCAGCTTGCTGACCAGCCATGAGAAGAACATGACCAGCACCAGATAGATCAGCGCCACCGCAATCAGCGGCAGAAACGGCGAATAGGTGCGGCTGCGGATGATGTCGCCGCCCTTGGTCAGGTCCTTCACCGCCACGTAGCCGGCGACGGACGTCTCCTTCAGCAGCGCGATGAACTCGTTCGCCAGCGCGGGCAGCACATTTTTGATGACCTGCGGAATCACGATGAACCGCATCGTCTGCACATAGTTGAAGCCCAGACTGCGCCCGGCCTCGAACTGGCCGTTGTCGATGGACATGATGCCGCCGCGCACGATCTCCGCCACGTATGCGCCCGAGTTCAGGCCGAACGCCAGCGCCGCGACCATCGTGCCGTTGTCCGACCAGGCGAAGATCACGAAGTAGATGATCATCAGCTGAACCACCACCGGCGTGCCGCGCAGCACGGTCAGATACACGCGGCAGATCCAGTCCGCCACGCCGAACAGCCGCCGGCCCAGCGTCTTGCGCGCGCCCTCCGCCGTCTTGTCGTAGGTGGAGCGCACCATGGCGATCACAATGCCGATCACGGTGCCCATGATGCCCGCCAGCAGCGTGATGATCAGCGTCGTGCCCAGGCCGTCCAACAGATATTGCCAGCGGTTGCCCTGAATGAAGTTCAGGTCAAAGTCCGCTTTGAAGCTTTCAAACCACGCCTGCATGGCGATCCCTCCAGAATTGTCTCGTTTATACAATCAAACAGGGGAGCGTGGTGCGCTCCCCGTTTGCTCTGCGGTGAGGATTATTCCGCGACGATGTACTTGTCGATGATGGACTGAACGGTGCCGTCGGCGATCAGCTCCTCCAGAGCGGCGTTGATCTGCTCGGTCAGCTCGCTGCCCTTCGCCAGCGCGATGGCGTAGTCCTCGGTGACGTACTCGGTCTCCAGAATCTTCAGGCCCTCGTTGGCGGCCACGAAGTTCTTGGCGGGCTCGTTGTCGATGACCACGCAGTC
>JBJEUD010000154.1:6530-10813 GCA_051883655.1 Candidatus Faecivicinus sp. | reverse complement strand
CTTCACTTTCTTTTTGCACCGGCTTGTTCGTTTACACAGTTTTTGGGATAGACCCAAATGAACAGTATCAAGCATCGCGCAGAGGAAATAATTCTATCTGAATTCATCTATTGATAATTCGATTTTACATTTTCAGATGTGCATATAGACCGGCACAAAGAGGATAGTCCCTTTGTGCCGGTCGGTTTATGTCAGTTTTCCTGAGGAATGTTGAGTTTGACTTTCACGCACTCCGAGCAACAACGGTCTGCATGCACCTCCATGACCTTGCATGAATAAGATGCGCCTTTATGGAGTCTTTCTAGTACTGATTGACTGAAGTATCCGCTCCTTGAAATATCTTAATCATCTTCGATACATTTTACTATCGTGTCGTATATTAGTTTCAGTCTGAAATATGAAGTACCCCCTAAACAGCGTAAACCATATATGTCTCGACGGCTATGTACTTCAAATAGCGAATGGAAATCACTCTCTTTTCCCACAAAGCACGAAACAAATGCATTTTGAGGAAATATTCTACTATTCCCAAATTGTAGTTGATCTGCAGCGATATCAACAATAATGTTTCCGTTGACTTCTAACCACGCGTGGGTAAATTTGTTGTCAAAATCATAATAGTCATAATGCCCGTGCACACATCGATATTCCATCTTGTGTGATAGGTCATGATCCATTAAATACTCCGCCAACAGGTCGGGGGCATCATTACAGCAGGCGTTTGGAAATCTGTTAAAGGGTTGTGTTCGGAATAGTTTTTTCCTATGGGCCATCTCGATGCCACGACGGAAACGAGATGCCAAGTATTCTATTTCACTAATCATCATAATCGTCTCCTCACTTTTCGTCTACACGAATCGCTTCGCAAATATCCCCGATATCACAATCCAAATACTCACATATCCGCAACAGTACAGACAATGCAACTTCCTCATTCCGACGCATCTTCGTCATTGTTCCGGTTGCGATATTCAGATCTTTTCTCAATGTAGCCGGGGAGATAGACTTCTCAATAAGCAGTATCCATAGCTTTTTTATAGCTGATTTTCATGTATACACCCCTATATAGAATGCTTCTTCGTATATTATAGGCTTTAATCATCAAAAAATAAATGCTATTCGCTAAGAAGATTCTGAAATTCGCAACTTCTTGAGATGTTCATTGCAAACAATGGCGGAGCGCAAACCTGTCTGCTCTCCGCTGTTTTGACACAGAGCCCCATTGCTTCATTTTTGGTTTAGAGGGATAAAAAAGAATAATCCGAACGTTTCACCTATCGGTAAAAAGTTCGGATTATTTGGATTTGGTACCGGCGATCGGATTCGAACCAATGACACTCCGGGTATGAACCGGATTCTCTAGCCAACTGAGATACGCCGGCAAATGGTTGCGGGGGGAGGATTTGAACCTCCGACCTCCGGGTTATGAGCCCGACGAGCTACCGAGCTGCTCTACCCCGCGTCATCTGCTGTGAGCAATCGCTCAACGCAAGAACAATCATACCACAAAAGGGAGATGTTGTCAAGGGTTTTGCAGAAAAAAATTTCGGGAATGTCCAAAGCCGATCCGATGCGCGGCGGGAACGGCATGCGTCCCCGCCGCGCGCTCTGACAAGGGGGATGGCGTCCGGGTCAGATCGAGCCGTCGCCGCCCATCAGGCGCGTCATTTCCTCGACCCGCTCCAGGGGGAAGGGCGGCAGCGCGATGGGCTTCATGGCCAGCGACATCAGCTTCATGGGGTTGTCGTCGGCGGCGATGCGGTTGGAGCTCAGCGCTCCGCACCGGCGGCAGCGGTGGATCACGGCCCACTCGCCGTTTTTGCGGACCCAGACGGAGATCGGGTCCATGAGACCGCCGCAGTCGGCCTCGCGGTCGCCGGGCTCCACGTCCAGGTGGAGACTGGTCAGGCAGTTCGGGCAGTGGTTTCTGTGGTCGCTGCCCGCGCCCGTCGGCACGACCAGCCGGCCGCAGAGCTTGCAGGTAAAGGTTTCGTCGCAGGCGTGGGTTCGATAATAGCCCTTTTCAAACGATTTTCTCTTGTTTTCCCGGTTCATGGGGGTGTCCTCCGAAAAGCAGACGGCCTTGGGGAGGCTTGTGCAGAAAGAGATTTACGCAAACCTCCCGGTCAGCGCACCGATTCCTTTGCGGTATTCATGCGAAATGTTCCTCCGTAATCTTCAAAAATGGATATCCGAAGCGGTCAGTTGCCGCGGATATAGCGGATTTCGCCGGGCATGACCAGGCCCAGCTCGTCGCGGGCGACGCTCTCGACATAATCGTCGGTCTCGGTGTAGGCCAGCCGGTCGCGTAGCGCTTCCAGCTCCGCCTGCTTCGCCTCGTATTCGGACCGGACCGCCGCGAGCTTCTCCGCGCCGGCGCGCAGGTCGCGGCCGGACAGGGCGATGCTGACGCTGAACACGACGACCATGGCGGCGATCAGGATGAGACAAAATCTGGGTTGAATTCTCAGGCGCATGTCCATTTCCTCCGGGTGCATTTCAAAAAAAGGTCAATATTGGATTGATATTCGACAGCGCAGTGCAGAATCCTGTCACTTAAAAATGACTTTAATGAGACGAAAATTCGCGATGATTTGGAACAGCCGCCTGAGCCCGGTGCGAAGCGCGCGCAGGAGCCGCCGGACGGGCGGCTCCACGCCCAGCTCGAACAGGATGGCGCCCAGCGCCACGCCCAGCAGCTCGTAGAGCCGCAGCTGGCCGTAGCAGGCGATCACCGCGGCGGCGATCAGAATCAGGGCTGCGCCGAGGCCGAACAGCGCGTCGATGACCAGTGTCAGCCAGAAGCCCGCGCACAGCAGCCGCCGCAGCGCGGCGGAGAGGGCGTACAGCGCGCCGGTCAGCAGGCCCGCGCCGATCATCCACAGAAAGATGTAGATCTGGCCGATGGTGGAAAAGAGCATGGTTAGCGCAGCAGCCTCCCCAGAAGGCCGCCGGCCGGCTTCCTGGGCTGGGAATATTCGATGGCGGCGATTTCGCCTTCGACAATCAGCCGGCCGTCGCCCAGACTCAGCTGCGAGATGTTCAGTCCCTCGCCGGAGATCGTCAGCGCACCCAGCGGCGTGCGCAGCACGACGATCTGCTCGTTGAAGCAGTCCACATCCTCGACGCCCGTGATGGTCGCGGTGCCGCGGCCGACCAGCGTCAGCGTGTGCTCGCCGGCGGGCGAATGGTTCGCGTTTTGCATAGAGCTCCCTCCCTGCGTTGGTTCGTTGATCCAGTGTATGCGCCGGTCCGCCGGGCTATGCGGCCGACCGGATTCGGCAAGTTTTATACCATCTTTATATCCGGAGCGCAGCGATGTGCTATAATGATATGCGGGAGGTTTTGCGATGGAGCGTTTTTTGCAGAAGAACGGCCGGAGCCGGGCGCGGGACCTGCTGATCACGGCGATCACCCTGGGCGCTGCGGGCATGCTGTGCATGCTGCTGCGCAGGATGGACGAGGGAGATATCTATGTGTCGATGATCTTCCTGCTGGCGGTGGCCATGGTGGCGCGCTTTACCAACGGCTTTTTCTATGGCATTGCGGCGTCCGTGGTGGGCGTTCTGGCGGTGAACTATGCGTTTACAGCGCCGTATTTTGAATTTTGTCTGTCCATCTCGGGATATCTGCTGTCATTTTTCAGCATGCTGGCGGTTTCCGTGGCCACCAGCGCGATGATCACGCAGATCAAGCGCCAGGAGCAGCAGCGCTACCGGGCCCAGGTGGAGGAGATGCGGGCGAACCTGCTGCGGGCGGTGTCCCACGACCTGCGCACGCCGCTGACCAGCATCTCCGGCGCGGCGTCGGTGCTGCTCGCCAGCCCCGAAATGGAGAGGCCGGGCCAGGAGAAGCTGCTCAAGGAGATCGTGGACGATTCCGACTGGCTGGTGCGGATGGTGGAAAACCTGCTGTCCATCACGCGCATCAACGCCGAGCCCGCCGATCTGAACAAGCGCCCCGAGGCGGCGGAGGAGATCATGGCCGAGAGCGTGCGCAAATTCCGAAAGCGGTTTGCGCAGCCGCCGGTGGAGATCCGCCTGCCGGACGGGCTGGTGATGGTGCCGATGGATCCCATCCTGATCGAGCAGGTGCTGACCAATCTGCTGGAAAATGTGGCCTATCACGCCCGGGCGACGAGGATCCGCATGAATCTGCGGGTCGAAAGGGACTTTGCGGTGTTCGAGGTGGCCGACGACGGCGTGGGCATTCCGCCGAAGCAGCTGGGCACGATCTTCGATTCCATCGGCAGCCGCAGCGGCGTGTCCGACGGCAGCCGCAGC
>JBJEUD010000154.1:4549-6430 GCA_051883655.1 Candidatus Faecivicinus sp. | reverse complement strand
CGGCAGCCGCAGCGGCGTGTCCGACGGCAGCCGCAGCATGGGCATTGGCCTGAGCGTGTGCAAGGCCATCATACTGGCCCATGGCGGAGGGATCGAGGCCGAAAATCTACCCGAAGGCGGCGCGTGCTTCCGCTTCCGCCTGCCGATGAAGGAGGAGCATTATGAATCCAATGACGACCATTCTGATCGTGGAGGACGATGAGCGCATTCGGAATTACATCAAAACCATACTCGCGGCCTGCAATTACACCGTGCTCGAGACGGGAAACGCGCGCACCGCGCTGGCGATGACCGCTTCCCACAATCCGGATCTGATGTTGCTGGATCTGGGACTGCCCGACGGCGACGGAACCGACCTGATCCGCACGGTGCGCGGGTGGTCGCAGATGCCGATCATCGTCGTGTCCGCGCGGGGCTATGAGCGGGACAAGGTCGCCGCGCTGGACAGCGGCGCGGACGATTACATTACCAAGCCCTTCGGCACCGACGAGCTGCTGGCGCGCATCCGGGCCGCGCTGCGCCATGGCCGCGCCCGCAGCGGCAATTCGGCGGCGGTGTATCAGGGCAAGGGGCTGAAGGTGGACGCGGAGCGCCGGCTGGTGACGGTGGACGGACAGCCGGTGCACCTGACCCAGACCGAATACCGCATCGTGCTGCTGCTCTGCCGCCACTCCGGCCGGGTGCTGACCTACGACTTCATGATCCGCGAGCTCTGGGGGCCGTTTTCCGGCTGCGATACCCAGATTCTGCGCGTCAACATGGCGAATATCCGCCGGAAGCTGGAGCGGGATCCGTCCATGCCCGAGTACATCACCACGGAGATCGGCGTGGGCTATCGCATGATTGAGCTGGACACGGAGTCGGAATGACCGGCCGTGCGGGCGGCGATCCTCAGACGGCGAACAGCCGCAGCAGCTCATTCCGCTGGGGCTGTTCTTGCGTTCTGTGCGGTTGTGTGATAATATGAAGCCCGATAAACCCGCAAATCGGGGTTGGATGGGGTGAATGCGATGATTTTGCACTGTATGAAGAAGGCGGCCTGGGAAGAAAGAAGAAATAAAGAATGCTGGGGAAAACGCAATCTGGAGGCGGACGGATTTGTTCATTGTTCATCGGTGGAGTATTTCTGGCGGGTTGCCCCGAATTTTGCCGACGTTCAGGAAGAAATGGTGCTGGTGTGCATCGATGAAAACAAATTGAATGCAGAAGTCCGGTATGAGGACGGAGAGAATTGCGGAAGAAAATATCCTCATGTGTATGGATTGATCAACAATGATGCAGTCGTTGACGTTCTTCCTTTCCTGAAATACGGGGACGGAACCTATAAAAAGAATCCGCAATTCGCGGACATCCAGGATCAATAGCTTCCGGCTTGTCGGACCGGTGCGCTTTTGTGCGGGGCAGTCCCGTGAGTGTGCACTGCGAAGCAAAACGCCCCGGGACCTTGCAGATGCCAGGCTGGACAGGGGACTGCATCCCTTTTGCCGCTCTGAGGTGATTCTCTGAAGACAAAAGGCGCGACCGCGAAGGTCGCGCCTTTTGTCTGTTTGACTGTCTTGCGGACATCGCCCCAGACGCATAATTTGTACCCGCTCAGCGGAACTGCGCCCCGGAAACCGCGGTTTGCGGTCCGGAGAAGAGGGGATCTGCCTCCGCTCAGCGGCCGGAGCTGTTCCGGGTGGCGATGCCGCGCTCGCGGGCGAGCCGCGCGCCGTGACCGCAGTCAGGATGGGTCAGCTTGCAGCCCTTGCCGCAGCCGTCGCAGATGTTGTCCGAGCCCGTCGAAGACGTGCCGGCCGGTTCGCTGCGGGAACTCCGCCCGCGCTCGGCCTCAGCGCCGCCGCGCCTGCCGCCTCTGCCGTCGAAATCCCTGTCGCCGTG
>JBJEUD010000154.1:0-4449 GCA_051883655.1 Candidatus Faecivicinus sp. | reverse complement strand
GCCGCGCCTGCCGCCTTTGCCGGAGAAGTCGCGGTCGCCGCGATGGGGATGTCCGTCGAAACCGCGATCCTCATCCTCGCCGTGGAAGTCGTGGTTGCCGCGCCCGGGACCGTGGCCGAAGGAGTGGGAGCCGCCGCGACCGAAGCTGCGGTCGGCGGGAATGCCGCGCTCCTCGCAGGCGCGGGTCAGCGCGTCAATCATGCGGTCGGTCAGCGCCAGATACTGCTGCCGCTCCTCATCGGTCAGCGCTTCAAAGGGGTCGGGCAGGGGCGCGTCCTCGCCCAGCTGCGCAGCCTGCGCGCGGCCGCTGTCGCTCAGGTACAGCTGCATCTGCCGGCGATCGTCGGGATTCGGGCGGCGCTCGATCAGCCCGCCGTTTTCCAGCTTGGTCAGCAGCTCGCTGATGGAGCTAGGCCGCACGTCCAGCGCCTCCATCAGCGCCCGCTGGGTGACGCCCTCCTGCGCGGCGATGGCCCGCAGCGCCCGGTCCTGGGCGTAGCCGCGGCCCTCGGGGCGTCCGCCGCGGCGCAGCGCGTGCATCAGATTCATCATGGTGAAGAGCCGTTCGCTCAATTCCTGGTTCAGATTCATGGAAACCCTCCTGATAATTTGTTCGGTACCGTATGAGTTGATTATAGACGATGAGCGGCGCGATGTCAAGTCAAAATAATTCGGTACAGAAATATTTAACACGGGCAGGATTTCCCGCGGACGGCGGCGAACCAAACAGACAGTATTGATGGAAGGATGAGCGCCGTGAACGTCTACGATTTTGACAACACCATTCTGCGGGGGGACAGCACCGCCCGCTTCTTTGCCTATTGCCTCGCGCGGCGGCCGCGGATGTGGCTGGACCTGCCGGGGCAGCTGGCGAACGGGCTGCTGTTTGTGCTGAAGATACGCAAAAAACAGGACTTCAAGCAGCGGATGCTTCACTTTCTGGCGCTGATCGGCGATGTGGACGCGACGGTGGACGCGTTCTGGCGGAAGAATTTCTGCCGGGTGAAGTCCTGGTATTCCGGGAAGCGCCGGCCGGACGACGTGGTGATCTCGGCCTCGCCGGAGTTTCTGGTGCGCCCGGCCTGCGAGCGGCTGGGCGTGGGCTGCGTGATGGGCTCCCCGGTGGACCGCCGGACGGGCGTCTTCTCCGGGCCCAACTGCCACGGCGCGGAGAAGGTGCGCCGCTTCCGGGAGGTCTATCCCGACGGGCGGATCGACGCGTTTTTTTCCGATTCCCTCTCCGACGCGCCGCTGGCGGAGCTGGCGCAGCGGGCATGGCTGGTGAAGGGGGAGGAGCTGCGCCCCTGGCCGGGAATGGAAACCGAATATAAAGAAAAATAATTTTTGGAATGTTCGTATTATTTACACATCCGACCTTTCGACATAACGTTGCTCTGATATGATATCCACATTCCCAATGGAGCAATACATAGGAGGAATCACCATGAAGAAAATCGTTTCTCTGGTACTGGTTCTGGCAATGGCGCTCATCGGCGCCGCCGCGTTCGCCGAGGGCGTTCCCGCGGATCAGGTGAAGGTCGGCTTCATCTTCGTCGGCGACGAGAACGAGGGCTACACCGCCGCGCACTATGAGGGCGCGAAGGCCATGATGTCCGCGCTGGACCTGACCGAGGATCAGGTCATCGTGAAGTGGACCATCCCGGAGTCCGAGGCCTGCTATGACGCCGCCGTCGATCTGGCGGAAGCCGGCTGCAACATCATCTTCGCCAACTCCTTCGGCCATGAGTCCTTCCTGATGGAGGCGGCCCGCGAGTATCCGGAGATCCAGTTCTGCCACGCCACCGGCTATCAGGCTGCCGGCAGCGGTCTGGAGAACTTCCACAACTATTTCACCTCCGTCTATGAGTCCCGCTATGTGTCCGGCGTCGTGGCCGGCCTGAAGCTCAACGCGATGATCGCCGAGGGCAAGATCACCGAGGATCAGACCGTGATCGGCTATGTCGGCGCGTATCCCTACGCCGAGGTCGTCAGCGGCTACACCTCCTTCTTCCTGGGCGTGCGCTCTGTCTGCCCGTCCGCGACCATGAAGGTCAAGTTCACCAACAGCTGGGCCTCCTTCGATCTGGAGAAGGAAGCCGCCGAGGCGCTGATCGCCCAGGGCTGCGTGCTCATCAGCCAGCATGCCGACACCACCGGCGCCCCCACGGCCTGCGAAGCCGCCGGCGTTCCCGTCGTGGGCTATAACGTCTCCATGATCTCCGTGGCGCCCAACGCCGCGCTGACCTCCGCGTCCATCGACTGGGCTCCCTACTACACCTATGCCGTGCAGTGCGTGATCAACGGCGAGGCCATCGCCGTCGACTGGTGCGAGGGCTATGCCACCGGCGCTGACAAGATCACCGAGCTGAACGAGAACACCGTTGCCGAAGGCACGGCCGACAAGGTCGCCGAGGCCGAGGCTGCCATCATCGACGGCTCCCTGAAGGTCTTCGACACCACCACCTTCACCGTCGGCGGCGAGACCATCGAGAACCTCATCGCCAACAACGCCGACTACGCCAAGTACGCCGCCTACGTTTCCGACGGCTACTTCCACGAGTCCGAGCTCGCTTCCGCTCCCGCCTTCGATCTGGCCATCGACGGCATCGAGCAGCTGGGCTGAGCCGCGTGAACAGCGCAGGAGCGCTTTGCGCCCCTGCCGCCGGTCCCGCAGAATTGTACGCACCCTGCGCATGCGCAGGGTGCGGTTTTTGGTTGCGCGGTGGGAAACTGAGAACATGGTTTGAAGCGGGAATTTGCGAATTATCCGAACAATAACGTGGAATTAGCATGGGGCGAAAGCCCGAATTTCGGCGTTTGTGATATAATAAATGTACGGTTTTTACGAATGATGACGGAGGGGTTGCCGGGTGAAGAGTGACTGTGCCATTGAGCTGAGAAACATCACCAAGCGGTTCGGCAAGGTTGTGGCCAACGATGGAATCAACCTGTCCATCCGCTCGGGCGAGATTCTCGCGATTCTGGGAGAAAACGGCAGCGGCAAGACGACGCTGATGAACATGATTTCGGGCATCTATTATCCGGACGAGGGCGAAATCTTCGTCCAGGGCGAACCGGTGACCATCCGCTCGCCCCGCGACGCGTTCCCGCTGGGCATCGGCATGATTCATCAGCACTTCAAGCTGGTGGACGTGCTCACGGCGGCGGAGAACATCGTGCTGGGCCTGCCGGGCCCCACGCGGCTGGACATCGCGAAGGTGGCCACGAAGATCAACCAGCTGACCCACAAGTACGGCTTCGAGCTGGATCCCTTCAAGAAGATCTACGAGATGTCCGTCTCCGAAAAGCAGACGGTGGAGATCGTGAAGATGCTCTACCGCGGCGCGAAGATTCTGATCCTGGACGAGCCCACCGCGGTGCTCACGCCCCAGGAGACCGAGCGGCTGTTCGACGTGCTGCGCAACATGCGCGCCGACGGCAACGCCATTGTGATCATCACCCACAAGCTCAACGAGGTGCTGGAGCTGTCCGACCGCGTGGCCGTGCTGCGCAAGGGCAAGTACATCGGCACGGTGAACACCGCCGAAGCCACCGTGGCCAGCCTGACCGAGATGATGGTGGGCAAGCGCGTGGAGCTGAACATCGAGCGCTCGGAGCCGGTCAATCCGGTGAAGCGCCTGGAGATGAAGGACGTCAGCTGCGTCAACCCCGAGGGCGTGATCACGCTCAACCACGCCAGCTTCACGCTCAACGGCGGCGAAATTCTGGGCATCGCGGGCGTGGCCGGCAGCGGCCAGCGCGAGCTGCTGGAGGCCATCGCGGGCCTGACCCCCGTGGAGTCCGGCGAGATCGAATACTATCCGCCGGAGCGCCAGGCGCAGGATCTGACGAAGCTCAGCGCCGTGGAGATCAACCATCTGGGCGTCAAGCTGTCCTTCGTGCCGGAGGACCGCCTGGGCATGGGCCTGGTGGGGCCGATGGACATGGTGGACAACATGATGATCCGCAGCTATCGCAAGGGCGGCTCCTTCTGGGTGGACCGCCGCTCGCCCCGCACGCTGGCGGAGCACATCATCTCCGAGCTGGAGGTGTCCACGCCCGGCGTCAGCACGCCGGTGGGCAAGCTGTCCGGCGGCAACGTGCAGAAGGTGCTGGTGGGCCGCGAGATCGCATCGAACCCCATCGTGCTGATGGTGGCCTATCCGGTGCGCGGCCTGGACATCAATTCCTCCTATACCATCTATCACCTGCTCAACGAGCAGAAGCGCCACGGCGTGGCCGTGCTGTGCGTGGGCGAGGATCTGGACGTGCTGCTGGATCTGTGCGACCGCATTCTGGTGATGTGCGGCGGCAGGATCACCGGCGTCGTGGACGCCCGCACCGCCACCAAGGAGGAGATCGGCATGCTGATGATGCAGGACGGAAGGAGCGACAATCGATGAGCATGAGCAGGCTTCACGGCATTCGCGAGCCGTTGTTTCACATTAC
>JBJEUD010000153.1:0-1954 GCA_051883655.1 Candidatus Faecivicinus sp. | reverse complement strand
TCCATCGGCAACTACGTCGTCGCCACCGGCATCGAGACCTTCCTGGGCGTCAACCCCTACACCAAGGGCGGCCCCGCCGTTGAGGGTCTGCTGCAGGGCGAAATCGAGAACTGGGTCGGCGCGAAGTTCGTCGTCGAAACCGATATCGAAAAGCTGGGCGACAAGATGATGGAGTGCATCGAGCAGAAGCGCGCTGCCCTGGGCATCTGATTTTTCACACACCGAAAGGATTCGTTGAATTATGAAAGTAGCCATCACCGGAAAGGGCGGCGTTGGAAAGACCACCCTCTCCGCGATCCTCGCAAGGCTGTATGCCGACGAAGGACGCACCGTACTCGCAGCGGACGTCGACCCCGATGCAAATCTCGGTCTGGCGCTCGGGTTTACAGAGGAAGAGGTCAACTCCATCGTTCCCATTTCCAAGATGCGCAAGCTGGTTGAAGAGCGCACTGGCGCCAATGCCGCCAACAAGTTCTTCAAGCTGAATCCTCAGGTCAGCGACATTCCCGACGCCTATGCCCGCGAGATCAACGGCGTGAAGCTGCTGGTCATGGGCACGGTGGAAACCGGCGGTTCCGGCTGTGTCTGCCCCGAGCATGTGATGCTCAAGGCCATCCTGTCCAGCCTGATCTTCCGCAAGGACGATGTGGTCATCATGGACATGGAAGCGGGCCTGGAGCACCTGGGCCGCGGCACTGCCAGCATGATGGATCAGTTCATCGTGGTCATCGAACCCGGCGCGCGCAGCATTCAGACCTATGAAAAGGTCAAGCAGCTCGCCGCCGACCTGGGCATCACCCGGGTGCGCGTCGTCGCCAACAAGGTGCGCGACGAGCGGGACGAGGCCTTCCTGAAAAGCCGGATCCCCGAGGACGCCCTGCTGGGCTTCATCCACTACAACCCCGACGTCATCGAAGCGGATCGCAACGGAGCCTCTCCCTACGATTTCAGCTCGAGGGCCGTCGAAGAAATCCGGGCCATCAAGGCGCGAATGGACAACGAGAAGAATTAACATGAAAGGAATGACAACATAGATGGGACTGTTTGATAGAGTATTCCGTGGTTCCGATGAGATGTACTTCAAGGCGGAAACCGAGGTCAACGCCCTCATCGCCGAGGTCGGCGAAGACGCGGCCATGACCATGCCCGATACCGCCTATTTCCTCGCCTGTGTTTATGCCTATCTGGGCAAGAAGATCACCAAGGTCGGCGAGCTGAAGGAAGCGCTCGCGGAACTGCGCGCAATGATGGGCCGCGAATACCGCACCAAGTCGATCTTCGATTCCGGTATCGCCACCGCCTGCTGTGCCGAACTGATCGAGGCCTGCAAATATGCCCGCAACCCCGCTCCCTACGAGGGCACCCAGTATCACGGCCACTTCACGGACGCTGAGGTTCGTGAGCTGGGCGTTCCGCTGGTCACCCGCGACATTCCCGGCTTCGTCGTCATGATCGGCCCCGCTCCCTCTGTGGAAGAGGCTGTCGCGACCGTGAAGGGCTATCAGTCCCGCGGTATCTTCGTATTCATGATCGGCGGCATCATCGATCAGGTGCATGAGGCCGGCTTGAACACCGGCTTCGGCGTGCGCTGCGTGCCCGTTGGCGCGGACATCTGGTCCGTCGGCCACGTCATCTCCCTGGTCACCCGCGCCACGATGATCTTCGGCGCGACCGAGCCCGGCGACGCCGCCGCATTCCATCGCTACACCTTCGACCGCATCTTCGCGTTCGTCAACGCCTATGCTCCCGTCAATGACATCACCGTCGCCTGCGGCGCCGGCGCCATCAAGATGGGCTTCCCGGTCATCACCAACGATACCGAGGACATGTGGGCGGTTCCGAAGTCCCTGATCATCAACACCGATACCACCGACTGGATCGAGACCTCTCTCGAGGCCCGCGGCATCAAGATCAAGGTCACCAACATCGACATCCCCGTGGCCTTCTCCTCTGC
>JBJEUD010000152.1:0-10978 GCA_051883655.1 Candidatus Faecivicinus sp. | reverse complement strand
CCGACAGGTCCGAGCACGTCGACGAGTTCTGCGCCGAAATCACCCAAAAAATCGGTGCGGTCGAGGAGAGGATCCCGGGGGTGGTGGAATAAGGAGATTGCGGGGAGGGATTCTTTTTAGAAAAAAAGAATCCCTCCCCGCGCCCCTCCCAGAAAAACCGATTGCAGCCTGCATGCAGGCCGCGAAGGTGTTTTGGGCGTCTGTTTTGGGCGAAATCGGGGCGAAAGGCGCCCCGATTTCGCGTTGACCTTGGAGGAGTCCGGGGTGGGAGCGGCGATCTTTTGCGGCTTTCCGGTGGTCGGAAAGCCGCAAAGGGGAGGCTGGGGGAGGGGCAGAGGTTTTTTGGGGGGAGGGGGAGCCGTCCCGCGCGGGGCGGTTGGTTTTATTCGAACTGGGCGCGGAAGAGGCTGGCGTAGAAGCCGTTCTGGGCGAGGAGCGCGTCGTGTCTGCCCTGCTCGACGATCTGGCCGTCCCGGACGACGAGGATCAGGTCGGCGTTGCGGATGGTGGACAGGCGGTGGGCGATGACGAAGCAGGTCTTGTCCTGCATCAGCCGGCGCATGGCGGACTGGATGAGCATCTCGGTGCGGATGTCCACGTTGCTGGTGGCCTCGTCCAGGATCAGCAGGTGGGCCTCCTGGAGCATGGCGCGGGCGATGGTCAGCAGCTGCTTCTGGCCCTTGGAGATGTTCACGCCGTCCTCGGTGAGGATGGTGTCGTAGCCGTGGGGCAGGCGCTCGATCATGGAATGGATGTGGGTGGCCCTGGCGGCGGCGACCACCTGCTCGCGGGTGGCGTTGGGGCTGCCGTAGGCGATGTTGTCGTGCACGGAGCCGTTGAACAGCCAGGTGTCCTGCAGCACCATGGAGAACGCGGCGCGCAGGCTGCTGCGCTGCACCCTGGCGATCTCCTGGCCGTCGATCACGATGGCGCCGGACTGGGGATCGCAGAAGCGCATCAGCAGGTTGACCAGCGTGGTCTTGCCCGCGCCGGTGGGGCCCACGATGGCCACCATGCTGCCGGGCGCGGCGGTCAGGCTCACGTCCTTCAGGATGATGCGCCCGGGGTCGTAGCCGAAGTCGATGTGCTCCAGTGCCACCTCGCCCTCGCGCACCTGCAGCGCGGGCGCGCCGGGCAGGTCAGCGGCTTCCTCCTCCTCGTCCAGCAGGTTGAACACGCGCTCGGCGGCGGCCAGCGCGGACTGCAGCTCGCTCAAGATGTTCGCGGCCTCGTTGATGGGGCCGGAGAACTTGCGGGAGTAGAGCACGAAGGAGGAGATGTTGCCCAGCGTGATGCCGCCGTACAGGTACAGGATCGCGCCGAAGATGCTGATCAGCGTCAGCGAGAGGTTGTTGATGAAGTTGACCAGCGGGCCGGTGACGCTGGCGTAGTATTCGGCGGAGTAGTAGCTCTGCACGGCCTCCTCGTTGATCGCGTCGAACCGGTCGAGCACGTCCGCCTCGCGGTGATAGGCGCGGATGGTCTTCTGGCCGGAGACGTATTCCTCCACGAAGCCGTTGAGCTCGCCCAGCTTTTTGGAGCGCGCGCGGTACAGCGGGCGCACCTTGCCGGTCATGTACTTGGTGAACACCACGGACAGCGGCACGGTGATGACGAACACGATCACCAGCGTGGGCGAGATGCGCACCATCATGGAGAACGCGCCCACCACGGTGATGATGCTGGTGAGGATCTGCACCAGGTCGTTGGAGAGGGAGGTGTTCACGGTGTCGATGTCGTAGGAGATGTGGCTTAAGATGTCGCCGGTCTGGCGGCGGTCGAAGTAGCCCACGGGCAGGCGCATCAGCTTGGAGAACACGTCGTCGCGCATGTCGCGGGTGGTGTGCTGGCTGACGTGCAGGATCAGCAGCGCCACGGCGTAGCTCAGCGCCGCGGAGATCACGTACAGTACCAGCATCTGTCCGGCGTAGCCGAACACCTTGGGGAAGTCCACGCCCGTCTCCCGGGCGATGGCGTCGATGGCGTAGCCGCACAGCGTGGGGCCGATCAGCTGGCAGACGTTGCCCACCACCGTCAGCGCCAGCGCGCCGGTCAGCAGCGGCCAGCTGCGCAGCAGGTATTTGCCCAGCGTCCGAAGGGTGCGCCGGGCGTCGCGGGGCTTTTGGGGCGTGCTACGCGGGGGCATTGGCTTCACCTCCCATGGGTTCGTCCTCGCCGGTCTGAATGCGGCTGATCTGGGCGTAGAGGGGACAGGACTGCATCAGCGCATCGTGGGCGCCCAGGCCCGCGATGGCGCCGTTTTCCAGCACCAGGATCATGTCCGAATTGCGCACGGAGCTGACGCGCTGGGCGATCAGCACGGTGGTGACGTGGGGATATTCCCGCCGGACGGCCTCGCGCATGGCCGCGTCGGTGCGGTAGTCCAGCGCGGAGGAGGAGTCGTCCAGGATCAGGATGTCCGGGTTGCCGGCCAGCGCGCGGGCGATCAGCAGGCGCTGCCGCTGGCCGCCGGACAGGTTCACCGCCTTGGCGTGCACGTGGTGATCGTAGCCGTCGGGCAGCGCGTCGATGAACTCGCTGGCCTGGGCGCAGCGGGCGGCGCGCTCGATCTGCTCCTGGGGGATGCCGCGGCCCAGGTCGATGTTTTCGCGGATGGTTCCGGCGAAGAACGCGTCGGACTGGAAGGCCACGCCGAACATGCGGTGCAGGGCTTCGTCGTCGAAGGTGTTCACGTTTTCGCCATTTATGTAGATGCCGCCGGAGTCCGCGCGGTAGAAGCGCTGCAGCAGCTGGATCAGCGTGGTCTTGCCGCAGCCGGTGGCGCCGATCACGCCCAGCGTGCGGCCGCGCTCCAGCGCGAAGGAGATGTGGTCCAGGTCGTTCTGGCGGCCGTTGTAGGAGAAGCACACGTCGTCGAACACCACGTGGGCCCGGGTCTTCAGCGCCGCCAGCCCGCCCTCCGGGACCTCGTCGGGCAGCGAGAGCACCTCGTCGATGCGCTGGGCCGAGGCCGTGGCCTTGGAGAGCATCACGAAGATGCGGTTGATGGCCATCACGGAGTTGAGGATGATGGTGAAGTAGGTCAGAAACGCGATGATCGTGCCCGGGCTGGACACGCCGCGGTGGACGAAGAACGCGCCCGCCACCACCATGGCGGTCAGGCCGCCGTTGAGCAGCAGGTTCATCAGCGGGTTCGTGGCGGACATGATCGTGTCCGCGCGGATCTGCTCGGCGCACAGCGCGCAGTTGTCCCGGTGGAAGTGCTCGCGCTCGTATTCGCCCTTGGACAGCGCGCGGATCACGCGGATGCCGGTCACGTCGTCGCGCACGGTCTGCAGCGCCTGGTCGCCGGCCGCCTGCACCCTGCGGTACAGGGGAATGCCCTTCATCGAGATCGTCGCGATGCCCGCGCCCAGCAGCGGCAGCGTCGCCACCAGCACCAGGCTCAGGCGGAAGTCCTGCAGCATCGTGACCGTCACGCCGCCCAGCAGCAGAATCGGCGCGCGCACGCCGATGCGCTGAATGCGGGCGATGGTGGTGTTGACGTTGTAGGTGTCCGTGGACAGCCGGGAGATCAGGCTGGGGATGGTCAGCTCGTCGATCTGCCGCGAGGAGAGGTGTTCGATCTTTTCAAACAGGTCGTGGCGGATGGACCGCGTGGCGTCCCGGGCCACGGCGGAGGCGCGGCGGTTCGCCACCACGTTGCCCCACAGCGCGATGCCCGCGCACAGCGCCATCATCGCGCCCCAGAAGAAGATTGCGCCCAGGCTGCGCGTGGGCGCCACCGTGTCGATCATGTACGCCAGAATCCAGGGCAGGAACAGCTCCGTCATTGCGCCGATGAACTTCAGAGACAGCCCCACCGCCATGGGCCAGGCATAGGGCTTCAGATAGCCGATGATCCGCCTCACGCGTCCCACCCCACTTCCCGCTGGATGTAGGCCTGGGCCCGGGCGGACACCCGGGCGAGCATGTCGATCAGCGCCGCCCGCTCCTCCTCGGTGAAGTCCTCCAGGAGATAGTCGTTCCAGCCGCGCACCGTCTCGCGGATCTGCGGCAGCGCCGCCATCGCCTGCTCCGTGGGGAACAGCTGGTGGCAGCGGCGGTCCTCCGGGCTGGGGCGGCGCTCCACGTAGCCGGATTTCTCCAGGTTGGCGATCACCCGCGCCGCGGTGCTCTTGTTCACGTACAGCGCCTTCGCCAGATCCTCCTGGGTCAGTCCCGGACAGCGGCAGAGCCTGAGCAGATACGGCACCTGTCCGCCGCAGATGCCCAGCTCCTTCAGCGCCTGTCCGCGCTGCATCTGCGTGCAGCGCCCGACGATATTCAGACTGTGGGTAAAGTTCGGCATGTTCATAACCTCCGGGAATTGGTTGCATATGCAACGATTACGTCAAAAGAAACGCCGCAGAACGGCTCATCCATAATTATAGCAGAACATGCAGGAAAATACAACAGGAAATGCAGATATTCCGCAGAAATTGCGGAAAAGCGCCCGGAACCATCGTCGGTTCCGGGTGCTCAGACTGTTGAAAAATCTCGCGCAGAACCGCCTGTAGAATCGGGCGCGGCGGCGTGTACGGCGCGCCCGTCTTTTTCCGCAGGCATAAGCGGCGGAAAAAGAATACCTTCCGTCAGGAAATCGCCCGGAAAATCGTGAGATTTTCAGATTTCCGCAGTTCTCCTCCTTTTCAATGAAAATCCTCAGATTTTCATTGAAAGTGTCAAAAAGACTTTTTTGACACGCAAAGCGCCCGGAACCATTCCCGGTTCCGGGCGCTTGCGCTGATTCCAGATTGGGGCGGCGCGGGGCTCAGCGGTGCTCCCACTCCAGGATTTCGCCGGTTGTTGCGTCGATTTCGAACTCGTCGCTGCCGACCTCGCCCTCATACTTGTAGCCGGTGCGCTCGCTGTAGGACAGCTCCAGCTCCTTCAGCGCGGCGGAATCGGCGCGGGAGGAAATGATCGCCGGAATCTGATCGGCGGTCAGGATGCCCGCGGCGGCGGGATACCGCTCCACGCGCAGCACATCGCCGGTCTCGGCGTTGACGGTCAGCGCGGCGGGCGCGCCGCCGGTGGTGAAGAAGACCTCCCAGGTCGCGCCGTCGTCCTCATCGTCCTCGGCCAGCGCCAGCGTCACGGCGGCGTCGGGATAGAGCGCGACGGCCTTGGCCTTGGCCTCGGCGTCGGTCAGCGCCCGCGCGGCGCCCTTGGGAAGGCCGGTGTAGTCGGTTTCAAACGCGATCACCGCGCCGTCGGAGGAGCGGATGACGACCTCATGGCGCGCATCGTCGTCGCGGAAGTCGAATTCGTAGAGGCCGTCGTCCTGGTCGGAGTCGGTCAGCGCAGCCTGCGGGCCGACCAGCTGTTGGGCGGTGGTCAGCGCCTCATCGCGCGTGGCTGCCAGCGCCGCGTGGGCCGCCAGGCAGAGGAGCAGGCTCAGCAGAAGGGCCGTCGTCTTTCGCAGCAGTCGTTTCTTCATGAAATCAAACCTCCCATCGTCGTGGTATTCTACGCCGCCTTGCGCGGCTCTATGAATTATATACCCCGATGGTAGGAAATTGAAACATCTCCGGAGAGGATTTATTCCGCGCCCTCGAAATCGCGGATGTCCACAAACAGGGGCGCGTGGCCGGTGTGGGGGAGGAATTTCCCGGCGAAGTCGGCCCAGGAGAGCACCAGCGTCTCGGTGTTGTCGCAGGGGTGGAAGGCCAGCCGGGGCTCGCCGATCAGCGCCCGGTCCGCCAGCAGCTGCACGCGGCGCTCGCGGTCGAACAGCAGTCCCATGGGGCTGACCGAGCCGGGATGGGTGTGCAGCAGGGCCAGCAGATCCTCCTCGCTGCCGAAGCTCAGCCGGGAGGTTCCGGCCTGCGCCGAGAGGTCCGAGGTGCGCAGCCGCGCGCTGGGGCGGGCAATGCACAGGCAGTAGGCCGTCCTGCGGCGGGTGCTCAGGAAGTAGTTCTTGCAGACCAGCGCGTGAAAGCCGGACGCCAGCGCCTCGCACTGGTCGATGTGGAAGGCGGCGGCGTGGGCGTGGCGCTCGTAGGCGATGCCCAGGCCGTCCAGCGCCTGATAGATGCGTTCGCGGTCGGTCACAGCGTCCTCAGATCCTTTCCCTTCAGCTGCAGCACGCCGCAGTGGTCCATCAGGCGGGAGGAGACGCGCTCGCCGTAGCGGTCCTTGAGCTGGTCCAGCGTCAGATTGGTGGCGATCACCGTGTGGCGCTTGGCGGCGATGCGCTCGTTGAGCAGCGTGAACAGGTATTCCACGGTGATGTTGCGCATCATCGGCTCGGTGCCCAGGTCATCGATGAGCAGCAGCGGCGCTTCGATGAGCGACGTGAAGCCGTCGTAGCGCTCGTCGCTGCCCACGTGCTGCTGGCGCATGGCCTCGAACATGCGGAAGGCGGTGACGCGCACGGCGCTCAGGCCGCGGTCCATCACGCGGGCGTAGATGCAGTTCAGCAGGTAGGTCTTGCCCAGACCGCCGGCGCCGGTCAGCAGCAGGCTGCGGAAGCGGGAGTCGGGGAACTGGTTGGCGTAGTCCTCGCACAGGCGGCGGGCGGCGCGCATCTGGCTGCGCTGGCCGCCGGCCTCGGGGAAGAGGTCCAGGCTGAACCGGTCGAAGTTCTGCTCGTCCACGCCGGCCATGGAGCCGTCCTCGTGGCGGCGGGCGCGAAGGCGGGTCTCGAAGCATTCACAGAACCGCGCGGGCGCGTCACCCACATAGCCGGTGTCCCGGCAGACGGGACAGCGGTAGCGCAGCTCCAGCTGATCCTCCGGGAGCCCCAGCGCCTTCAGCCTGCGGCGGATCTCGGCGTTGTTGGACTGGCCGCGGCGCTTCATGCGGTCGGCGGCCTCCACGCGGGCCTCCTGGGTGGGCAGCGAGAGGATGGAGTGCATCGTGCCCAGCGCCAGCGACACGTTGTCCGCCCGCAGCCGGGCGATCTCGGGGTCCCGCTGCTCGGCGGCCTCGATGCGCGCGGCCTGATCGGCGTCGTCGGCGGCGCGCTGCTGGGCGTACTCCTCCAAAAGGGCGCGGATGTGTTCGGAGCGCGTCATGACTGGTCACCGTCCTGTTCGTAGTATTGGCTCAAATCGATGATCCGGCTGGAGTAATCCGTCTCCGCGGCGGGGCGCTGCTCGTAGTTCAGCGCGGGATTGGGCTTTCCGGCGGCGGGGGCTTCGCTCCGAGCGCGGCTTTCGTGCTGGGCGCGGGCCTCGTCTACGGTGGATACGCCGTTCTTTTTCCATTCCGTGAGCACCTTGTCCATGTACAGCATGGGCTTGTCCATGCCCCGGGCGCACTCGGCGGCGTAGTCGATCAGCGGGCGGGGAGAATTGGCGATCCAGCGCTCGTAGAGCTGCAGATCGTCCATCCGGGGCGACCGCCCCGCGCCGCAGCGGTCCAGCACGGCGCGCACCTCGGCGGTCATGCGGGTCATCGCCTGGACGTAGGCGTCCGCGTCGTCGAACCTGAACAACCCCATCTCCGCCCACTTGTCCAGCATGGCGGTCAGGTGGTCGAAGCTGTGCCGGTTGCGCCGGGCGCACTGAACGGCCGCCAGGCGCACGGTCTCCGGCTGGAAGCCCCGGCCGAGCAGCTCGCCGTAGACGCGCTGCTGATCGGGCGTGGGCGGTTCATTGCCGCCCAGCTCGCGCAGCGTGGCCTGCAGCTCCCTGAACCGCTCGTCCACGCCGCTGCAGCGGCTCTCCAGAATGGAATTGAGATAGGACAGCGAGGGATTGCGGGACTTGGTGGTCTCGGCGCAGGCGTCGAGGATCTCCTCCGGCGAGAGCTGCCACTCGTTCAGCCAGCGGGACACCAGCTTCAGCTCGTCCGCGGTGGCGGGGCGGTTCATGGCCAGGCGCTTCATCACCTGGGCGGCGGCCTTTTCCACCTGCCCGTCGGTCTCCAGCGCGCGCTCCACGTCCTCCACGGTGCGGATGCCGCGCTCGGCCCACTGGGCGGCGGTCTCGTTGAGCCGGTTGAAGAAGCTCTGAGGCTTTCGCGCCCGGGAGCGGCGGTATTTCTCCTCCACCATCTTCAGAACCGCGTCCTGGGTGAAGCCCAGGATGTTGATCCAGTCGTTGGCCATGGCGTACTGCTTGGGCTGCAGAAGCTCGGGGCCGAAGATGGCCTGGAGGTTGGCGTTGAAGTCGCGATATTCGTAGTAATCGCTCTCCATGGGGCTGGAGGGGCCGCTGACGCTCTGCAGCACGGGCAGCAGCGCGTAGGTGGGCGGCCGGTCGGTCAGACGGCGCACCAGTCCCTGGCGCTCCCAGTAGCTCATGGCGTTGTACACCGCGTCGGAGTCCATGTGCAGCGCGCGGGCCACCTCGTCCATGCCCTCGCCCAGCTCCGGGTGCAGCGCCAGCATTCTCGCGTAGAGATACACGCGCAGAAACTCGTCCGGTGCGGTGGGCAGGTATTCCAGCAGGAACATGTTCTCGATGGGCGTGACGTCGTACATTCCCGCGTCGCGGTCAAAGCTGCAAAACGGCATTGCGCATCCCTCTTTCGTACAGATAGAATTATGATATCACAAAATCGCCCCGCTGGCAACGGCCAACCGATTGACAGTCCCTGCCGCAGCATTTATAATGATGCCAAAACGACCGCAAGGGGAGGGCGCGATATGAAGCTGCAGTTTCTGGGCACCGGCGCGGCGGACTGGGACGGCCCCGACGCCCGGGGCGAATACCGGCGGCTGACCGCCACGCGGATCGACGATTCGCTGCTGATCGATCTGACGGCGACCACATTGGGCGAGATCAAGAATCCGGGCGCGGTGACGGACGTGTTGTTCACCCACAGCCACGCCGACCACTTCGACCCGAACGCGCTGCGTGCGCTGTCGCCCGGGCGGGTGTACGCCCACGAGAGCTGGGCGGAGGCGATCGATCTGCCGGGCGCGGAGGTGATCCCCGTCAGGGTGGGCGAGGCGTTCGATGTGCCCGGCGGATACCGGGTCACGGCGCTGCCGGCGAATCACTCCACCCAGCGCGCGGACGAGCAGCCGGTTCACTATCTGATCGAGAGGGCCGGGAAGACGCTGCTCTACGCCACCGACGGCGCGTGGATGCTCAATCGCGCGCGGCACATCCTCGGCGACCGGACGCTGGACGCGGCGGTGTTCGACGCCACCATCGGCGACGGCTTCGACGGCGACTGGCGCGTGTTCGAGCACAATTCCATCGACATGGTGCGGCTGATGACCGCCACCCTTCTGCGCACGGGAACCCTCGCGCCCGGCGCACCGGTGTTTCTCACCCACATGGCGCGCACGCTCCACAAAACGCAGGCGGAGATCGAAGCCCGGCTTGCACCGCCGCTCATCGCCTGCTTCGACGGCATGACCGCCGAAGTCTGATTTCATGTTATACGATAAATAAATATTGACATTCGAGCGTAAAACGGCTATAATGGCGCCAGAAACAACCGGGAGGGACGAACATGAACCGAAGAAAATCCCTGGGCAAGATGAAGCTGGCCTGCGCGGTGACGCTGGCGCTGGGCGCGGCGCTGTTTCTGGGCGTCGCGCCCAGGGTGGTGGCGCAGGAGGAGGGCCTGGGCGCGCCGGGCTTCTGGGTTGACCTGGCGTACATCTGGGCCGTGGGCGCGCTGTGCTTCGCGGCGCTGTGGGAGGCGTGGAAGATCTGCGGCGAGATCGGGCGGGACAACTCCTTTTCCCGCCAGAACGTGCGGTCGCTCCGGCGAATTTCGAAGGAGATGGCCGCGGCCTGCGCGCTGATGGCGGCGGGGATTGCGCTGTGCCTGCTCACCGGGCTGCGCAGCGCGCTGGTGCTGGGGCTGACGGCGCTGGGCGTGTGCATCTCGCTGGTCTTCAGCCTGTTTGCCGCGGCGCTGGCGGAGCTGATCCAGGCGGGCGCGGAGCTGAAGGACGAAAACGACCTGACGATTTGAGGTGATCGCATGCTGATTGTCAATCTGGACGTGATGCTGGCCAGGCGCAAGATGAGCGTGACGGAGCTGTCCGAGCGGGTGGGAATCACCATGGCGAACATCTCCATTCTGAAAAACGGCAAGGCGAAGGCCATCCGGTTTTCCACGCTGGACGCCATCTGCAGGGCGCTGAACTGCCAGCCGGGGGACATCCTCGAGTATCGGGAGGACGAATGAGCGCCGCGGGCATCGCGCGGTATGTCGCCCGGGCGCTGGGGTTCGCGGGGATTGTCTGCGCCTGCTGGGCGGCGGTGCGGCTGATCCTGCTGCGGCGCAGGGGCGCGCGGGTCGATCTGCGGCGGGAGCTGCGGCTGCTGCTGCAAACGGGCTATCTGGCGGCGCTGGCGGAAATCATCGCGCTGCGCGGCGGGCCCGGCTCCGTCCGGGCGCTGCGGCCGGTTCCCCTTCAGACCACGCTGGAGGAGCTGCGCGCGGGCGCGTGGCCGTTTGCGTATCACGCGGCGGGCAACATGCTCTGGTTCGTGCCGCTGGGCATGCTGCTGGGCCGGAGGCGGCCGCTGTGGCAGGCGGCGGCCGTGGGCGCGGGCGCGTCGCTGGCGCTGGAGCTGGCGCAGTGGATTCTGGGGACCGGCGTGACCGACGTGGACGACGTGCTGCTCAACGCGCTGGGCGCGCTGCTGGGCGCGGCGCTGGTGCGGCTGTATCGCTCGCTGCGCGGACGGAGGCTGGAGGGAAAGCGAGGTTAAAATGACTGTCCCCCAGAGCATCGGAAAAAAACTCGCGCAGAACCGCCTGTAAAATCGAGCGCGGCGGCGTGTACGGCGCGCTCGGATTTTTCCGCAAGCGCAAGCGGCGGAAAAATCGTTCCTTCCGTCAGGAAATCGCCCGGAAAATCGTGAGATTTTCAGATTTCCGCAGTTTTCTTCCTTCTCGATGAAAATCCTCAGATTTTCATCGAAAGTGTCAAAAAATCCTTTTTTGACGCGCTGAGGGGACTGTCCCGTGGCGGGACAGTCCCCCTTTGACTCCTTCGAGCCGGGCGCTCACACGCCCAGCGAGATCTTCAGTGCGGCGCTGACCTTATCCATGG
>JBJEUD010000151.1:0-1978 GCA_051883655.1 Candidatus Faecivicinus sp. | reverse complement strand
GGCGGCCAGGGCTGCGCGCCCTGGACTGCGCCAAAGGGCTTCGCCCTCTGGACTCTCTCTTGCTGCCGCGCTTTTGGGTGGGGTGTTTTTTCGCATTGCTCCGGCATATGAAATATGCTATACTAAAGGAAAACACATTGGAGGAAACCATGTTTACACGCACAATGCGCCCCGAGGAAGCGGCCCATCTCGATCTGATCCGCGCCGTCGCCTTTGAAAGCCCCTACGAGCCGCCCAAGGCCGACGCCGAGCCCCACCCGGACCCCATGACCTGGTGGGTATCCGGCGAAGCCGACCAGCTCTACGGCTGCATCGGCGTACTCCCCGCACAGGCCCGCTTTGACGGCCACATCGTTCCCATCGGAGGAATCGGCGGCGTGGCCACCCTGCCCCAATACCGCCGCAAGGGCGCCATCCGCGCCTGCATGAACGCCGCGCTGCGCGATCTCCATCGCACCGGCGCCGTCTTTTCCGCGCTCTATCCCTTCAGCCGCGCCTATTATCGCAAGTTCGGCTATGAGGACGGCCCGTCCGTATCCACCTGGACGCTGCCCTTCGACGCGCTTCGCCTGCCCGAAACCGGCGGCTCCATGGATCTGATCCTCCCCGGAAGCGATCCCGCGCCCGTCCTCGAAGCCTATCACGCCAGCGCGTCCCGCTGGAACCTGTCCTTCACCCCAACGCACTTTTTCAAACATCTGACCCGCGAAAACTGGATGAAGGACTGCCGCTATCTCTACCTCTGGCGCGACGAAACCAATGCTCCGGCCGGCGCGATCCTCTTCGCCAAGCGCGACGGCATCATGGATTGCACCACCAGCTTCGCCCTGCCCAACTGCCTGCTCTTCCGCGATGTCCGCGCCCTGAGCGCACTGCTGCGCTTCGCCCGGAGCTTCGCGGCGGACTATTCCGCCATCCGCTTCGATGTGCCCCAGGGCGTGCGCATCGACAGCCTGATCGGCGAGGGCAACGCCGCACACTGCGCCGTGAAATACAACGGCATGGCGCGACTGGTCAACGTCCGCCGCGCGCTGGAGCTCTGCCGCACCCGCGGCGAGGGCAGCGCGGTGATCGCCGTCTCCGATTCCATCATCCCGGAAAATGCCGCCGCCTGGCAGGTGGAATTCAATCCCGCTGGCGACAATCTCGTCCGTCCTGCCGACACCCCGCCGGATGTCGAGCTGTCCGCGGGCGTGCTGGCGCAGCTGCTGCTGGGCTATCGCACCGCAGACGATCTGCCCATGATGCCCGAAGTCCGCGTCCATAACCCCGCCGCGCCGCTGAACCGCATCTTCTTCTCCAAGCCCTGCCACCTGCTCGACCTGTTCTGAGCATCGCCAAGTTCTCAACTTTTTGTGAATTCGTTCCGGCAGAGCCAAAAACCTTCGCCTACCCACTTGCAGTGTGAACCGGAATTTGATACAATGTTAAAAGCATATTGGGGCGAATGAATCGCCCGGCTATTACAGCATGAAGCAAGAAAGGATCTGACCCGAATGTCCAAGACCAGCGCCCGCTCCAAGGGCTACCGCAAGGTGAAGAAGCAGAAGAAGGGCTACACCCCGCAGGAAATCAGAACCATGATCATCGGCTTTGCCGTGATTGTCGTCGTCATTATCGGCGTGCTCGTGGTTCCGGACTTCATTGAATCGTTCCACCTGCTGAAGGTGAAGGACGGCGTGGTGCAGGGCGTTGAAGACAACTGGCTGGTCTGCAACACCGGCACCTCCAGCCACAAGAAGTACCGCAAGCTGGGCGAGACCGAGCCTGTGGAAGGCTATGAGCTCAGCTCCATCGAGGACGGCTATTCCGATGCCAACCTGCGCTATTTCAACTATTCGCCCACTTCGGACGACGCGGTCGCGCAGAAGCTCATCATCCAGCCCGGCAACGGCGATGCCTCTGAGCTGGTGCAGACCTACAAGACGCAGATCGGCGCCTTTGGCGAGACGCTCTATGTCGGCGACGTCCTGGAAGA
>JBJEUD010000150.1:0-11056 GCA_051883655.1 Candidatus Faecivicinus sp. | reverse complement strand
TCAGATGACCTCCAGAGAATCCTTGTCCGGAAGGGGCGGGAACTTGGCGGTGGGCAGCGTCTGATACCAGTAGGCGACGGAGGCAATGTCGTCCTGCAGGGGCAGATAGCGGCCGCCCTCGCGCCAGCCCAGCGCCTGGATGGTCACGCGGAGGCTCTTTTCGAAGCGGATTGGATCGGCGATGTGCCAGCGGTACATGCCGAAACGGAACTGGCTCTTGTACAGCGTGTTGGGCGTGATGGGGTGGAAACCGGAATAGGGAGTGGTGAAGGCCAGGTATTTGTCGTGGTTGACCGGATCCTCGAAGTCGTAGGAGCCGCAGAAGTAGTCCTCGGTGCCGGTGCCGCAGATGGTGGGATAATCGGTGTCGCCGTCCATGAAGAACTTGATTTCGCCTTCGCCCCACCAGCCGTTGTTGTTGGAGCCCCAGGCCATATAGGTGCCGACGTACTGGCCCTTGCCCTCCACGCCGTCAAGGATGGTGTAGTCGGATTTGTAGGGCAGGGGATTGGTGCGGCGGAACTGGGCATGGAAATAGGCGACCTCATCCGGCAGCTCGTCGAGGGTATAGTCGATCTGATAGTAGATCACCACGGGCTCCCCGGCGATGTTTTCCAGCGTCATGCGGCAGTGGGACTTGAAGGGCATCTGCCAGTAGCAGTTGAACGCGCTGCCGGGATTGACGCAGACCGCCAGGGAGCTGATCTGGGCGTACTCATTCCACCCCATGCAGAAGAAATCGCCGATGGGGCATTCCACGCTGGGGTTCTCCTGACCGTCCCAATAGATGCGCAGAATGGTGTTGCGCCAGCGCTTGGTGGGGGTCAGCCAGATGTGGTTGATGATGCCGGGACCGTCGATGTCGGCAATCTCGAAGGTGGACTTGGGCTCGATGACGATGAAGGGATTGACCTTCCAGCCTGTGCCGAGTTCGCGCGCCGCATTTTTGGCAAAGCCCTTTTCCAGGGGGCACATGCCGCCCTTGCCGGGTTCACCGGTGTAGTTTTCCGGGCTGATGGAGCGGGTCCGGGCGTTGCTGAGCTGATAGAGCGTGGACAGATCGACCATGGTATTCATTCCTTTCTCGCTTTTGCAGGGATTGGGCATTCCCTTTTATGGAGAATTATAAACAACAGGCTTTGCATCTGTCAATTCCCAAAAACGATTCCCGCACGATTTCACAAAATCCGCATTACGCAAGTCAAGAAGTGATAAATCCGACGCCGCGGCTGTCTGCAGGCGTTTTTTTTGCAATGTTAACATGTTTTTGCGGCATTAAGGCATTAAATGGAAAAAAGAAAATATATGCCGGAAATTGAGGCGGTAAATAGCAAGATTTGCAAAAAAACAAGTCAACTTTTGATATTTCATTCAGTCTGGCTTTGTGATTATAATTTTTGTATAAACGAGACGCACAAGAGACAAAAAAGAGGCGGAATAACCAAATTAAGCTGCGAATTTAGCGGCGAAATGCCGTTAAATAAAAAAGAAATGGAGGAAACCAACATGAAGAAAATTCTGTCGATCATCGTCATTGCCGTGATGATGATGACCATGGCGAGCTTCTCCGCATTCGCGGATGAACAGACCGTGGCAGGTACGCCGAGATCCGAGACGCTGGTCGTCGAAGGTCTTGACGGCGTGATCAGCAACGCAAGTCAGCACAACCCCTACATGAGCGGTACCAACTTCAGTGCAGGCCTGCATCAGCTGGTCTACTCCCATCTTTGGGAAATGAACACGATCGAAGGTAATCAGATCGCCGATCTGGCGGCCGAGATGCCGACGCCTCTGAACGATGATTACACCAGCTTCAAGGTGGTGCTGACTGAGGGCATCAAGTGGAGCGACGGTGAGGATTTCGACGCTGAGGACGTGTGCTTCACCATCAATGAGCTGCTTCGCCTGAAGGATACCCTTCCCGGCGGCGCGCAGCTGGCGAACCTCGTTGAGTCCTGCGAGTACGTGGACAAGTACGAGCTGATCATCAACACGGTTGGCAGCCGTCCGCGCCTGTCTGAGGACATCGGCGCTACGGTGTGGGGCAACTTCCTGTACATCATTCCTGAGCACTACTGGAAGGAGCACGATCTGACCACTGAGCAGTGGGAGTATCCGATCGGCACCGGCCCCTACACGCTGAAGGATTATGATCCCAACGGCTACTGGTTCCTGTACGAACTGCGCGAGGACGCGGAATACTCCGACGTCGGCGTGCTGACCGGCAAGGTTCCGGAAGCGAAGTATGTTCTTTTCACTGCCTACGGCACCGAGGAGAAGAAGACCATGGCGATGCTCAACAACGAGGTTGACATCCTGTGCGACATCTCCCCCGAGGCCTGGGAAGTGCTGCAGGCCGGCAATCCCAACGTTGCCTGCTGGCTGCCCGACTATCCCTACGGCTGCTTCGACGATCCCTGCGAGCGCGGCATGCAGTTCAACTGCGATGTGGAGCCCTTCGACCAGAAGGAAGTCCGCTGGGCAATGGCGCTGAGCCTCGACATGGTGCAGGTCTCCATGGACACCTTCTCCGGTCAGATGCGCGTCTCCCCGCTGTGCATGCCCCCGACGACCTTTATGAATGAGGCGTTCCACAAGCAAATGCGCCAGCAGCTGATCGACTACACCTGGGAGGACGGCTATCAGCCCTTCGACAAGGACTATGCACTCAAGCTCTACGACGTGCTGATCGCCGAGGGCTATGACACCGTCGAAGGCATGACGGAGGATGAACTGGTCGAGCTGTTCGGTATCGGCTGGTGGAAGCACGATACCGAGAAGGCCGAAGAACTGCTGACCGGCGCGGGCTGCGAGCGCGATGCCGAAGGCTTCTGGAGCTACAACGGCGAGCGCATCACCTTCGAAATCATCTGCCCCTCCGGCTACGAGACCCAGTCCGAGCGCCTGGCTTATGCTGTGCAGTCCCAGTGGTACGAGTTTGGTTTCGACGTAACCGTTCAGGCGAGTGAGAGCAGCTTCTTCAACAGCTCTGATGATACCGGCTCCTACACCTGCGGTTCCTACTGGCCCTCCTGCGGCGTTATGACCGACCTGTACTCTCAGCTTCGCGGCTGGCACTCTGATTACTACACGCCCTCCGGCTCTGTGACCTCCGGCAACACTGCCCGTTTCCGTAGCGAGAAGCTGGATGCCGTGCTGGATGAGATGGCTTCTCAGGCGCCCAGCGATGCGACCTATGAACTGTCCAAGGAAGCTCTGATGATCATGGCGGACGAAGCGGCCTGGCTGCCGATGTTCGGCACCTCCAAGCTGGTTCCCACCAACTCCACCTATTGGACCAACTATCCGGATTCTGAGAATCCCTACAATGGTCCCTGGTGGTGGTGGAGCTGCTTCAAGTTCATCGTCACTGAATTTAAGGCGGCATAAGTCGAGCGATCTTTCGGTGAGGGGGAGTGCCCGGCACTTCCCCTCATCCTCTATCTTGGAACAGTACCAGTGAACGAGGAGGTATCACTCGTGCGGTTGGTAAAATTTGTCCTTACAAGAGTATTGGTGTGGGTGCTCACAATTTTTGTGGGCATTACAGTGGTGTTTTTCATCCAGCGAATGATGCCCTCGGATCCCATCAACAACATGATCAGCAAGATGCTGGGCATGGGCAGTACGATGAGCCCTGAGGAAATTGACGCGCTGCGCGAATCCCTTTCACGGCAATACGGCCTTTCGGGTACGCTGCTGGAGCAGTATGGATCCATGCTGAAGCGCCTGGTCCACTTCGATTTTGGACTGTCCATGGCCAATTATCCGACGCCGGTCTCTTCAATGATCGCGCAAGCGCTGCCCTACACGCTGTGCCTTTTGCTGACCACGACGATTCTTTCGTGGATTATCGGCAATGCGATTGGCCTGCTTGCCGGCTTCAAAAAGGAAAAGTGGTATTCCAAAACGCTGGAAACCATCAGCATGTGCATCTATCCTACGCCTTATTTCATGATTGCGCTGGTGATCATGATTCTGATGGCCTATGTGAAGCGCTGGTTCCCATTGGTGCCTTCCTTCGGTGAATTTGAATTCACCTGGGCCTGGTTCAGCAGGGCAATCTATAATTCCTTCATGCCTGCGCTATCGTTGATGCTGGTGGGCACGGGCTGGTGGATTATCAGCATGAAGGCGCTCTCTTCCAATGTGGCGGAGGAGGAATACGTCAATTACGGCCGGCTCAAGGGCCTGACCGAAGCGACAATCGGCTATCGCTATGTGTTCCGGAATTCCATTTTGTCCCAGGTAACCGCGCTGGCGCTGCATATTGGCGGTGCGTTCGGCGGCTCCCTGATGTGCGAAATCATTTTCAGCTATCCCGGTGTGGGCCAGCTGATCAACACTGCGATCAATAATTCCGACTACAATCTGCTTACGGGCGTCATCTTTATATCGATCTTCGCCGTGGCCACCGCCACGCTGCTGATCGACCTGATCTATCCGTTGATCGACCCGCGCATCCGCAACAGCTGACCGAAGGGAGCGTTTGCCATGAATACTGGATATAAAGCGAATTTCAGACAGATATGGCGATCCATGAGCCTTCGGTTCAAGATCGGCCTGTGCATTGTTGTTGCGTTCTTCATCATCGGCTTCGTGGTTTATCTGTTCAGTCCCGGCGAAGTCATGACGCTGAGCGCCTATAAAAAGAACCAGTCGCCCAGCTGGGAGCATCTTCTGGGTACAAACAAACAGGGCCAGGATATCTTCTGGCTGCTGATCGAATCCATTCACAATTCGATGATGATCGGCATTGTGGTCGCTGCAGCGGCGACGGCCATCGGCGTGTTTATCGGTTTGCTTTCGGGCTTTTTGGGCGGTGCGGTGGATCGCGTAATCATGTTCCTGTGCGATTCCATCATCGTCATCCCCTCGCTGCCGATTCTGATTCTGATGGGCTCCATGCTCAAGGGCCGCGCGTCGCTGATGATGATTGCGGGCATTCTGATCCTGTTCAACTGGCCATGGCCGGCGCGCCAGGCGCGCTCCATGGCGCTGACCATCCGGGAGCGCGAGTTCATCAACACGGCGCGCTTTTCCGGCGAGAGCCTGATCAAGATCGTCTGCGTGGAGATTCTGCCGCACGTGCTGTCCTGGTCGATGGCGAACTTTGTCAACACCATTCTCGTGGCCATCGGCTCCGAGGCATCGCTGGCGGTGCTGGGCCTGTCCTCCACCACCACGCCGACACTGGGCAACATGATCTACTGGGCGCGCCAGTATCAGGCCATCATGCTCAAGCAGTGGATCTGGATCGGCTCGCCGGTGCTGGCCACGTCGGTGCTGTTCATCGGCCTGTTCCTGACCTATACCGGCTACAACGAATATGTTGCGAAGAAGAGGGGGCGCTGAGCCATGATGCGAATTGAAAACCTGACGGCGCAGTATCAGACCATTACCGGCCCTGTCGTCTCCGTCAAGGATGTGAACTTTCAAATCAACGATGACGAGATCTTCGGCATTGCCGGTGAGTCCGGCTGCGGCAAGTCCACGCTTCTGAAGGTGCTCTACGACGTGATTCGCTATCCGCTGGAGATCAAGAGCGGCCGCGTTGTGCTGGACTACACCGACCGCGCGGGCAAGCAGTGTACGCTGCAGTCCGGTGAGATCAACAAGGCCTGGTGGGACGCCATCTCCTATGTGCCCCAGGCAGCCATGAGTGTGCTGAACCCCGTCTATCGCATCGACGAGCAGTTCTACGAGCTGTTCCGCCGCCACCGCGCGGGCGAGGGCGACAAGGTTATGCGTGAGCGCGTGGTGCAGTATCTGAACGAACTGGATCTGCCCGTGGACGTGCTGAAGGCATATCCCCATGAGCTGTCCGGCGGCATGCGGCAGCGCGTGGTCATTGCAATGGCCACCTTCCTGCAGCCAGGCATGATCTTTGCCGACGAGCCCACCACCGCGCTGGATGTGGTGGTGCAGAAGAGCATTCTGATGATGTTGATGGAGCTGCAGAGCCGCATGAAGAACACACTGGTGATCGTCAGCCACGATATGGGCGTGCACTATCAGATCACCAAGCGCATGGGCATCATGTATTCGGGTAGCCTGGTGGAGCTGGGCCCCACGGACGACATCTTTGCCAATCCTCTGCATCCCTATACGCAAATGCTCATCGGCGCTCTGCCCAAGGTGGGCGACCGCACAACCCGCGAGGGCATTTCCGGCGGACCGCCTTCGCTGCGCAATCCGCCGCCGGGCTGCCGCTTCGCGCCGCGCTGCAAGATGGCGCGCCCGGAGTGCACCCAGTCCGTTCCGGAATTTGTCGAAGTGGCGCCCGGCCGTTTTGCTGCATGCCATCTGCTGAACCGATGAAGGGGGAGAGAATTCAAATGCCGAACAATCTATTGGAGATTCAAAACCTGACCAAGGAGTTCAGAATCGGCGGAATGCTGTCCCGCAAGAAGATGCGCGCGGTGGACGGCGTGTCCTTCTCGCTGCCCGGCGACCGCCCCGTGATACTGGCCGTGGTGGGCGAATCCGGCTGCGGCAAGACCACGCTGACCAAGATGGTGCTGCGGCTGCTGACGCCAACCTCTGGCAGCATTGTGCTGGACGGCCAGAACTGCCTGAGCCGCCGGGAGATCCCCGACACCCGCTTTCGCACGATGGTGCAGCCCATCTTTCAGAATCCCTTCGATTCCTTCTCCACCCGCCGGCAGGTGATCAAATACCTGATGGATACGGCGCGCACCTATGGCGGTGCGAAGAACCGCCAGGATGCGGTTCAGGCCGTCAGCAAGGCGCTCAAGTCCGTGGGGCTGAGCTACGAGGTGGTGGACGGCAAGTATTCCACCCAGTTCTCCGGCGGCGAGCTGCAGCGCATTTCCATCGCTCGAGCATTGATCACTTCGCCGAAGATCATCATCGCCGACGAGCCCGTGGCCATGATTGATGCTTCGCTGAAGATCAACATCGTCAATCTGTTCAAGCAGCTGAAGGATGAGTATGGCATCAGCTTCATCTATATCACCCACGACCTGTCCACAGCCTATTATGTCAGCGACTATATCGCCACGCTCTATCGCGGCAACCTGATCGAGTATGGCCCCTCCAAGGACATCATGGAAAAGCCGGCGCATCCCTACACGGATCTTCTCATGAGCTCGGTTCCTCACGTGGGCGAGCGCTGGGCTCGCGGCGTACGCATGACCGATGCGGAAACCCGCGAGTATACCATGACCTGCTGCCGCTTCTCCAACCGCTGCCCTTACGCCACGGAGGAGTGTCGCCGCGAACGGCCCGGAATGACCGAATTGGGCGGCGAGCGCAAGGTGTTGTGCTATCATCCTCTGTTGAAAGCGGAGGATTGACGCGATGAAGAGATTGCTGGCCGTGCTGCTGCTTTTGCTGCTGTTGTCCTCCACGGCATTTGCCGAGAGAATCGAAATGGAGGTCTATCTGATCGATCCCTGCGGCGGCTGCGGCGGGACTGTGGGCCGGGGGTGCAAGAGTTGCACCATCCAGGATGAGATTGCGAATCGCTATCGCCTGATGTTTCCGGAGGACGAGGTGCAGATTCAGTTCAACAACCTGCGCATGGACAAGACGCTGGAGCCGGAAATGCGCGCGCGCATTTCCGAATTCGGCGCGGATCCGGACGAGGTTCCCACGCCGCTGATGTTTGTGCAGGAAAAGCTGTTTCTGGCAGATGGCAGCATGGACGAGGCACTGGTGCAATTCCTGGAGACGGGGGAGTACCCCGGCATCGAATCCATGCTGCGGGAAAAGGCGGAGTACGAGGCCAGTCGCGTACCGGGGCGCGTGGTCTACCTGTACAGCTCCTACTGCGAGGACTGCCGGGAGATCTCCCAATGGCTGACCTACAGCATCCCCCCGGACTATGAACTGGTAAAGTACGATATCTATACCGAAGCCGGTCAGGCAATGGAAAAATACCTGCTGGAAACCCTGGAAATCCCCGAAGAGGAATACTGCATTCCCCTGATCATCTACGGCGATTTCTGGTTTGCGGGCAAGAGCTCGATCTATCTGAGCCTGAAGAGCCGCATCCAGGAATATCCCGACGAACAGAGTGTCATTCTTGAGGAAATTCAATAGGAGGTTAGAGACATGTTTCAAGGATTTTCGATGAATCCGTCTACGCTGCCGCTCCTCTCGAACGCAAAGTCTCGCTCCATCAGCGCGGAGAACTTCACCGGCGCGCCCAACTCCGGTGCAAAGGCCACTGAGGGTACAGGCGCGCGCAGCGCCCGCCTGCTGGGAAAGGGCTGGAAGGTTTCTCCCTGCTATCAGGTGCAGCCCGGCGAGGTGTTCCGCATGGTGGACATCGAGGGCAGCGGCGCCATTCAGAGCATGTGGATGACGGGCTACGTGGGCCGCGATCTCATCCTGCGCATGTACTGGGATGATCAGGAGCAGCCCAGCGTGGAGTGTCCGGTCAGCGATTTCTTCGCCGCAGCCTGGACTACCAATGACCGGGACATCTTCGATCCCAACTTCATGCAGATCAATTCGGCGATGATCGCCGTCAACCCCAACCGCGGCATGAACTGCTTCTGGACGATGCCCTTCCGCAAGCACGCGGTGATGACTGTGGAAAACCGCAGCGACAAGACCCGCACCGTGTTTTATCAGGTGAACTACACCCTGACCGAGGTGCCTGAGGAGGCCGCCTATTTCCATGCCCAGTTCCGCAGCGCCGTGCCGCTGAAGAAGGGCGAGGAGTATACGATCCTCGACGGCGTGAAGGGCAAGGGTCACTATGTGGGTACTGCCATGCACGTGGGCCTCAATGGCACCGGCAGATGGTGGGGCGAGGGCGAGATCAAGTTCTATATGGACGGCGACGAGTATCCGACCATCTGCGGTACCGGTACCGAGGACTATTTCCTGGGCGCCTACGACTGGGATGTGGGCGGCGAATACCGGCCGTACAATTCCCTGTATGCCGGCATGTACTACGTGCGCCCGGCCCATCACTATGACAGCCAGATGCGCTTCTCCATGTACCGCTGGCATGTGCCGGATCCCATCCGCTTCGAAAGCGATCTGAGGGTGACCATTCAGGATCTGGGATGGTACGAGGACGGCCTGTACAAGCCGCGCCGCGATGACATCTATACCGTGGCCTATTGGTATCAGACGCTGCCGACGGCTCCGTTCCCGAAACTGCCGGAGCCCTTGGAGCTGGAGATCTCCTGATGCCGGAGTACCAAAAATATGAAAAGGATTTTCATGAGAATCCTGTCGCTGCTCGCCGTCCTGGCCTGTATGGCCGGGACGGCCTGCGCGCTGGAAGCGGCAGAGAGCCGGGTGATCTATGTCTATGTCACTGCCTGCGAGAGCTGCGCGCGGGTGAGCGCGCTGCTGGACGATCTGCCTGACGAGATCGAACTGGAGTCCGGCACGTCGAAAATCACGGTTGAACGGATCAACCTGGGCGAGGAGCTCGCGCGCGTACAGAGTCTGTTCGAGCAATGCGCCGTTCCCGAGGAGGATCGCATCGCGCCGATCGTCTTTGTGGGCGATGGCTATCTGGCAGGCGAAGCGGCGATCTGTGAGAATCTGGAACGGTGGCTGGCGGAGGGACGCGGCGTGGAAGCTGCGCTGGAAGACGGGAGCGAGGAAGCCGATCTGAGCGGCCTGACCTGGCTGACTGCGGGCGCGGCCGGGTTGATCGGAGGACTGAATCCCTGCGCGCTGTCGATGCTATTGCTGTTTCTGACCACGGTCATGTCGGTTCAGGAGCATCCGGGCCGCTATGCCGCTGCGTTCCTGATCAGCAAGTTCGCAGTCTACCTGCTCATCGGCACGGTGCTGCTGGGCGCTTTTCGGATGTGGAATCCGACGTGGCTGCCGACGGCGACAAAGTGGCTGCTGACGGTGCTGGGCGGCGCGCTGATCCTGCTGAACCTGTCCGACGCCCTGGCCGCGCGGCGGGAGCGGTATGGTGATATTCGCAATCAACTGCCTGCGGGCATTCGGGGATTTCTGCGCAGAACCATTCAGGGAATGCTGAGCGGAAAATTCCTGATGGCGGCTGCGATCGCGGTCGGTGCGGTCGTGGCGCTGAGCGAATTCCTCTGTGCAGGCCAGGTGTATCTGGCCACATTGCTGACGGCGGTGCAGACGGATCTTGGATCGATGCGCTGGCTGCTGATGCTGGTGCTCTACTGCGCCGCATTTCTGCTGCCATCGGCGCTGGTTACGGGACTTGTGCTCTGGGGCCGCAGCTCGATTCCGGTAACAGACTGGCTCTGCGGGCACATGCCCACAGTAAAGCTGCTGACGGCAGCGATGCTGGCGGTGCTGATCGCGGTTGCCTGGCTGCTGTAATCTGGGATGGAAGGATTTTCGGACGGGAGGCGCGAATATGAAGTGGTTGGCCGGAAAAAAGCGCGGGTCGGGCGCCGAACCGCCGGTGCTCTGTCTGTACGGCGAAGACGGCGCGGAGCTCTACCATGGCCGGATCGATGCCTATCCGTTTCCGGAGGAAGCGATCCTGGAGGGCAGCGTCGAATTTTTCAATGATCCCTGTCCCTGCGAAATTCATCGACGGGCGGTTCAGCTGCGCTTCTGCGAGGAATTGACAGGGGCGGTGGGACTGAATCGTACCCTCGCGCTGGATATGCTGCCCGATTTTGTGCGCCGGCGCTGCGGCGGAGTCCCTGCGGTGCAGATCCGCATTGAAGCTGCGGAGCGCTGAAGCTGAGACAGGAAAGAGCAGGGCATTCGTTTGATGAAACGGATGCCCTGCTCTTTTTGTAGATTACAGTCTGCCCGCCTTCATCCGGCGGTGAAAGACGAAGATGGCGGCGGCCATGACCACAGCGGCATAGGCGCACACGATCAGCAGCGGGCGGGCCATCCCCGCGAAATCGCCGCAAACCGCCGCACGGGCGGCGCTGACGGCGCTGGCGAAGGGAAGCACGTCGCAGACGGATTTGAAGCCCTCGCCCAGCAGCTCGAGGTCGAACCACACGCCGCTGAGCCAGGCGCAGATGTTGGTCAGCGCCGCGCCGCACACGCCGCCCACCTGCTTGTCGGTCAGCAGCGTGCCGCACAGCAGGCCGATGGCGATGTACAG
>JBJEUD010000149.1:2923-11238 GCA_051883655.1 Candidatus Faecivicinus sp. | reverse complement strand
TCTGCGCTGGAGGGGTGCCTCCGGCGGCCAGGGCTGCGCGCCCTGGACTGCGCCAAAGGGCTTCGCCCTCTGGACTTCCCTTTGCTGCCGCGTTTATTTCTTACTCTCTGCCTCAATCCTGCAAATCGATCTTATCGCGGCCAAAGACCTCATAGGATTCCTCAATCACCCGTCTGGCGGTACTGCCCGTGGCCGCTCGGGCGGTCTTCTCCCCCTCCAGCTGCATATGAATGCTCACCGGCTGTCCAAACGCATCCGACAATGCGCCGTCAAACAATGCCTTCTTCCTCTCCAGCATCTTCATATGCATCATCTGCTTCTTCGAAAACTCCACCGTCACCACGCTTCCGTCAAACGCCACAAACCGCATCGACGGCAGCGTCGCCTTGATCGATGGCGTCTCCCCGGCAACCCTCTCCAGCGCGTCGAGATACTCCTTCGGCGGCTGAACCGCCGGCCCGGCCTTCACCGGCGCGGGCTTCGGCTTCTCCTCCGCCCTCTTCTCCTCGACCCTCTTCGCTTTCTCCGCCGCGGGAACCACCCGCACGCCGCCCTCCACCAGCTTCTCCACGCGCTCCATGCGCTCGCTCAAAGCCGCGTCCTGCTCCTGCTCGGGATGGCACGCGCGCACCGCCGCCAGCTCCAGCACCGTCCTCGGCCGCGTGGCCCACTTCATGTCCGGCTCCGCGCGCATGAACAGCTCCATCAGCCGCGCCAGCCGCACCGGATCAATCCGCCTGCACTGCTCCGCAAACCGCGCGCCGTCCTCCGGCGTGATCTCCAGAAGCCCGGTCACGTCCCCCACCGCGCCGGCCAGCAGCAGCCCCCGCAGATGCGCCGTCACATCGCGCATGAATACCTGCGGATCGCGGCCGCGGTTCATGGCGTCGTTGATCATGTTCAGCGCCCGACCGGCGTCGAAGTCGATCAGCGCGTCCGCGAAGTCGAACATGAACGCCCGGCCCGTCGTGCCCAGCACGTCCTGCGCCAGCTCCAGCGTCACCGCGCCGTCGGTGTAGGACAGACAGCAGTCCAGCAGACTCAGCGCATCGCGCATCGCGCCGTCGGCGGCGCGGGCGATCTCGTACAGCGCGTCGTCGTCCGCCGACCGGCCGATGCCGCCCAGCACCACCATCATCCGCTCCACAATGGTGTCCACGCCGATGCGGTGGAAGTCGAACCGCTGGCACCGCGACAGGATCGTGGCGGGCAGCTTCTGCGGCTCCGTGGTGGCCAGAATGAACACCGCGTGCTTCGGCGGCTCCTCCAGCGTCTTCAGAAGCGCGTTGAACGCGCCCGGCGACAGCATGTGCACCTCGTCGACGATGTAGACCTTGTATTTCGTCACCGACGGCGGGAACTTGATCTTCTCCCGCAGGTCGCGGATCTCGTCCACGCCGTTGTTGGACGCCGCGTCGATCTCCACCACGTCCATGCAGTTCTCCGCCTGCAGCGCGCGGCAGATCTCGCACTCGCCGCAGGGATCGCCGTTGTTGGGATGCAGACAGTTGATGGCCTTCGCCAGCACCTTGGACGCGGTGGTCTTGCCGGTGCCCCGCGTGCCGCAGAACAGATAGGCGTGGGCGATGCGGTCGGTCACCACCTGCCGCCGCAGGGTCTTCACCACGGCGTCCTGACCCACGATCTCCGAAAAAGTGCCCGGACGCCACGCCCGGTACAGCACCTGATAGCTCATGTTCGTTCCTCCATCGCTTCTTACAGAAGTATTGTATCTCATTTCGCGGAAAAACGAAAGAAGTTTTTACAACAAGCTAAAAACTTTTCCATTCTTTAGTGCTATAATAGCGATAATCAATCTATGCAGGAAAGAGGATGCTGATGAAGCGCATTGTTTTGACCGGCGGCGGCACCGCCGGCCACGTCACGCCCAACATGGCGTTGATCCCCCGTCTGCTCGAGGACGGCTGGGACGTTCACTACATCGGCGCGGCGGACAGCGTCGAGCAGAATCTGATCGGCCAGTTCCCGCAGGTGACCTTCCATACGGTGGCGGTGGGCAAGCTGCGCCGCTACTTCGATCTGAAGAACTTCTCCGATCCCTTCCGCGTGATCAAGGGCGTGTTCCAGGCCCAGTCGATCATCCGCGAGCTGAAGCCCAGCGTGGTGTTCTCCAAGGGCGGTTTCGTCTCCGTGCCCGTGGTGTACGGCGCCAAGCTCAACGGCGTGCCCGTCGTCACCCACGAGTCCGACATGACCCCCGGCCTGGCCAACAAGCTCAGCCTGCCCTTCTCCTGCGCCCAGTGCTGCACCTTCCCCGAGGCCATCAAGTACGCCCACGGCAAGGGCGTCTACACCGGCACGCCCATCCGCCCGGAGATCCTCCAGGGCGACCGCGACCGCGGCCGCAGGTTCTTTGGCCTGGACGAGACCATGCCCGTGATCATGGTCGTCGGCGGCTCCTCCGGCGCGCGGGCCATCAACGAGGCCGTGCTCGCCGCGCTGCCCCAGCTGACCGCCAACTTCCAGGTGCTGCACCTCTGCGGCAAGGGCAACCTGTCCGCCGCGCTGGAGGGCACGCCCCACTACGTCCAGTGCGAGTATCTCAACGAGGAGATGGCCGACGCCTATGCCTGCGCGGACATCCTCATCTCCCGCGCCGGCTCCAACGCCCTGTGCGAAATTCTCGCCCTGAAAAAGCCCGCGCTGCTCATCCCCTATCCCAAGGGAGCCAGCCGCGGCGACCAGATTCTCAACGCCGAATCCTTCCGCCAGCGCGGCTTCAGCCACGTGCTCATGCAGGAGGACATGACCCCCGAGCGCCTCGTCGAGGCCGCCATCCACCTCTATCACGAGCGCGGCTCCCTCTACGAAGCCATGTCCGCCGACGCCTCCAACACCAACGGCGTCGACCGCGTGCTGGAAATCATCTATAAAAACGCCAGGCAGTAGGCCCGGCCGAAAAAAGCTGCGGGAAAGACTTCTTTTTTGAAGGGAAGTCCTCCCCGCAGCTTTGTTTTTGTGGTATAATGGTTCCATTACAAAGGCGGTGGTAGAATTGCTGGATCTGGTACTGGCGGGCGGCTGGCTGATCGACCCGGAGCGGATGGAGGTCCGCCCCGGCAGCGTCGGCGTGAAGGACGGGAAGATCGCGGCCCTCTACGGCGTCGGGCAGGAGCCGTCCGACGCGGCGGAGCGGATCGACGTGGGCGGCGCGGCGGTGTGCCCCGGGTTCATCGACGTGCACTCCCACCTGGACGGCCACATGGAGTGCGGCCGGCGCGCGCTGCTGCAGGGGATCACCACGTCCTTCGGCGGAAACTGCGGCCTGAGCCCCATCGATCTGGACGCGTTCTACGCCAGCCAGCGCGGGGGCTACTGCGTCAACCAGTGCGAATTTGTGGGCCATTCGTTCACGCTGCGGGAGGCCGTGGGCCTGAAGGACACGGGCGCCTGCGCCGGCCTGAAGGAGCTCGCGGAGATGGAGCGCCTGGCGCGCCGGGCGATGGATGCGGGCGCGTGGGGCGTGTCCTTCGGGCTGGACTACTGCCCGGGCTGCGCGTTTCGCGAGGTGGAGGCGCTGGGCAGGCTCACCGCGGAGTACGGCGGCATCTGCCCGATCCACACCCGGCTGTTCACCATGTACGACATGTACTCCATCGCCGAGGCCGCGCGGCTGGCGCTGAACGCCGACGTGCAGGTGCAGGTGTCCCATCTGGTGTATCAGTATCCCATGAACGACCTGCTGGACGACGCCTTCGAGATGATCGAGTTCGCCCGGGACCGGGGCGCGCGCATCTGCTGCGACAGCGGCATGTACACCGACTTCGCCGCGCCGCTGGGCTCGGCCACCTTCGACCCGGAGAACCTGGAGGCCTGCGACTGGCAGTACGACCACCTGCTGGTGTCCACGGGGGAGTACCGCGGCCAGCGGATGGACGAGGCGCTCTACCTCAAGCTGCGCCGGGAGGCGCCGCAGACCGAGGTCATCTGCTTCACCGGCGACGAAAAGGCCGTGGAGCACGCGTTCTCCCGGGACTATGTGATGATCTCCACCGACGCGGGCGCCTATCAGCCCGGCCAGGGCCATCCCCAGGCCTCGGCCAGCTTCCCGAGATTTTTCCGGGTGATGGTGCGGGAGCGCAGGAGGCTGAGCTGGCCCGAGGCCGTGCGCCGGGCCACGCTGCTGCCCGCCGCCACCATGGGGCTGAAGACCAAGGGCCGCCTGCGCGCGGGCATGGACGCGGATCTGGTGGTGTTCGACCCGAAGACCATCGCCGACTGCGCGGACTTCGCCGGATACGGCGAGCCGGACGCGCCGCCGACGGGCATCCTCAGGGTGATCGTGAACGGGAAGACCGCCGCCGTGGGCAGCCGCGTCCTCAACGACCGCCTGGGCAGGACGATGCGCCGCGCATAATCGCAGGCCTCCGCCCGCGCGGCCGCATTCGGCGGCATAATCGCATGCCAGCTGTCTCCCGCGCGTTCACATTCCGCATAATCGCGGGCCAGCTGTCGCCCGCGCATTCGCATTCCGCGCATAATCGCGGGCCAATTCCTCACCCGCACCGCGCGGCCGCATACCGCGCATAATCGCCGCCGCGGGCGGGCATACTGCGTCCGAGGTGATGCTTTATGGATCAGACGCAGAAGCTGCTCGGCAGCGTTGTGGAGAGCGCGCGAACGGGACTGGACGCCTGCGAGCAGCTGCTCCGGCGCGCGCAGGACGCCGCCGTGCGCGAGGAACTGATGGACCAGTGCGCCCGGTATCAGAGCTATGCCCGGGACGCGGAGCGGGCGCTGTTTGCCGCGGGCGGAAAGCCCAGCCCGAAGGGCGCGGCGGCGCGGGCGGGCCTGTGGATGGGCCTGCAGATGAACACGCTCACGGACGTCACGCCGTCCCACATCGCGGATATCGCCATCCAGGGCGCGACCATGGGCGTGATCGGCATGACGAAGGACCGCAACGATCTGCCCGACGCCGATGCCAATGCCCAGGGCATCGCGTCGGCCTATATCGCCATGCAGCAGGAGAACATCGAGCGGCTGAAGTCCTTCCTGTAGGATTGCGCGGATTGTCCAAAAAATTCGCAGAAATCACGCAAAAAACTGGTTCAGCCGCGCAGAAACCGGGTATCTATACCACATAAGAAAGAGGAGGAAACAGCCATGAAGTATGTGTGCGATGTCTGCGGCTGGGAGTACGACGAGGCGCTGGGCGACGCCGAGCACGGCATTGCCCCCGGCACGAAGTTCGAGGACCTGCCCGAGGATTTTGTCTGCCCGCTGTGCGGCGTCGGCAAGGATATGTTCTCCGAGGCATAGAGACACGCTGGTGGACGGGGGAGCAAGCTCCCCCGCCACTACCACCCCCTCAACGCACCGGAACCTCCGCGAAGCGGAGTTTCCGGCAGCGCCGCCTTGGAATCCAAAGGATTCAGGCGGGCTGGTCGCGGCTCTTGCAGAGTCGCGACTGCTATGCAGTTTTTGCTAAAATCCTTCGGATTTCCGGGCGCAAAAACTGCAAAGAAACGATTTTTGCTCTGGAAAATGGGATTTTCCGACGCAAAAATCGTCCCGTACCCGCCGTACACGCCGCCGGGTACGATTGGAATTCGAGAGGGCTGCGGCCCTCTCGAGCTCTTCCGGGATTTTTTTGACAGCCTAAAATCCTCGCTCCGGCGGGGATTTCCTTTTTCTTCCTTTGAATATGTGCGAAATATGGAAATCCTGCATTGTTTTGGCACAACGATTGATTTTTTCCCTCCGTGAATTTATAATACTGGTATCTGCTATACGGAGGAATATGCTGCATGAAAAAGTTGCTCGCACTGGCGCTCGCGCTGGTGATGCTGCTGTGCGCCGCGGCCGCAGCGGAGGAGGATTCCATCTCGGATCTGCTGGAGGGGGAAATCGCTTCCGTGGAGGACTATACCGACATCGAGGATCTCCCCGAAACCTGGTGGAACATCCTGCTGCTGGGCGCCGACAACCGCTATGACATCGAAAACGGCTACAGCCGCACGGACAGCATGATCATCCTGTCCATCAACCTGTCCACGAAGGAAGCCAAGCTCACCTCGCTGATGCGCGACACCTGGGTGCCCATCGAGGGCCACGGCAGCAACCGCCTGAACGCCTGCACCGTGTTCGGCGGCCCGTCGCTGCTGATGAGCACCATCAACAGACAGTTCGGCCTCAATATTGAGGACTACGTGCTGATCAACATCACCGGCCTGGCCGAAGTCATCGACGCGCTGGGCGGCCTGGACCTGGACATCACCGAGGCCGAGCGCAAGGCGCTGAACAAGGGCCTGTTCGACCTGTCCAGCCAGTCCGGCATGGAGCAGCTGGAGGCGTCCGGCGAGGGCGTGCACCTCAACGGCAACCAGGCCGTGGCCTTCGCCCGCATCCGCCAGATCGACACCGACTACGCCCGCACGGAGCGCCAGCGCACCGTGCTCACCACCATGGCGCAGAAGCTGAAGGACACCAACAGCGCCGGCTCCGTCGTCAGCGCGGTCTACAGCCTGCTGCCCTACGTGGAGACCAACCTGAGCATCGCCGATCTGATGTCCCTGGCCTATGTCGGCCTCCAGCTCGACCTGACCGGCGTCGAGCAGTACCGCATTCCCGCCGACGGCACCTTCGATTCCGGCATCTTCGACGGCTACTGGTGCATCAAGCCCAACTTCGAAAAGAACCGCGCCCTGCTCTACGACTTCATCTACGGTGAGGACTGACCCAGCCGCAATCGCCGCCGATTCGCAAGAACCGGCGGTTTTTTTGCCGCTTCGGAGTCCGGCTGACTTTACCAACAATTAACCTGTTCGCTCATCACGGACACCGTCCGTTCGAAGCAAACCAAAAGAAGTATAATTATGCATGATAATATCATAAATATGTAGAAAGCGGGGCAAAATCTGAATAACATGAATCTATAAAAGATCAAAATTGCAGGATATGACCGCCTGTCGCGGATTTTTGCCGGACAAATGGGCATGTTTTCCCGCATAAACTTTCAAAAATGGGCTTGCAATTTCAGGAAGGGATCTGTATAATACCAGCATAATCTTTTTAGGGGGCGAACCTGGAATGAAGAAGGTATTTGCACTTGTACTGGCGCTCGCAATGCTGCTGAGCTGCACCGCCATGGCCGAGAACGTGGTGAAGGTGGGCGTGTTCGAGCCCGCTTCCGGCGACAACGGCGCAGGCGGCAAGCAGGAGGTTCTCGGCGTGGAATATGCAAACTCCGTGGCCCCGACGGTCACCGTCGGCGGCGAGGAATACAAGGTGGAGCTGGTGATCGTGGACAACCAGTCCGCGACGGACAAGGCCGTCACCGCGGCGCAGACGCTGGTGGGCGAGCAGGTCTCCATCGTGCTGGGCTCCTACGGCTCCGGCGTGTCCATGGCGGGCGGCGAGGTGTTCGCGCAGGCGGGCATCCCGGCCATCGGCTGCTCCTGCACCAACCCGGGCGTCACCTCGCTGTGCGACTGGTACTGGCGCATCTGCTTCCTGGATCCCTTCCAGGGCACGGTCATGGCCAACTTCGCCATGCAGGAGAAGGGCGCGAAGACCGCCTATGTGCTGACCCAGCTGGGCGACGACTACTCCACCGGCCTGGGCTACTACTTCCAGCAGGCCTTTGAGCAGATGGGCGGCGCCGTGGTGGCCGAGACCTTCACCGAGGGCACCGGCGACTTCACCGCGTATCTGAACAACGCCATCAACGCCAGCGCGGACGTCGTGTTCGCGCCCACGTCCACCACCTCCGCGTCGCTGATTCTGGACCAGGCGGCCAGCATGAGCGTTCCCTTTGCCATCATGGCCGGCGACACCTGGGAGTCCTCCGTCATTCTGGACGCGGCCAAGGGCACGGGCCTGGAGGTCTACTGCTCCACGTTCTTCGACGAGCGCGACGAGTCCAGCACCGTGGCGGCGGAGTTCGTCTCCGGCTTCAAGGCCTGGCTGAACGCGAACGCCGACAAGCTGACCAACAACGGCGGCAACGACATCGTGGCCGCGGTGTCCGCCCTGGGCTATGACGGCTACATGGTCGCGCTCGAGGCCATCAAGGCGGCCGACTCCGTGGATCCCGCCGCCATCGCCGCCGCGCTGCCCGGCGTGACCTGCGAGGGCGTCACCGGCGCGATCTCCTTCGACGAGATCGGCGATGCGAAGAAGGACATGGCCTACATCAAGCAGGCCAACACCGAAACCGGCGAGTTCGACTTCGTGAAGACCCAGTCCGTCGCCGAGCTGGGCTGATCGGCTCACATTTTCAGCGTAGGTTTAACCGCCGAGCCCGCGCCTGTGCGCGGGTTCGGCGTGTTGCGTGTCTGAGCGGAAGGCGC
>JBJEUD010000149.1:0-2823 GCA_051883655.1 Candidatus Faecivicinus sp. | reverse complement strand
AAAAATCCCTTCCAATGAAAGTCGGAGGCGTTTGACCATGTTTGACAAGATCCTCCCCTACCTGCTGGCCGGCATCTCGGTCGGCGGCCAGTACGCGCTGATCGCCGTCGGCTACACCATGGTGTACGGCATTCTGCGCCTGATCAACTTCGCCCACGGCGATATCTTCACGGCGGCGGGCTTCTTCATGGTGTACTTTGCGGCGGCGATGCCGCTGTACATCGCGGTGCCGCTGGTGGTGGTGGTCACGGTGGCGCTGGGCTTCACGGTGGAGCGGGTGGCGTACAAGCCGCTGCGCACCGCGCCGAGGATGTCGATCATGATCTCGGCCATCGGCGCCAGCTATCTGCTGCAGAACCTGATGTGGTATGTCACCGGCGGCCTGGCGAAGCAGTACCCGGTGCTGCCGTGGATCACGAACCAGATCACCATCGGCTCGGCCAGCACGAAGCTGGTCACGGTCATCACGCCGCCGCTGGTGGTGGCGCTGGTGGTGGCGCTGGTGCTGCTGATCAGGCACACGAAGGTGGGCATGGCCATGCGCGCCGTATCGAAGGACTTCGAGACCGCGCAGCTGATGGGCATCAAGATCAACTCCGTGATCTCGATGACGTTCATCATCGGCTCGTTCCTGGCGGCCATCGGCTCCATGCTGTACTTCTCGAACTACACCACGGTGATGCCCACCATCGGCGCGATGCCGGGTCTGAAGGCGTTCGTGGCGGCGGTGTTCGGCGGCATCGGGTCGATTCCGGGCGCGGTGATGGGCGCGCTGATCATCGGCATCTGCGAAAACGTGATCAAGGCCATCGGCTATACCACGTTCTCCGACGCGTTCATGTTCGCGCTGCTGATCGTGGTGCTGATCTTCAAGCCCACGGGCCTGTTTGGCGAAAAGACTTCCGAGAAGGTGTGATGTGAAATGAAGAAATCCACAAAGACGCTGATCAGCGCGCTCCTTCTCGTCGCGCTGTTCGCGGCGGCATGGCTGATCGAGAAGACCCAGGGCGCGAACTCCATGCTGGTGACGGTGCTGGAGAAGGGCGCGATCTACGCGCTGATCGCGGTGTCGATGAACCTGCTCAACGGCTTCACCGGGCTGTTCTCGCTGGGACAGGCGGGCTTCATGCTGGTGGGGGCGTACACCTACGCCGTGCTCACCATTCCGGTGGCGAAGCGCATGGCGGTGTATCAGTACTATCAGGGCGGAATCATCCAGTTCGAGGTGCCGTTTCTGCTGGCGATCGTGCTGGCGGGCGCGGTGGCGGCGCTGTTCGCCTGGCTGGTGGGCCTGCCGGTGCTGCGGCTGAAGAGCGACTATCTGGCCATCGCCACGCTGGGCTTCGCGGAGATCATCCGCGCGGTGATCCAGTACGACAAGCTGGGCCCCATCACCAACGGCTCCAATCTGCTCAAGACCTATCCCACCTTCCACACGGTGCTGTTCCCCTTCGCGGTTTCGGGCGTCTGCATCGCGGTCATTCTGCTGCTGATCAACTCCACCTACGGCCGGGCGTTCAAGGCCATCCGCGACGACGAGATCGCCGCCGAGGCCATGGGCATCAACCTGTTCAGGCACAAGCAGCTGTCGTTTGTGATCAGCTCGTTCTTCGCGGGGATCGGCGGCGCGCTGCTGGCGATGTATCAGGGCACGGTGCAGGCAAACGCCTTCAAGTCGGCCATGACCTATGAGATTCTGCTGATCGTGGTCATCGGCGGCATGGGCTCGGTCACGGGCAGCGTGATCGCCAGCTTCCTGTTCATCGCGTGCAGCGAATGGTGGCTGCGGTTCCTGGACAGCGAGCAGTTCCTGTTCGGCGTGCAGGTGCCGCTGCTGCGGTCGGGCTTCCGCATGGTGGTGTTCTCGGTGGTGATCATGGCGGTGGTGCTGTTCTATCGCCAGGGCATCATGGGCGACCGGGAGTTCAGCCTGGACGCCATCGCGCGGTTCTTCAAGAGGAAGGGAAAGGGGGCGGCGTCGAAATGAGCAATGTGCTTCGGGTGGAGAACGTCACCATGCAGTTCGGCGGCGTGGTGGCCATCAACAACCTGTCCATGCACGTGGACCAGGGCGAGATCGTGGCGCTGATCGGCCCCAACGGCGCGGGCAAGACCACCGCGTTCAACTGCATCACCGGCGTGTATGAGCCCACCAACGGCGCGGTGTACTTCAACGACCGGCTCATCGCCTGCGGCCATCCCACCGGCAAGATGAAGAAGGCCTACGCCGGCCAGAACGCGGAGCTTTACGCGGGCAAGCGCGTGGCCATGTCCCCGGACCGGATCACCGGCCTGGGCATCGCCCGCACGTTTCAGAACATTCGCCTGTTCAAGTCCCAGACGGCCTTTGAAAACGTGCTGATCGCCACCCATCTGCGCCGCACCAGCAACCCCTTCACGGCCACGTTCCGCCTGAACCGCGCCGAGGAGAGGCGCATGCGCGAGGAGGCCATGGAGATGCTGCGCGTCGTGGGCCTGGAGGGCGCGGCCAACGAGAAGGCCACCTCTCTGCCCTACGGCCAGCAGCGCCGCCTGGAGATCGCCCGCGCGCTGGCCACCATGCCCAAGCTGCTGCTGCTGGACGAGCCCGCCGCCGGCATGAACCCCCAGGAGACCGACGAGCTGGGCGCGTTCATCCGGCAGATCAAGGACCACTTCAACCTCACGGTGTTCATGATCGAGCACCACATGAACCTGGTCATGGACATTTCCGACCGCATCTACGTCATCGACTTCGGCCGCCAGATTGCCGAGGGCACGCCGGCCGAGGTGCGCGACAATCCCGCCGTCATCGCGGCGTATCTGGGGGTGGATGAAGAATGA
>JBJEUD010000148.1:0-11329 GCA_051883655.1 Candidatus Faecivicinus sp. | reverse complement strand
GCGATGATCCTTTCGAACGCCTCGGGGTCATCCTTCTGGAAGAAGCGCTCGATCATGCCCTGCAGAAGGCCGTGATGCTCGCCGAAGGGCTCGATCAGGCCGTCGGGCTGCGCCAGCGCCCATGCCTGTGCGATGTGCTGCCTCGCCTCCTCCACGCGCTTGAGGCTCATCAGGTCCATGGCGGCCACGAGATGCACGTAGATCGTCGGCACGGGATACAGCTTCGGGCTCATGGACAGCGCCAGCTCCGCCATGGCCAGAGAGCCGCTGTAGTTCTTCTCCAGATAGCTCCTGTGGGCCAGCAGGTAGCAGGCCCACAGCTTCAGGCCATCCGGCAGGCAGGAAATGCACTGCTGCAGATCCACATCGCTGGCCACGGGCAGGTGCAGCAGCACCGAAGCCGTCGTGACCGCAAGCGCGCCGATGGCGCGCAGCAGCGGCGCGGGCTGCGACTGGAGATCCCTGTGCAAATCCGCCAGCAGGCGTTCAAAGGCGCGCATGGCCAGAGGGGTTTCCCCGCGGGTGAAGTTGGCAAAGAAGCCCACCAGGTTGGCCGAATAGCGCAGCATGGGATCCTCGCTGTCCTGATAGGGCTCCATCGTCCTTGCGGCCCGCTCCGCCTGACCGCAGTAATAGAAATACTCGCCCCAGGCGATGGCCCTGGCGTCCGTGTCCGGAATTGCCTCGATGAATTCGCGGCACTTTCCCACGGGATAGGCGCTGTTCATGAGCGTCATGGCCGTGCGGACGGGCCGGCCGTCGTTCGTGAATTGCGCCTCCTCGCGCGTCGGCTGCGCTTCCTGCCGGTCTGCGGGAACGAAATCCGCCGGGATTGTCCACGAATGCCCGTGCCGCACGGCCCCGGGAATCCGGTTCTCCCTCGCCCACTTCCGGACGGTGTGGATGGATACGCCCAGGCGGTCCGCCGCCTGTCGGGATGATTCATAATTCACAGCTCGTCCTCCTCCCGTGCCTCCGCGGCCGAAGCCCAGAGCGTATCCCTGTCGAAGCCCGCCTGCGCCAGCCGGACCGTGTTCTCCACCGTGCCGCGGGCCATCGCCGCAAGGTCCATCGCCAGCACCCGGGAAATCACCGCTTCGCGCTCCTCCGCAGGCACATCGTAAACCTTCAGCGCGCATCGCAGAAACAGCGCAATCTTCCTTTCAATGGTGAAGTACATGTCGCATTTGCGGGCCATCAGTCCGCGCATCACGCCGGCGGAGACCAGATCCAGCTCATAGAAATCGCTCTGCGCCGCATCTGGAAGATATTTGCCGAAGATCTGCTGCAGCTTCTGCGCCGTGCTCCTGTAAATGTACTCCGCCGTGGAGGGCAGCGTGTAGGCCGCAGTATACAGATCCCGCAGCGATTCGCTGAGCTCGCAGATGTGAAGCTGCAGCGCCGTTTCAACGCCGTAGATCAGCAGCGGATCCGCACTTTCTCCCAGCAGCGACCGCACGCCGGAAAACTGTGCGATGAACATGTGGGTCACCAGCGCGTAAAGAATGGCCTCCTTGTCCGGATAGGCGCGCAGCACGGCGCTCTTGGTGCGTCCGATCCGCGCGGCAATCTGGTCGAGGGTCGTCTCCCGATAGCCCTGCTCCAGAAAGAGCACGACCGCATCCCGCAGCACCTGCGCCCTGGTTTCTTCCATGCGCTGATAGCGCTTTCCCTGTTTCATCTGACGCCTCCGATAAAAAGCTGACCATGGTCCGATTTTCGGTCCGGTGCAGGGTATATTATACCCCAAAGCGTCCATCCAGTCAATCGGATTCGAAGTGAATCGGCCGCCTCCTTCAAATAAAAAAGAGCGCTCATGTACCAGGGCCGGAAAACGACGCAGCCGCCGGAAAATTCAACGGGAAACAATGCCCCGGCAAACAGAACGGGCCGGGAGGAGAATCGTGCAGATTCTTCCTCCCGGCCCGCCTCTTCCGCGGAAAACCGGCGCTCACGACGCGAATCCTCCGCTTTCGAGGGAAAGCTATTCCTCCAGCATCGCGTGGGGCTCGCAGCGGCCATCCCGGATTTCCACGGTCTTCAGCTCCCACGGGGCAAAGCGCAGCGCCGCCTCGCAGTCCGCAACGCGCAGCGCCGCCTCCGCGGGCTCGCCCTGCGTCTCGACCATGCGCACCAGCACGCCGCCGTCCGCCGCCATCTTCATGGCGGTGATCTGAACGTTCTGCGCATCAAGCTGCGCGAACACCGGCGCGCGCTCGCCCTGATGGGGCGGGTTGCAGGCCAGCGCGTAGGGCGGCATGTTGAAGACCTCCGCGCGGCGCGAGACCTCGCGCATGACCTTTTCGCGGCTGCCGCAGAGCACGCGGAAGGCGTACTTGCGCTCGCCCTGCTCCATGCGCTCGGCAAAGCGCACCTCATGCAGCGTCTTTTCGTAGTCGCCGTCCGCGGCGGAATATCCGGCGGAGCGCAGCAGCGTCAGGCCCAGGCAGCCGTCGCACGCGTTCATGCCGTAGACGCCGCGGTTGATCACGGCCAGTGCCTCCTCCGCGCCCTCCGCCGCGCACCACTTCTGCATCACGGTCTCCTCCGGATCGGCGACGGGCTCCACGCCCAGCATCTTCTGCGCGCAAGCGCCGTTTTCGGTCAGACAGGTGGGGATCTCCAGCTTGAGATAGTGATCCTTCTCGTTCCAGTAGACGAACACATCCACATCGAAGAACTCCTCCTCGGGATAGAAGGAATAGCGGATGCAGGCGCGGGAATCGTGCCAGCCCGTCAGCGCCTCCACGACGGTGCGCACCGGGCCGTCCTCCACCACGCGCACGGAATGGGCCGTCTGCTCCTGCAGGCCGCAGAATGCGCTGCCCTCATGCGCGTCGAGCAGCGCAAAGGGATGCGCGCCGAACCGGTCGGGCGCTTTGATGCCCCAGGAGTTGTAGGTGTCGTCGTAGGCGCACAGGCCAAAGGCTTCGCCGGCCAGCAGATCCTTTCCCCGGTACTGCAGGCGGGACAGCCTGCCCGTGTGCAGCGACACCGCCGCCCGGAGGCTGCCGTTGTCAAACGTCCAGTCCGACTTCAGCGGCGCAAAGACGGGGCGCCTGGGCAGCGGCTCAAACCGCACCTCGAAGCGCGTCATGGACATCGCGGGCAGCGTGCAGTGCACGGCCACCTTCTTGCGCCAGTCGATGCAGAAATGGCTGCTCTCCATCTCGTTCTGCGCGGGCAGCCGCCGGCCGTTGACACAGACCTGCGCGGCCATGAACGTGGGATCCCAGTTCTGCCACGGCGTGGCGCATTCGAACTCGACGGGGCCTTCGATGGCGAAGGGATGCGGGTTGTACGCCAGCACCACCGATGTTCCGGAGACGATGCTCTCCTCGCCGCGGCCCAGCGCCCAGAATGCGCGCATGCGAACCCTGTGCAGGATCTCCAGTCCATGGTCCAGCTGGCGCAGCGTGTCCTCCTCCACGAGCTGCGTTCCGCTGCCGGGCAGCGCGTCGTGGAACTCCGCGAGGGTCAGATCCCGCTCCGCCTGGGAGAGCTCCTCCTCGGGATAGGGCATTCCGGTCTGGATATGCGCCGCGGTGCACATGCGCTCGACGGCGAACAGGAGGTTTTCCAGCTCGCGGTGGCGCTGCTTAACGCGAATCTGGGACGTATAGCAGCCCGGCGCGACGGGGTTCAGGCCCTCCGCCACCTCGGGCAGCCCAGGCGCATGCTCCTTCAGCTCCTCGAAATACGCCTCCGGGCTGGAGTGCAGATAGCGGTGTGCGCCGTCCTCCCTCTGCCACGCCTGCAGGGCGTCCAGATCCACCCGGGACGGTCCGCCGCCGTGATCGCCGACGCCCCACAGGAAGAGCGTCACCGGCTCGTCCTTCTTCTCCTCCAGGAACGGCTTCATGTCCCTCAGCAGATGGCCATAGACAGAATTGTAGTTTTCGTCGGAGCGGTGGACGACCACGCTGCTTCCGTCGAAGCCGCGCCAGATGAAGTCCTGCTCCCGGAAGGGATAGTGGTCCGCCGCGGGACGGCACACCACGTAGTTCTGATAGCCCGCCTGGTTCAGGATCTGCACCAGGCCGCGCGCATGGCCGAAGGAGTCGAAGTTGATCGCCGTCGTGGGCGTCACGCCGAACTCCCGCCGGAAGAAGCGGCGGCCGCGCTGGATATTGCGGATCATCGCCTCGCCGCTGGGCATATTGCAGTCCGGCTGGAGATACCAGCCGCCGATGATGTGCCAGCGCCCGGCCCTGACATGGGCGCGGATGCGCTCGTAGAGAATCGGATCGTTTTCCTTGACCCACTCGTACAGCAGCGCCTCATTGTGGCAGAAGGCGAAGCCGTCGTATTCGTCGATCAGGTCGGCGGCGGTGCGGAAGGTGGCCAGCGCCTCCGCGCACCCCTCCTCCCAGCGCCACAGCCACACCGGATCCAGATGGGCATTGGCGATCATATGAACGTTTTTCATGCAGCATTCATCACCTTCCAGGTCATTTCCAGCAGCATCAGCCCGCTGAGGTGCTGCGCAAGGTCCACCGTGCTGTCCTGCGCCGGCGCATGGAGCCAGTCGCCGCCGATCAGGCCGTCCTCCGCCATGCCGCTGCGCATCAGGCCCGCGGCGCTGGAGGAGAGCATTTCGGCGATCCAGAGGCGGTCCGCCTCGGGCGCGACCGCGTACAGCTCCGCCAGATAGCGCGTGAGAATGCCGCGGAACAGTCCGCAGTCGTCCGGGCCCTCATAGGGCATCACGCCGCCGTGGGCGTCGCAGTAGACCGCCTTCGCCCGGCGGGCGATGCCCAGCGCCAGATCGAGCCATTCGGCTTCACCGGTGATCCGGTACATCTCCACCGACGCGCCGATCATGACGCCCTGGTTGTAGGTGAAGTCCCAGCCGTAATCGATGCGGCCGTCGCCCTCGCGGTTCATGCCGTCGTAGACATAGAAGGTCTCGGGATCCATCAGGTTGTCGCGGTTCCACTCCAGGATTTTCCTGCCCCAGGCGAGATCTTCCTCGTCGTGAAAGCGCTGATACAGCCGCAGCCCGATGATGGCCGCCGGCGCGTTCGCGGGCGTATTCTTGTAGTCCAGCTGATCCTTGCGCCAGGCCAGTCCGCCGCCGCAGTGGCCGTTCCACGCCGTCTTGATGTCCGTCCAGAGATACTGCACGCGCCTGAGCGCATCCTCGTCCCCGGTGATGTCGTACATGCGCAGCAGCGCCAGCGCCATCCACTCCATGTCGTCGTACCAGTTGTGGATCAGCGTGCCGCCGTTCCTCAGCTGGGTGCCCTTCAGTTCCTCGCGGGCCAGCGAGAGAAACGCCTCGTCGCCGGTGCGCAGATAGCCGTCCAGCAGCGCGTCGATGGCGTGCGCCTGCCACCAGTAGCAGGGGTTGTGATCCGGCTGGTCGGGCCGGGTCGGGCGGAAGAATCCCGCTTCCCCGGGCCAGAAGTTCTCCTTCAGCGCGCTCTGCGCCAGCGCGCAGGCCGCATTCAGTTGTTCACGCATATCCAATCCTCCGTATAAAGCCTTGTCGGCGCCTTCTGAAAAAAGGGGGAGGATTGCTCCTCCCCCTCGGTTCAGCAGAATGCTTCAATAATCCATTGCGGCCTCGGCGAGCACGGCGTTGCCCTGCTCCTCGGCCGTCTTCAGCGCTTCCTCTGCGGTGATCTCGCCGTTGACGAACAGCTGCCACTGGGGCGTCATGGCCAGGGACTCCATGGAAGCATAGCCCAGCGTCTTGGGACGGATGCGGCCGTACTGGAAGGCGTTGAACATCGCGGAGAGGTGCGCATCGTCCTTGATGTAGGGATCCTCCGCTGCGTTGACGTTGGCGGGCAGATAGCCGTTGATCTTGGTGAACAGCACACTGTTTTCGGCGCTGCAGGCCCACCACTCGATGAAGTCCATCGCCTCGCGGGGATGCGCGGCCAGCGCGGGAATGGCCAGGCCGAAGCCGCCCAGGCAGCTGGCATAGCCGCCGTCGCCCGCCGGGCAGGGCACGATGCCCAGGTTGATGCCCGCTTCCTTCACGGCGTTCAGATCCCAGGGTCCGGAGACCATCATCGCGGCCTTGCCGGCGATGAACGCCTGGTTGTTGTAGGCCTCATTGAAGCCGATCTCGTAGACCTTCTCCTGGTTGATCATCTCGTCCCAGAAGTTCAGGACCTTCAGGCCGGCCTCGCTGTTGAAGGCGCAGGTGGCCGGATCGGTTTCGGTGTTGATGATGTCGCCGCCCGCCTGCCACAGATAGGCGCTGAACAGGCCGACGTCGTTCATCACATAGCCGCTCTGAACCAGCGCGCCGCTCTCGTCGCGCTTGGTCGCCGCGACGGCCGCTTCCTTCAGCTTCTCCCAGGTGGTGATCTCCTGATAGTCGATGCCGGCCTCCTCCAGCAGATCGATGTTGCAGAAGAGCACGCGGGTGTCCACCATGGTGGGCAGGCCGTAGAGCTTGCCGTCATAGGTCATCTCGTCCACGGTGGGGCCGAAGAACACGCTCAGGTCCACGCCGTCCGCCTCGACCATGTCGTCGATGGCCAGCAGCGCGCCCTTGGGGGCATAGGTCGAGGTGTTGAAGCGATCCCACAGCACGACGTCGCAGGTCTCGCCGCCGGCGATGGCGGTGAGCAGCTTCTGCTCCATGCTCTCGACATACTGATAGGTGATGGTCACCTGATCCTGGGAAGCGTTGTACGCGGCGAGCATCTCGTCAAACTGCGCGATGTTGTCTCCGCTCCAGCCGCCCCACATGACCAGTTCCGTCTTTTCCTCGGCGAACGCCATCGGCGCCATCGAGAAAACGAGCACGAGCGCAAGCAGGATAGTCAGGGTCTTTTTCATGATACTTCCTCCTTCGTGTTAGGGTTTATTGTTTACTGCCGCTAAAGGCAATACCCTCGATGAAATAGCGCTGCGCGAACATGAACATCAGCAGCACCGGCAGCGTGGCGATGACCGTTCCGCCCATCATCGCGCCGTAGTTGGTCTGATAGTTCGTCTTGAACAGCGACAGGCCGATCTGGATGGTGTACTTGCTGGAATCGTTGAGCACGATCAGCGGCCACATGAAGTTGTTCCAGCCGGACTGGAACGTCATGATGCCCAGCGTGATCGCCGCGGGCTTCACCAGCGGCAGATACAGCTGCCAGAAGATGCGGAACTCGTTGGCGCCGTCCAGGCGGCCGGCCTCGGCCATCTCGTTGGGCAGCGTTTCGAAGAACTGCTTCATGAAGAACACCGCGTAGGTGCCGCAGGCGCCCGGCAGGATGATCGCCCAGAAGCTGTTGATCATGCCCTTGCCGCCCTGGCCCAGCAGGTTGTTTCCGCCGAACAGCGGGAACTTGCGCAGCACGACGAACTGGGGCACCATCGTGACGATTCCGGGAATCATCATCGACGACAGCAGGATGGTGAACAGCACCTTCTTGCCCCTGAACTTCAGCTTTGCGAAGCCGTAGCCCGCCAGCGCGCCGAGAAACACGTTGGTGCACACGCCCGTGGCGGCCAGAATGAACGAGTTTTTGAAGTACAGAAAGAAGGGCACCGTCTCCATGACGTCCTTGTAATTCTGCAGTGTGGGCATCTGGGGGATCAGGCTCAGCGGCCGCGCGTAGATCTCCACCGTCTCCTTGAACGACGTGGCGATCATCCACAGAAACGGATAAACCGTGCAGACGGCAATCAGCGATCCGAACAGGTACCACAGAATGCATCGGATGTTGCGCTTGCTCTGTTTCTCAACCATTGTCAATCCTCCTCCGCCCGGTTGATCCGCATGTTGATCATGCTGAAGATGAAGATGATCGCAAACAGGCACAGCGACATTGCCGACGCATAGCCCATCTTCAGATCCTTGAACGCCTTGTTGTAGATGTAGTACACGATGGTGATGGTCGCGTTTCCCGGACCGCCCTGCGTCAGCAGATAGGCGGCGTCGAACACCTGGAAGGTACCGATGATCAGCATCGTGGAGACGAAGAAGGTGGTCTTGCGGATGGAGGGCACGGTGATGTGGACGAACCGCTGCCAGGCGTTCGCGCCGTCGATCACCGCCGATTCATAGTAGGACACCGGCACGCCCTTGAGCGCCGCCAGGAAGATCATCATGTTGCCCGCGTAGCCCGCCCACAGGCTCATGATCACGATGGCGTACATGGCCGTGGAGGAATCGTTCAGCCAGGAGGGCCCGGCAATGCCGACCATCGCCAGCAGGCCGTTGAGCAGGCCCATCTTCGGGTTGAAAATCCAGGACCACATCGTCGCGTTCGCCACCGACGAGGAGAGCACCGGCAGATAGAACATCGTGCGATAGAGCCCCACCAGCTTGCGCTTGCTGTTGAGAAACAGCGCGGTGCCCAGCGCCAGGAGCAGTCCCAGCGGCACGTACATCACCGTGTAGACCAGCGTGTTCCTCAGCGAGATGTGGAAGAACTGGTCGGTCAGCAGCCGCTCGAAGTTCTTCAGTCCGATGAACCGCGGCGGGTTGATGATGTCGTAGCTGCAGAAGCTGAACACAAAGGCCATCACCAGCGGAATCAGCGTGAAGCACATGAACAGCAGCACGGGCGGCGCCACAAACAGCCAGCCCATCAGCTCCTGGCTGCCATTGAGGCTCTTGCGGGCCGCTTTGGTTCGGTTCGGGGTGATCATAATCCTCTCCTCCTTCAAAATTGGGTACAGCAAACACAGGTTCCGGCCCTCCTCACAGGAGAAAATGCCGGGCCTATACTCTGTCATGGGGCGGCGCGCAGCTGCTGCCCTCCACCCATTCTCCTTCCAGCAATCGCTTTTGCTGTCCGAGCTTCTCTCCGCGGATCAGCGCGCACATCATCTGCACCGCCGTGCGGCCAATGGCCATCTGCGGCTGCTTGATGTGGGTCAGATGGTGCAGTCCGTGATAGGAGCTGTCATAATCGAAGCTGACGATGGACAGGTCCTGCGGCACGCGCCGGCCGTTGATTCTGGCCGCGTCCCAGGCCGCCTTGCTGGCAATGTATTCCGTTCCGTATACCGCTGTGATCTCCGGGTGTTCCATCAGATGCCGGGCAATGGCCCGGGTATAGATTTCGTGAGCGCTGGAATCGTTCTTGTCGATTCCGGCCGCCTGCGCCTGATCCGCCAGGCGCAGCAGCCACTGCTCCGACTGTACGGGAAGATGATACTTGGCAAACGCCTTGCAGAAGCCGTCCATTCTGGCCTTCAGGGTGCTGGTCGTCTCGCCCTCGAGCGCGATCAGCGAAATGTTCCGGTGCCCCTGCTCGATCAGATGCTCAATGGCGATCTCGCTGAGCCGCTCGTTGTCCACGCCGACGAAGGGCGCCTCGATGCCGGGCAGGTGCCGGTCCACCATCACGATCGGAAAGCGGTCGAACACCGCGTTGATCAGCCACTGGCTGTAAATTTCTCCGTGCGCCGGCTGGACGATGATGCCGTCCACGCCGGAGAGCTTCAGGTCCTCCAGGATTCCGGCCTCGCGCTTCTGGTCGTTGCCCGTCTCCTTCAGGATGATGTGGACGTTCTCCTCCTCCGCGCACCGGATCGCCGCGTTGACGATATCCAGCCCGAAGGACGCCGAATAGCCGCCCATCACCAGCGCAATGATCGGCTTGTGCTTTGCCGGAAACATTGATCTGCCGGCAATGCTCCTCTCCTTGCGCACAAACGTGCCCTTTCCCGAGATGCGAACCACCACGCCCGCATCCGCCAGATGATTCAGCGCCTTTCTCGCCGTAATCCGCAAGACATAGAACTCCTCCATGAGTTCCTTTTCCGTCGGCAGGCGTTTATCCTCGTAGATCCCGTTTTGTATGTCCTCCATCAGCTTCTGGCTGATCTGGAGATACAGCGCGTCTCCGTTTTTCATTGCGCACCTGCCATGTTCTCGATTTCTTAATGCTGTACTCAGCTTCACCATTTCTTACAGGCTCATGATACCATTTTGACGGAAATTTAGTCAATATAACATATATACCATTTCAGATTTTTAGTACATTTATACCATTTGAATATCCCCGGCTTCCATATGGTATATTGGCCATGATGGACAGCGGTCATCCGCCGGGCCGGCGGGATTCGCGCCGGAGGATCGTCGCTGAATCCATCATAAAGCCCGGGCCATTGCGAACCGCACAGCGGGTTTCGCAATGGCCCGGGCTTCACGATATCATTCCAAGATGCTCCGGAATCGCAGGGCGCTTAAAGGGCAGCGCGGACAGCGCTGCCCCTCTCACGGTTCGGATTCGCCGCGGATCGCGCCGGAGATGGTGCGCTCCGATTCCATCTTCTCATATTTGCCGAACTGCACGCGGTTGCGCGCGCCGTGGCTTAAGCAGGCCGGGCCGCCGATGCAGCCGCTCTCGCAGGCCATGCCCTCGATGAAGTTCTCCTCCAGCCTGCCCTTCGAGGCCTTCAGCAGCGCTGCGCTGCAGTCCGCGATGCCGCTGCAGGACGCCGCCTTCAGCGCAAACTCCTGATCGGACACGCCCTGCTCCTTCAGCGCCTGGGCGACGGCCTCGGCCAGTCCGCCGCAGCGGGCGAACACGCGGCCATAGTAGCTGGCCCGGTCGGGGGTATACGGCTCGACCCGCTTCAGGTCGATTCCCCGCGCCTCGAACATGGCGTGCATCTCCTCAAAGGTGATGGCGCAGTCCACGTACTGCGCCGCCGGGCCGTACAGCGTCTCCTTCTTCTTGGCGATGCAGGGACCGATGAAGATCACCTTTCCCTGGGGATCCCACTGCCTGATGCGCATCGCCATGTGGGCCATGGGCGACAGGTTGTGGGAGATGTTCTCCGCCAGCGACGGATATTTCTTGCGCACCAGCGACACGAACGCAGGGCAGCAGGACGAGGTCAGAAACTTCTTCTCCGCCAGCTCCTGCGCCTCCAGCCAGGCCACGAAATCCGCGCCCCACGCCGCCTCCACGATGTCGGAAAAGCCCAGCGCGCGAATGCCGCCCAGCACGCGGCTCATGTCCACGTCGGCGTACTGGCCCGCCGCCGAGGGCGCGACCACTGCGTAGGTGCGGTAGTTCCGGTTTTCATCCGAGTCCCGCAGGATGCGCACCGCCTCGACGATGTACGACCGGTCGGAGATCGCGCCGAAGGGACACTGGTAGACGCACGCGCCGCAGGAGATGCACTTCTCCCGGTCGATCCGCGCCTTGCGGCTGTCCGGGTCGATGGACAGCGCCCTGACCTTGCAGGCGTTGATGCACGGCCGGGTCTGCTTGATGATGGCGGAATAGGAGCACGCCTGCGCGCAGCGGCCGCACTCCACGCACTTCGCCCTGTCGATTTCCGCATGGCGGTTGACGATGGAGATCGCGCCCTTGGGACAGGCGTTCAGGCAGCGGTGGGCGATGCAGCC
>JBJEUD010000147.1:0-11421 GCA_051883655.1 Candidatus Faecivicinus sp. | reverse complement strand
TGAAAATGCTGTATCTGGCGATGATGGATATTACGAAGAAATGGACGGGGCGGCGAATGGATTGGGGTATGATCCACGCTCAGCTCATGATCTTCTACGGGGATCGTATGCCCGAATAACATAAAATCCTTCGGCCGTCAAGGGTAAATGCTGACGCACGGCGGCACTGCCGCCGCCCTTGACTGCCTGCGGAATTTTATGTTACCATGCACACAAGGCAGCGATCAGATGACCTGCTCGCCGCCTATCTTCACTTTCTTTTTGCACCGGCTTGTTCGTTTACACAGTTTTTGGGATAGACCCGTTTCTAGATAGGGATATACGTTCTGCATATCATCATTTATGATGCAGCCGGGATTGTGCCAACAATAACGACAATCCAAACAGGGACTAATATTGTCAAAGTGAGATGACACGATCCGGACATCACCGTTTAGGTGTTTTGTGAACGCCTTAATGAGGGCAACTGTGTCGCCATTCCTCTTGGGAGAGCCATTGAGTATCAAGGTTTTCATATGCCTTTACTTCCCTTCTTTGGCGGCATCTGTTCATAGGGACTGTTTCCTCTAGCCGCGCAATCATCACCAGCACGGCTAATCCCAGAGACACAGAGCCCAGGATAGCGCCCCACCTGGCTCTGGACGCCTCTTTATTGCCGGAAGCTGCAGCCCCCCGTCTTTGGCATAGAATCGCCAAAGCCAGCGCCAGCACACCGGGTACCACAAAAATGCAAAGGGGCAGTGACAATATCCCGCAGATCAAGCCGAGCAGTCCGTACCGTTTCTTCACAACAACCCCGCCTTGTGTTCAACATATTTTGTCTCAGGCAGCTAAACAGGCTTTTTCAAAACCATCCATCGACCTCCTGATCGACGGATGGTTTCTGATTCTCTTCAGCGCCGCTCTGCGACAGCGGCACAGGTTTGGATGCCGTAATAGTCAAATCCGCGGACAGCGGCTTCATCGATCCGCTCTCCGCAGATCACAATCGGCACCGCAGGCGGACATCCGACGGACGCCGACGCCAGCACTCTCCCCTCGCTCCTGGACGACGGAATGCGCTCGGAGGGCGACAGCATCGCCTCGCGAATCGAGAGCACCTTCTCCGGCAAGCGGAATTCCGGCGGCCGCTCCCCGATGGCAGGCCTTCGGCGGATCGCACACATCGCCTCGTGAAGGCGGCGCAGTCCCGCCTCGCCCGTCTCTGGCGTCAGCATCATGACCACGAAATCAGGATCGGCAAATTCGCACTCGATCCCCTGCTCCCGCAGCGCCTGCGCAAACGACTCGCCGCGATAGCCATAGGGCTTCACAGAGAGCGTGACCTTCAGCGGTTCATCCCCGCACATCACATATCCGCGCTTCGCCCACTCGGCCCGATATTCCTGCACCCGGGCAACGAATCCTGCGAGCCGCTCGCTATAGCCCTCCGCAAGATACCGATTGGCCGCATCCAGTGATTGAAGAATCAGATAGGACGGGCTGGTGGAACCGAACAGCGCCAGCGCGTCCTTCGCCCAGTCGGAGAGCATCTGCGGCGCTTGATTCGAGATGTGCAGATAAGCGCCTCCGGTCAGCACCGGCAGCGTCTTGTGCGCGGAGGTGCAGCACAGGTCTGCGCCCAGATCGATCGCATGCCCGGATTCGGGCAGAAACTTCAGATAGGCGCCGTGCGCGCCGTCCACCAGCAGCAGCGCGCCATGGCGATGGCAGACCTGCGCGATGGCGCGCAGATCAACCGTGTTGCCGAGATAGTCCGGGCTGGTGAGATAGACCGCCACGGGCTTCTCCGCCGCGGCGCTCAGCGCTGCTTCGAGCTCTGATGCCGTCAGCCGGCAGGCCAGATAGGATTCCTGGCGTTCGGAGCAGAGCCACGTCACCTCGAAATCCAGCAGCGCGGCGGCGCTCAGGAACGTCTTGTGGACATTCCTTCCCGCGGCGATCAACGGCCTTCTCCCCGTCTGCCTGGCATAGCGCACCGCAAGGCAGAGCATCGCGCGGATGCACTGGGACGATCCCTCCGTGGAATAGAAGGTCCTCGCACCGAAGATCGCGCTGGCATAGGCTTCGCTCTGGCGGATGATGCCGTCCGCCTCATAGAGGCTGTCCGCACCGCAGATCTCCGTGATGTCCATCTGTTCCATTCCCAGCAGCGAAGCGCCCTTGTGGCCCGGCATATGCAGCCGAAGCGCGCTGCTCTGCGCATAGCGGCGCACAAAATCACAGATGGGCGTTTCCATCATCGTCCGTTCAGCGCCCGGTCAACGGCCACCATGATCGCGCACTCCATTCTCTTTCGGAAGAGGGTGCAGCCGTACTCATAGACGCCCGTGACGGAGCCCGTGGAGTGATATGCATTGGCCGCGCAGCCGCCGGAGCAATAGAGGCGCGCCCAGCAGTCCCGGCACTCCGGGTGCGCATAGACATTGCAGGCCGCAAACTGGCTCTGCACTTCGGTGTTGGTGACGCCTTCATAGATGCTGCCCAGGCGGAACTTCTCCTCGCCCACAAACTGATGGCAGGGATACAGATCGCCCCAGGGGGTAACCGCCATGTACTCCGTGCCGGAGCCGCAGCCGGAGATGCGCTTATAGATGCAGGGGCCGCCGGTGAGATCGATCATGTAGTGATAAAACGTGAAGGGCCGGCCCTCCCGGTCCCGCTGCAGCATCAGCTCGGCGAGCTTCTCGTACTGCTCCAGCACGACGGACAGATCCTCCTGAGTGAGCTCCGAAGCATCTCCGGGCGCAGAGACGACGGGTTCCATGCTCAGCTCGGTAAAGCCCAGATCCAGCATCTGCTGAATATCCTTCAGAAAGTCGGGATTCGCATGCGTGAAGGTGCCGCGCATGTAGTAGTTCCTGCCTCCGCGCGCTTCCACCAGCTTCTGAAACTTGGGAACGATCCGATCCCAGCTTCCGTTTCCGGCGTAGTCCACGCGATAGCGGTCGTGAATCTCCTTGCGGCCGTCCAGGCTGAGAACGACGTTGCTCATCTCGCGGTTGGCGAAGTCAATCACATCGTCGTCAATCAGAACGCCATTGGTGGTCAGCGTGAAGCGGAAGTTCTTGTTGTGCTGCTTTTCAATGCTGCGGGCATACGCAACCAGCTGCTTGACCACATCAAAGTTCATCAGCGGTTCGCCGCCGAAGAAGTCCACCTCCAGGTTGCGGCGGTTCCCGGAGTTTTCAATCAGAAAATCCAGCGCGCGCTTGCCGACCTCGAAGCTCATCACCGCGCGGTCGCCATGGTACTTTCCCTGGCTGGCGAAGCAATAGGCGCAGTTCAGGTTGCAGGTATGCGCCACATGCAGGCAAAGCGCCTTGACCACGCCCGCCGTCTTTTCCTTCAGATGTCCGGCCATGGGTTCAAAGGTGTCCGGCGCAAAGAGCCTGCCGCTGTCGCGCAGAGCGACGACCTGATCGTAGCACTCTTCAAGATCCTGCGGCGCAATGTCCTCGCGATCCCGATACTTCTCCCCCACCGCCTTCAGCACGGCGCCGCGGTCGTTTCCCTCAAACATCCCGATGATATCATAGGCAACTTCATCCACAGCGTGAACCGATCCGGAGCAGACATCCAATACAATGTTGTATCCGCCCAGCTGATACTGATGAATCATAGCACTTGCTTCTCCTTTATTCCCGTATAAAAAATACCGCCGGATTCGGCGGCATTTCGGTATTTGCAATTACTTGCTTTCCTTGGTGCTCTCGCACTTCTGATTGGCGATACCGCAGCTGGTCTTGCAGGCGGACTGGCAGGAAGTCTGGCACTCGCCGCAGCCGCCGTTCTTCGCGCTTTCACACAGATTGCGGGTTTCAATCGTCTTAATATGTTCCATAACAGCACCCTCCACAAAAATATTCCTCTAGATCTTATCACATTCCCCGGCCAAAGTCAACACAGGTGAATCCGATTGACCGGAATTTAGCAAACTTTTTTCAGGCATCGCTTTGGCCGAAAGCCGTTCCCCCCTGCGCTTTGCAGCGCGTGATCATCGGGGCGGCCATGGCCGCAGCCGGGACATCACTCGGGAAACATCAGCCGCGACCCGTTCCACTCTCCGCCGCCTTCAGTCCGACCGATCCGAATCCATTCTTCAAAGACAAGCACCGCACGCCCGGGCATGCGGTGCTCATCGCTTTCTGAATTTTACTTGGACTGTTCAAACAGCCAGTCGCGCACGGCCTCCAGCTTATAGGCGTAGTCAAACGACGTCAGGTGCTCGCTTCCGCCCGCGCCGTCGGTCAGCGTGGTGCCCTTGGTGAAGGTAACGAAGTTTGCCTGGCAGCCCTCGGCGATCAGCGCCTCCACCGCCGCGTTCTGAGTCTCCTCGTCGTCCTGTGCGCTCCATTCCGCGTGCGCATAGGACGCGCCGTCGGCATCGAAGACCTCCATCAGGCCGGTCTGGCCGGTGCTGGCCTTGTCGTCGCCGGCGGAGACGATGTAGAAGAACGAATCCTCCTCCAGCACGTCCAGCAGGGTGTTGTCCCACTGGCTTCCGACGAACAGCGAAGCCGCAAACAGATCCGGATACTTGACGTTGAGGTGGAAGGATGTCATGCCGCCCATGGACTGACCGGTGGTATAAAGGCGGTTGGTGTCGATGGAATAGTTCTCGGTCAGATTCTCGATGATGCGCACGGCGACGTCGATCTGGTCCGAGGTGTTAAAGTTATCATCCACCACGGTCTCCGTGAACACCGGCACCATCACAAAGCACGGATGCTTGGCCTGCTCATCCGCCGTCGCCCAGACAACGCCGCCCCAGCCGATTGTCAGCACAAAGGAAGCCTCGCGCCCCGGCGCGCGGGAATCCGGAATGAACATGATCAGCGGATACTCCTCGTCCTCGCTGTAGTCCTCGGGCACAAACAGCTGATACTGAAGCTCAATGCCGCTCTCGGGATCGGTGAAGCTCAGCAGCTGAAACTTATCCTGAACCTCGTCGAGGATCGCCTGCAGCGCCTCGTCCGGCTCCGCGGCCGCGGTCATGCCGCCTGCTCCGTTGCCGCGGTTGCCGCCGTCCTGACCGGGACCGCCCTGACCCTTCTCTCCATTCCCGCCCGGGCCGCCTGCGCCGCGCTCCGCGCGCTCCCCGTCGCCCGGCTCGGGCAATGTTCCGTCCCCGAACGCTGGGGGCTCCAACTGCTCATCTGTCCCGCGCTCCTCTGCAAATGCAGCCGTACAGCAGAGCAGCATTGCAAGTGCCAATGCAATCAAACGTTTCATCGTTGAAAACCTCCTGTCCTTCCGTTCGCCCTATTTTACCCGAAGTTTTTGAGGTGCGCATGAATGAACTTTGAACAAACTGTAACTTGCGCACGACGTCCGGACTGGAATAAAACCGCGCCAAAGATCCCAAGATAGACAAAAAAGGCGCGCCTGATGCGCCGTCTGAAGGGTGGATTTCTATGATTGAGTTGGGCAAGATCGTCCTGTCAACGCTGCTCTCCTATGTCGCTCTGTTCATTGCAGCAAAGGTCATCGGGCGAAAACAGATCTCCCAGCTGGATTTTCTGGACTACATCACAGGCATCACCATCGGCTCCATCGCCGCAGAGCTGGCGACCGATCTGGAAAACATGTGGAAGCCGCTGACTGCGATTGTTCTGTATGCGCTGATCACGTGGCTGATGTCCCTGATCGCCATCCACTGGACGCAGAGCCGAAAGCTGCTCACCGGCTCTCCCAGCATTATCATGGACTCCGGCAAGCTCTACCGCCAGAACATGAAAAAGGCCAAGCTGGAGCTGAGCGAGTTCATGGCGATGTGCCGCCAGCAGGGGTACTTCGACCTGGGCAGCATCCAGACCGCAGTCTTCGAGGCCAATGGCAAGCTGACCATCCTGCCCGTCTCCACGCGCCGTCCCGCCACGCCGGAGGATCTGGGGCTGTCGCCCAGGCAGGAGCAGCTATTCACAGAGGTCATCATGGACGGCCGCATCCTGAGCGAAAATCTGCAGCGCATGGGGCTCAATCCCGAATGGCTGTCGAAACAGCTGAAGCGTCAGGGCTTCTCCGACGCCTCGGAGGTCTTCCTGGGGCTCTGCGACGCGGAAAACAACCTGACCTGCTACAAAATGCGGCAGGAGCCGCCTTCGCAGCAGGCGTGAAAAACCGCCTTGCGCGTCCCTCCGCCGCGGAGTATAATAGGAGTACAGATCACATCACGGAGGACGCATTTATGAAGAGCTATTTGATCAAGGATACCACCCGGGAGGAGCGCGAACAGATCGTTTCCGATTCCATCGGCAACATCTCCGCCATCTGCGATGGCTGCAGCGCTGGCCTTGCCGAAATGTACCAGGACTATATCGACGGAAAAAAGGAGCTGCGCGAGATCAACATGGAGTTCAACGCCCGCTACGTCTCCGGCGCCGAGGGCCCCAGCCGCGGCGGCTGCATGATGGGCTGAGACCCTCCTTTTTTCGCGCAGTTGTGTTTTTTCCGGGAATATAACCGGTCATCCCTTGCCATGAATGCCTTTTCGCTTTATAATAGAAAGAAGAACGATAGAATTAAGGGAGATCATCATGCAGGAACCTGAAGACAAGAAGCGAACGGGCAAACACGCCGCCCCGGAGAGTGAGCGCAAGCCGGCGCGGGATGCGATCCGCGCAGACGCCGACCTGTACGGCGATGAGGCTGACGTACCGCTCCGGCGCAAGCCCAAAAAGAAGAAGTCCGCTTCTGCCAAAGCGAAAAAGGCGACGGCATCCGCCAAGAAGCCGCGCAAGCGCAAAAGGCTGCGCCTGTTTGCCCGGTTCTCCGCAACAGAATCGGCATACGCCCGCAAGACGCGCGCGTTTCTGGAAATCATCCACACGGACGGCGACAATCCGCGCTTCAAATCCGTGTTGATCTATGGCCACAGAATCCCCTTCTGGCCAATGGTGTGCCTGATCGCAATCATCGCAATCATCGCGATGGTCTTTCTGAACAACAGCAATCTGAGCGTGGCGTACGAGACGCTCACCGTCGTCGGCCTGTCGTCGGATCTGGAAGACTACAAAATCCTGGTCATCTCCGACCTGAACGGGCGACGCTTCGGCGACGAGCAGAGCGCACTTCTGCGAACCATTGGCAACCTCGACTATGACGCCGTGTTTTTCCTGGGCGACATGGTTGGAAAGGGCGGCGATCCCGAGCCGTTTTACGAGATTCTGGAGGGCATCCCCTCCTCCAAGGAGATGTTCTTCATCTGCGGCGACGCCGATCCAGGGCCCTACGTCGATACCCCTCGCGACATCACCGGAACGCTGTCCGAGCTGGTGCTCGAGGACTGGATCCTCGGCGCCATCGAGCGCGGCGCCGTGTACGTCAATTCCCCGGTGTGCCTCACCGTGGGCAGCAGCAGCCTCTGGATCACCCCTTCCACGCTGATGAACCTCGAAGCCACCGAGCTCCTCAACACCTGGAAGGAGCAGACGGAGCAGGAGCAGGACGGCGTCATCTCCGGTCTGGAGGCCGATTACCGCACGCTGCCGATCACCAGCTACCGCTATCGCATCGCACAGAATTTCTACAACACGGTCGATTCGATTTCGGAGGACGACTTCATGCTGATGCTGTCTCATGAGGTACCCTCGAAGAAATCCATCTACGTGGCGAGCTCCCATAGTTCTGACAGCGGAAAGTATCTGGGCAGTCCTGAACTGATTCTCGCGGGCCACTACTGCGGCGGCGTATGGCGGCTGCCGCTGCTGGGCGCATTCTACGTGCCGGACAACATGCTGGCGCGCAACGGCTGGTTCCCGGCGCAGAGCGATGTGCGCGGCCTGTCCACCGTGGGCGAAACGCAGGTTTACATCACCGGCGGCCTGTCCACCAACAGTGCCACACCATTCATGGCCTTCCGCCTTTTCAATCAGCCGGAAATCTCCCTGCTGACCCTGACGGCCACATTGCCGGAAAGCATGCTCGCCGCCGAATAAAATGGGCCGCAGTTCCGACAACTTCGGAACTGCGGCCTTTCCTTTTTGCAAAGGACAGAGCAGACGGCGCGCCGGCCGTCTGCTCCTCTGTCCTGAGCGGACCTTACAGGTTGATTGCGCTGTTCAGCAGCTCCGAAAGCAGCTTTGCGCCCTGCTCCGCATCGGAAATGGAAATGACCTCGCATGCAGAATGCACATAGCGGCAGGCGATCGACAGCACCCCACAGGGAACGCCGGCGTGCGTCTTCTGAATGGCGCCGGCATCGGTTCCGCCGCCGGTGAGCACCTCGCGCTGTGCGGTCACGCCGCTGCGTTCAGCCGCCGCCTCCATCAGCGCCACCACTCTGGGCGAACAGATGACCGAGTTGTCCAGGATCTTGATGCACGGACCCTTGCCCGCGCTCACCGCGATCCTCGGGCCCTTCGGCACGTCGCCGGACATCGTGACATCCAGCGCGATGCCCATCTCCGGGTCGATGCGATAGGCTGCGGCAACCGCGCCCCGCAGGCCGACCTCCTCCTGCACGGTGAACACCGCGCAGACCTCATTGGGACAATCCTTGAGCTGCTTCAGCGCTTCGACCAGCACCGCGCAGCCAACGCGGTTGTCCATGGCCGGACTGGCCATCAGGTCCTCTCCCAGTTCAAACGCGTCCGGCACATAGACCGCCACATCGCCGATCTGCACCCGACTCTCCGCGTCCGCGCGATCCTTCGCGCCAATATCGATAAACAGCGACCGCATCGAATTCTCGCCCGGCTTGAAGCCCTCCTGCTCGAAGGAGAGCACGCCGTGCACGCCGTTTTCAAACACCACATGGCGGTTCAGCGAGACGATGCTACGGATGCCGCCGACGTTGAACACGCGCAGGAACCCGTCTTCATCAATATCCGTCACCACAAAGCCGATCTGATCCATGTGCGCCGCCAGCATCACGCGGCGTCCCGGGCCCTTTTTGATGCAGATCAGGTTGCCCAGCGCGTCTGTTTCCGCGCTGTCCACATAGGGCGCAACCATCTCGCGAATCACATCGCAGACAGCGCCCTCGCGCCCGGTGGCTCCGTAAGCGTTCAAAAGCCGCTTCAAAGTTTCTCTCATCGTTCCAATCCTCCGCTTCAGAATGCGCCGCCCGCCATCAGGAAGGCTTCTACGAGGCTGAATTGCGCCTCGATATCGGAAAATGCCGCCACGCACGACGGCGAATGAATATACCGGCAGGGCGTGCTCAGAACGCACACCGGGCGCGGACCGCCCTCGCGCTGGAATGGGCCGGCGTCGTTGCCGCCGGTGACGCCCTGCTTGATCTGCCAGGAAATCCCGTTCTCGACGGCAAGCTGGCGCAGCCGCCGGAACAGCGGAGCGCAGGCGATCGACGTGCGATCCATAAAGGAAATCGCGACGCCCTTTTTGACACAGCAGACCTTGTTGGTCTCCTCGGGATCGCCCATATCGTTCGCTGCCGTGGCCTCGAGGATGATGGCCGCGTCGGACTGAACATGATAGGCCGCGGCCGTCGCACCGCGAACCCCGATCTCCTCCTGCACGGTAAACACGCAGGTGATGTCGCAGGGATACTCCCCCTCCAGGATGCTCATCAGCACCATGCAGCCGATTCGGTCATCCAGCGCCCGGGCTTTCACCATGCCCTCGCCAAACTCAACCCAGCGGCTTTCAAACGAGATAGAATCGCCGAGCTCGACCAGCTTTTCCGCAGATGCCTTGTCCTTCGCGCCGATATCGATGTACAGATCCTCGTGGGACAGCACGGTCTCGCGCTCCTTGGCCGACTGGAGGTGAATCGCCTTCGCGCCGATCACGCCCGGAACCTCGTTGTCGCCAATGCGCACGGGCTTGGACACCACCACGCGGGGATCGATCCCTCCGACCGTATCATAGCTGATCAGGCCATTGTCGTTGATGCCCTGAACGATCATACCCACTTCGTCCATGTGCGCCACCAGCGCAATGTGCCTGCGCGGCTCGCCCGTGCCCTGCTTGAATGCAATCAGATTTCCCATGCGATCCACGGTCACACGGGTTGCGTGCGGCGTCACGCGCTCGCGGATGAATTCGCGCACGCGGCGCTCATCGCCGCTCACGCCCCGAAGGGCGCACAATTCCTTCAAGACCATTGAAAGTCCTCCCATTCGTCGGCCAGATCCGCGATCGTCATCGCCATCAGCCGTCCGGCATCGCGAATGACATCCAGCCGGAGTGTCTCGACCGTAGTGTGCATATAGCGCAGCGGAATGGACAGCAGGGCGGTGGGAATGCCTCCGCGCACAAACTGAACGGAGTCCGCGTCCGTCCACGTCTCTCCGCCGCCCGCTGAGATCTCATATGGAATGCGATACTTCTTCGCCGTCGCCTCCAGCTTGCGCCCGAGCTCCCGATGAATCAGCGGGCCGCGCTCCACGGTGATTTTATCCAGCGGATGGGCCTCAAACTTCGCGGTTCCGGGGCCCTCGCCGTGCGTCACATCGATCGCGATCGCCCAGTCCGGATTCACTCCGAACGCCGCGGCGGTCGCCCCATAGGCCCCGACCTCCTCCTGCGTCGTCGCCACGAAGTACACCTGCATCTTCACCTTCATACGGCGAAGCTCCTCCGCAGCCACCAGCATCGCCGCAATGCTGGCGCGGTCGTCCATCGTCTTGGACGCCATGCCGCCGTCGGCGAGCACCTGGGGCTCCGACAGCATCACGACCGGATCGCCGATGCGCACGAGGTCGCGCACCTGTTCCACGGAATAGCCCGTGTCCACATAGACGTCCTCGAACGACACCGCCTTCCTTTCCGCCCCTGCGCTCTGCAGGTGCGGCGGCAGGGAGCCGATCACGCCGTAGACCGGTCCGCGCCGGCCCTGAATTTCCACCTCAAGTCCGGGCAGAATGCGGGGATCGACGCCGCCGTTCCGCCTCAGGCGAATCGAACCGTTGTCTTCGATCCTGGCGACAACCATGCCGATTTCGTCCTGATGGGCGCAGATGATCACCTTCGGTCCCTCGCTGCCCATACGGGCGATGACGTTCTGCATCGCATCGATCTGCACCGAATCCACCAGCGGCTTGAACTGTGCGGCGATGTACTCGTTTACGCCGTACTCAAAGCCGGATATGCCCGGCTTTCGCGTCGCCTCCCGGATGAATTTCTCAAGGTCCAAACTTCTCACTTCCTTTTCCAGCTTATAAAGCAAAAGGCGGCCTGATTCAATCGCCGCCCTTTTCTTTTCGTCTTGCCCAAATCAGAGATACGCCTTCGACGGGCGGATGATGGCCCGGCCCGTCGCCTGGTCAAAGCCCTCGAGCACCAGCAGCGCGCGAGCGCCCTCGACGCGCTTCACCTCCGGCTCCGCCGTCGCAATCATCACGCCCACGCCGACCACTTCGGCCTGGAACTCCTTCATCATATCCACCATGCCCTGAAGCGTTCCGCCGCCCTTCATGAAGTCGTCGATGATCAGCGCGCGCTGACCCGGAG
>JBJEUD010000146.1:0-2060 GCA_051883655.1 Candidatus Faecivicinus sp. | reverse complement strand
GGCGAGGTAAGAGCTCACCAGCGGCATGGCGACTTGTCCGCTCTGTAAACCCCATTTGGTGCAAGATTGATAGGGAAGCATATGTGGCGGCCCGTCACGCTTCCGGGTAATCGCTAGAGCCTGCTGGCAACTGCAGGCCCAGATAGATGGTCGTCCAATACAGAACTCGGCTTACAGACATCACTCACAATTTTCATAGCGGCTCCGAAAGGAGTCGCTTTTATGTTGAAAAAAGAAATGAAGGGGCAAAAGCGCTCCTTCATTGATCCAGCGAATCCATCAGACGGCGCATCAGCTCGAGGGTTGAAGCATCGCCGGAGGTCTGATATTCGATTGTGCCCGGGGTATCATCGGACAGCAGATTGTTGCGCGTCAACAGGTTCTTCAGCTGGGTTGCAGTGCCGAGCCGGCCATCGAAGATATCGGCCTGCGGAAACAGCCTGCGAATGCCCGTCTGGAGAAACGGATAGTGCGTGCATCCCAGCACGATGGAATCGATCTGATGGCTTTGATAGGGGCCGAGAATGCGCTCGAGGGCTGCATCCGCTGCAGGCGTTTGGGCCTGACCGGATTCAACGAGCTCGACCAGTCCCTCGCCCACCACGGGGATGACATTCTTTCCGTAGGTCGACATCAGGCGCTTGAATTTGGGCAGCGTCAGCGTCGCCCTGGTGGCCAGCGCGATGACCTCGCCTCCGTGCCGGTTGAGCTGTGCGGGCTTGATGGCGGGCTCCATGCCGATGATGGGCATGTCCAGTTCCGCGCGCACGATCTCGGCATAGGCCGATGTGGCGGTGTTGCAGGCGATGACGATCGCCTTGACGCCCCGGTCGAGCAGTATGGAGATCACGCGCTCCGACAGGCGGCGAATCTCGTCGAGACTGCGAATCCCGTAGGGCGCATTGCCATTGTCTCCATAGTAGAGAAAGTTTTCGTTGGGGAGCAGCTGCCGCGCCGTGTGCAGTACGCTGATGCCGCCCACACCCGAGTCAAAAAATCCGATTAAGTCCTGCATGTTCAAGTCCTCTTTGTGCTTATTTCACATCCGAGCTCCGAAGAGCGGTAGATCAGATCCATCAGTTCGGAGGTCAGCACCGCATGGTCAATGTTCGCGCGATTCCGGATACCTTTGGGAATGCATTCGAGAAAATCGCGGATCTCCGCCTGATAGATGTTTTCAGAATTAAAGTCGTAGTTTGTCTGGGTGAGCATGCCGTTATGCGTGGAATAGAAGGTAAATCCGCCCTGATACTGCAGTTTGATTCCACCCTTGGTTCCCAGGAACTCGATGAATTTTGCATCTTCGCCAATGTTCTGCGCCCATGCGCCGTTAAATGTGATCGACGGGCCTTCTGTGCGGACAAAGCCGGTGACGAAATCCTCCACGTCATAGATTCCGTTTTCCCGCCTCGGACCGGCCCACATTTCCTTGCAGATGTAGTCAGAAATGGGATTGCCCAGCTTGCTGTACGCGCTTGCAGAGACGGATTGAACGGCGGGCTCGCCGGTGCAGTAGCCAATGAGATCCAGATAGTGCACGCCCCAGTCAATCAGCGCGCCGCCTCCGGAGAGCGCCTTCTGCGTAAATGCGCCGCCGAGGCCCGGGATGGATCGATGGGCGCGAAAGGAACAATACACGTGGTAGATCTCGCCAAGTTCGCCTGCCTGAATCATTTCGTGAACTTTCTCCACTGCGGTGTCGTAACGCATGCAAACGCCGATGTTCAGCAGCTTGCCGGCCTCGTTCGCAGCGCGCTGCATCGCCCGCGCCAGCTCGGCGTTCAACGCCGCAGGCTTTTCGCAGAAGACGTGCTTGCCTGCGCGCAGGAAGTCGATGCTGATGGGAGCGTGAGTGGCGTTGGGCGTACAGACGATCGCGCAGTCCAGCAGACTGTCGCCAAGAATTTCACGATAATCCGTAATGACCACGCCGCTGCCGTACTGGTCCCGAAGTTTGATTGCCGTATCGCGATTCAGATCGACAAAATACCGGATTTTGCAGAGATCCGAGGCAGCCTGGCAGGCGGGCAGATGGGCCACCTGGGCGATGGTATTGCAGC
>JBJEUD010000145.1:10678-11746 GCA_051883655.1 Candidatus Faecivicinus sp. | reverse complement strand
CCGGCTTCGCGGTCACGGGCTTGTCGGGGAAGATCTTGATCCAGACCTGACCGCCACGCTTGGTGTAGCGGGTCATGGCCTGACGGGCTGCCTCAATCTGGTTGGAGGTGATCCAGCCGGGCTGGGTCGCAACAATACCATAGTCACCGTAGGCGAGGAAATTGCCGCGCTGGGCCTTGCCCTTCATGCGGCCGCGCATCGTCTTGCGGTGCTTAACTCTCTTAGGCATCAGCATGACTTATTTTCCTCCTTCCGTTCTTCTCTTGTTGTCGAAACGACGACGATTCTCGCGGGGGGCGGGCAGGTCGGTCGCGCCGACGAGCTTGTTGCCCTTGTTCAGAACCTGGCCCTTGTAGATCCACACCTTGATGCCGATGCGGCCATAGGTGGTCTTCGCCTCGGCAAAGCCGTAGTCGATGTTGGCGCGCAGGGTCTGCAGCGGGATGGAGCCCTCGTGATAGCCTTCGGAGCGCGCGATATCGGCGCCGCCCAGACGGCCGGACACGGTGGTCTTGATTCCCTTGGCGCCGGCCTTCATCGCGCGGCCGATGGTCTGCTTCATGGCGCGGCGGAAGGAGATGCGCTTCTCGAGCTGCTGGGCGATGTTCTCGGCGACCAGCTGGGCGTCGGTATCGGGATTCTTGATCTCGATGATGTCCAGGGCGACCTGCTTGCCGGTGAAGGCTTCGATCTCCTTCTTCAGCGCCTCAACGCCAGCGCCGGCCTTGCCGATGACGACGCCCGGCTTGGCGGTGTAGACGATGACGTGCACCTTGGAAGCAGTGCGCTGGATGTCGATGCGGGAAATGCCCGCGTTCTCCAGCTCCTTCTTGCCCTTCAGCATCTTGCGCAGGTTGTAGTCCTCAACAAGATTGTTGGAAAAATCTTTCTTCCCGGCGTACCACTTGGTGCTCCAGTCGAGGATAACACCAACACGGGCGCCATGGGGATTTACTTTCTGACCCATCTCTTAATCCTCCCTCACTTCTGGTCGAGCACGATCGTAATGTGGCTGGTGTGCTTCTTGATCATGTCGGCACGACCGTGGGAACGAGCCCAGTAGCGCTT
>JBJEUD010000145.1:0-10578 GCA_051883655.1 Candidatus Faecivicinus sp. | reverse complement strand
CCAATGAAATCCGGGAAAATGGTAGAAGAACGGGACCAGGTCTTCAGAACCTTCTTCTCACCGGCGGCGTTCAGCTCCTGAACGCGCTTGAGGAGCACGGGCTGAATGAAAGGACCCTTCTTAATCGATCTGCTCATTTGGTTTGCCTCCTTTCAGGCTTACTTCTTCTTGGAAGCTCTGCTGACGATCAGCTTGTCAGAGTACTTGCGATGCTTGCGGGTCTTGACGCCCTGGGTCTTCTTGCCCCACGGAGAAACGGGAGCGGGCATACCCACCGGAGAACGGCCCTCGCCGCCGCCGTGGGGATGGTCGCAGGGGTTCATGACGACGCCGCGGACGCTGGGACGGACGCCCATGTGGCGGGTGCGGCCGGCCTTACCGATGCGGACGTTGGAGTGGTCGGTGTTGCCAACCTGGCCGACGGTCGCGCGGGCGTTCATGCTGATCATGCGAACCTCGCCGGAGGGGAGGCGGACCTGAGCGTGGGTGCCTTCCTTGGCCATGACCTGCGCGGCGGTGCCGGCGGAGCGGACCATCTGGCCGCCGCGGCCAACCTTGATCTCAACATTGTGGACCAGCGTGCCCAGCGGGATGTTGGCGATCGGCAGGCAGTTGCCGGGCTTGATGTCGGCCTCGGGGCCGGACATGACGGTATCGCCGACCTTCAGGCCGAGGGGCGCGAGGATGTAGCGCTTCTCGCCGTCCGCGTAATACAGCAGGGCGATGAAGCAGGTGCGGTTCGGATCGTACTCAATCGCCTTGACGGTGGCGGGGATGCCATCCTTGTTGCGCTTGAAGTCGATGATGCGGTACTTGCGGCGAGCGCCGCCGCCCTGATGGCGGACGGTGATCTTGCCCTGGTTGTTGCGGCCGGCCTTGTGGCGCAGATCGGTGACCAGGGAGCGCTCGGGCGTCTTCTTGGTGACCTCTTCGAAGGTCAGAACCGACATGAAGCGCCGCGCGGGCGAAGTCGGCTTGTACACTCGAATTGCCATGTGGAGTCTCTCCTTCCTTATTGGTTCTTTTTCGGCGAACCTGCCATTATTCAGGCGCGCGTTTCGCGCCGTTCATCGAAGGGGCGCTGATTATTCCTCAGTCGCCATGCCCTCGAAGAATTCGATGCCCTTGGAGTCCTTCTTCAGGGTGACAATCGCCTTCTTCACCTCGGGGGTGCGGCCCTGGGTGCGGCCCTGGCGCTTGATCTTGCCCTCGGTGCGCATGGTGTTAACGGACTCCACCTTCACGCCGTCGAAGATCTCTTCGATCGCGCTCTTGATCTCGGTCTTGTTGGCGCTGAGGGCCACCTGGAAGGTGTACTTCTTGTCGGCCATCGCGTCGTAGGACTTTTCAGTCAGGACCGGCTTGATGATGATGTCATATGCGCTCTTCATTCTGCGTAAACCTCCTCAACACGCTTCACGGCGTCCTGCGCGATGATCATCTTATCGCAGTTCAGGATGTCAACCACGTTGACGCTGCCGACGAAGGCGGTCTTGACGTTGGGAATGTTGTTGCTGGCGCGAACGACCATCGCATCGCTGTCGGCGGTCACGATCAGAGCCTTCTTGTCGGCGCCCAGAGCCTTGAGCATCGCGACGATGTTCTTGGTCTTGGCCTCGGCCAGCTCGATTTTGTCGACGACGACGAACTCGTTGTCGTTGACCTTGCAGGTCAGCGCGCTCTTCATCGCCAGGCGGCGAACCTTCTTGGGAACGCTGATGCGGTAGCAGCGCGGCTTGGGAGCGAACACGACGCCGCCGTGGGTGAACTGGGGTGCTCTGCGGCCATGATGGCGCGCATTGCCGGTGCCCTTCTGGCGATAGATCTTGCGGCCGCCGCCACGAACCTCGGTGCGGGTCTTGGCCGACTGGGTGCCCTGACGCTGGGCGTTCATGTAGGCGCGAACGACCGCGTGCATTGCACTGACATGTACTTCCGCGCCGAAGATATCGTCGGAGAGAGTCATCTCGCCGACCGCGGCGCCCTGCATGTTGAATACTTTAACGTTTGCCATGATTGCGTCCTCCTATTAACCCTTCACAGCGTCGCGAACCATGACGAGGCTGCCGTTCGCGCCGGGGATCGCACCCTTGACCATCAGCAGGTTGCGTTCGGCGTCAACCTTGACGACCTCGAGGTTCTGCACGGTGACGCGGTCGCCGCCGTACTGGCCGGGCATATGCTTGTTCTTGAACACGCGCGACGGGGTGGAGTTTGCACCCATGGAACCAACGCCACGGTGATACTTGGAGCCGTGCGCCATCGGGCCGGTATGCTGATTCCAGCGCTGGATAACGCCGGTGTAGCCGTGACCCTTGGAGGTTCCGATGACGTCGATCTTGTCGCCCTCCGCGAACACATCGCACTTGATGGTGTCGCCGACGGAGTAAGCGGAGATGTCGTCCACGCGGAACTCGCGCAGGTGACGGGCCGGAGCAACGCCTGCCTTGGCAAAATGACCTAGCTCGGGCTTGTTGAGCAGTTTCTTGGCTCTCTGCTCGGAGAGCTCACCGAAACCGACCTGAATTGCTTCGTAGCCGTCGGTCTTCTGGGTCTTCACCATGGTGACGGTGCAGGGGCCCGCTTCGACGACGGTGACCGGGACCAGACGTCCGTCGGAGACGAAAATCTGCGTCATGCCGATCTTCTTGCCGAGAATTGCCTTTTTCATTGTTACACCTCTTTCGGTTACTTACGCAAACCGCTTGGCAGTTTGCACGATAAGCCGCTTTGTCGTTCTATGCGCCGTGAGACGCGCCTGACGCATTACAGCTTGATCTCAATTTCAACGCCCGCCGGAAGGTCGAGCTTGGTCAGGGACTCAACGGTGCGCTGCGTGGGCTGCAGGATGTCGATGAGGCGCTTGTGGGTTCTCATCTCGAACTGCTCGCGGGAGTCCTTGTGCTTGTGGGGAGAACGCAGGATGGTGACGATCTCCTTCTCGGTGGGGAGCGGGATCGGGCCGGACACGCGGGCGCCGGTGCGCTTCGCGGTCTCGACGATGCGGGCTGCGCTCTGATCGATGATCGAGTGCTCGTAGGCCTTCAGCTTGATGCGGATCTTCTGGTTTGCCATTGACTTGTTTCCTCCTGTTGAACTCATGCACACGCTGCCGGGCGTGTTTCATATAATTTTTCATTCGACGGGCATGAGCTCCGTCGTCCGATTCGCGGACTGGTCCCCGGAAATTACCGGCTAGCCGCAACCTTCCGGTTCATCCCTCGTCTTTCTGCGCAGGGTCTTGTGCCTGCTGAAAACCGGCATTTTGACCGCAGTAACCCCTGCACACGACTTTTCTATTATACACCAACCTGTCCCATTATGCAAATGATTCTGCCCGGTTTTATGTTATTTCTTCGATAAAATCGGGCTGTTTTTCCGCGCAAAGCCCCCATTTTCAGGCTTTCCGCATCAAAAGCACGCCCGGAGCCGGGTGCATCCTCCACTTTCCCGGCCGTCAGGCGCGCTCCCGGCTCAGTTTTCGCCGTGCAGATACTCCTCCAGAATGAACTTCGGCCTTCTCTTGGTCTCCATGTAGATCTTGCCGATATATTCGCCGATCAGGCCCAGCGCCACCAGCTGCAGTCCGCCCAGCAGCCAGATGGACATCATGATCGACGCCCAGCCCGCCACGCTGTGCCCGGAGAACAGCGAAACCAGCACATACACGCCCATGGTCACGCCCAGCAGCCCGCAGAGCATGCCCAGAATCGTGACATAGCGGATGGGCCTGTTGCTCAGCGATGTGATTCCCTCGATGGCGAAGGCAATCATCTTCTTGAGGGGGTACTTGCTCTCCCCCGCCACGCGCACGCCGCGCTCATACTCCACCGTGGCAGTCCTGAAGCCCAGCATCGGCACCATGCCGCGCAGGAACATGTTCACCTCGCCGAAGGACAGCAGCGCCTCCAGCGCCCGCTTCGACAGCAGGCGGTAGTCGGCGTGGTTGTAGACCATCTCCACGCCCAGGTGATTCATCATCTTATAGAACATCTGAGCGGTATTGCGCTTGAAGGCGGTGTCGTTTTTGCGGCTGGAGCGCACGCCGCTGACCACATCCGCGCCGTTTTTGTACGCCTCCAGAAAGCCGTACATGGCGTTGACGTCGTCCTGAAGGTCCGCGTCGATGGAGATCATGCAGTCGCACTTCTCCGCCGCCATCGTCATGCCCGCCCACAGCGCGTTCATGTGGCCGACGTTGTGCGCCAGCTTCACACCCTCAAATCGCCCGTCCTCCTCATGCAGCTGTGCGATGATCGGCCAGGTCCGATCCTTGCTGCCGTCGTCCACCAGCACGATGCGGCTCCTTGGATCGATGATCTTCTTTTCGATCATGTCGTCTGTCAGCTCGATCATGCGTTTGGACGTGATCGGCAGCATCTCCTCTTCGTTGTAGCAGGGAATCACAACATACAATACAGGAACCTGCAACTCTTTCACACCTCCTCATTTCAGCACCACGCTGTCCGGGCCCAGCAGGTTGGCCAGCGCGCCGAAATCGTAGCCCTCGTCCACCCAATAGGCGTTCGGGGCCTGATAGCCCTTTTTCTCTTCGATGATGTACAGCACCACGCAGATGCGCCCCGGCGTTTCCGAGAGGATCGAAAGCACCTGCTCCCGCTGCGCCTCGTGCAGCCTCAGATACAGCTTCTTCGGCGGCGCATTCCGCTCCGCCTCCCGCCTGCGCTCCTGACGGGCCGCACGGCGCTCCTCGGGTGTGCGGCGGCGGCGCTCCTCCTGCGGCGGATCCTTCTCCATCAGGTCCTGTCCGCCGCGCAGCGGATACAGCCGGTCCAGCAGCAGCTTGGGCGCTTCATCCTCGCGCACGCTGAGCTTGCCCGCCATCAGCACCGCGGTCTCGGGCTGCAGCTGCGGCCCGACCAGCTCGTACACCTTCGGGAACACCAGCACCTCGGTCACGCCATAGAGATCCTCCAGCTGAACAAACGCCATCATGCTGCCGCTCTTGGTGGCCTTCATGCGCTTTTCCGTGATGAGTCCGCCCATGGAAACGCTGCGCTGATCGTAGGCCATCAGCACGTCCGGATCGGTCTCGGCCAGATCGGCAAGCATCTGGGAATTGACCTCCAGCTTCGAAAGCTCGTCCGCGTACTCGTCCAGCGGATGGCCCGAAATGTACACGCCGGTGGTCTCCTTTTCCATCTGCAGCCGGTCCATCAGGCTGAACTCCGTCAGCTCCGGCATCGGCGGCGGAGGCGCTTCCACCGCGCTGTCCGCCATGCCGAACAGCGAGATCTGCCCCTGCACCATGTCCTTCAGCCGCCGGGCCGCGCCGTCCATGGCCCGCTCGAACACGTGCAGCTTCTGGGCGCGCCCGCCGGGCAGGGAATCCATCGCGCCGGAGCGGATCAGGCTCTCCACGCACTTCTTGTTGAGCAGCGTGCCCGCCATGCGGTTGATCAGATCGTAGATGTCCTTGAACGGGCCGTTCGCCGCTCGCTCCTCCACCAGCGCGGTTACGGGCGCGTGGCCCAGGCTCTTGATGGCCTCCAGGCCGAAGCGGATGCCCTTCTCTCCGTCCGGCGAGACGTCGACGGTGAACTTCTCCGCAGAGCGGTTCACATCCGGCGGCAGCACGGGAATGCCCCGCTTGCGGCAGGTTTGAATATAGAAGGCGATCTTGGGCGTGTTGCCCACCATGGAATTCATCAGCGCCGCCATGAACTCCACGGGATAATGCAGCTTCAGATAGCCGGTCTGCACAGCCACCACGCCGTAGGCCGCGGCATGGGACTTGTTGAACGCATAGCTGGCGAAGGCGGTCATCTCGTCGAAGATGCGCTCCGCCGCCGCCTCGCTGACGCCGTTGCGCACACAGCCGGGCACGATGATCCTTCCATCCTCCTCCTGGCCGTGGATGAAGATCTCCTTCTCGCGGTTCATGACGTCGTGCTTCTTCTTCGCCATGGCGCGGCGCACCAGGTCGCTGCGGCCCATGGAATAGCCGGCCAGATCGCGCACGATCTGCATGACCTGCTCCTGATAGACCATGCAGCCGTAGGTCACGTCCAGGATGGGCTTGAGCTGCGGCGTGATGTACTTCACGCTGGAGGGATCCTGCTTGCCGGCGATGTAGCGCGGGATGGACTCCATCGGGCCGGGGCGATACAGCGAAATCGCCGCGATGATGTCCTCGAAGTTGCCGGGGCGCATCTGCGTCAGAAACTGAGTCATGCCCGCGGATTCCAGCTGGAACACGCCCACGGTGTCGCCGTCGGAGATCATCTGATAGACGCCGGCGTCGTCCAGGGGGATGTCCTCCGCGTCGCAGACCGTTCCCCCGCCCTCGCGCACCATGGAGATGGTGTCCATGATCACGTTGAGCGTGCGCAGGCCCAGGAAGTCCATCTTCAAAAGGCCCAGCTGTTCGACGGTGGTCATGGGGAACTGGGTGGTGATCACATCGTCGTTGGTCTGCAGCGGGCAGTATTCCACCACCGGCTCCGCGGTGATCAGCACGCCGGCGGCATGGGTGGAGGCGTTTCTGGGCATGCCCTCCAGCTTGCGCGCCATGTCGATCAGGCGCCTGACATTGTCGTCGTTTTCATAGACCCGGCGCAGCTCGGCGTTGACCTTGAGCGCCCGGTCGAGGGTGATGTTCAGCTCGAAGGGCACCATCTTGGCGATGGCGTCCACCTGCTGATAGCCCATGTCCATCACGCGGCCCACGTCGCGGATGACTGCGCGGGCGGCCATGGTGCCGAAGGTGATGATCTGCGCCACGTGGTCCGCGCCGTAGCGGGAGCGCACATAGTCGATCACCTGGCCGCGGCGCTCGTAGTCGAAGTCGCAGTCGATATCGGGCATCGATACGCGCTCGGGGTTCAGGAATCGCTCGAACACCAGCGCGTACTTCAGCGGGTCAATCTCGGTGATGCCCAGCGAATAGGCGACGATGGAGCCCGCGCCGCTGCCGCGCCCGGGTCCCACGCCCACGCCGTGGGTCTTGGCGTAGTGGATGAAGTCCCAGACGATCAGGAAGTAGTCCGTATAGCCCATGGAGATGATCACGTCCAGCTCGTACTCCATGCGCTCGCGGGCGTCGGCGCGGTCGGGGCCGTACCGCTTCAGCAGCCCCTCCTCGGTCAGCCTGCGCAGATAGCCCACATTGGTCTCGCCCTCCGGCAGCGGATAGGCGGGCAGATAGGTCTTGGAGAAATCGAACTCCACCTGGCAGCGCTGCGCGATCTCCTCGGTGCGCTCGATGGCGTCGGCAAAGTTGGGGAACGCGGCGCGCATCTCCTCCTCGCTCTTGACGTAGAGCTGATCGGTGCTCATGCGCATGCGGTTTTCGTCGGACAGCGTCTTGCCCGTCTGAATGCACATCAGGATCTCCTGCGCCTCCGCGTCGGACTTCTCCAGATAGTGGCAGTCGTTGGTCACCACCAGCGGGATGTCCATGCTCCGCGCCAGCCGCACCAGCCTCGGAAGCACCTGACGCTGCTCGGGCATGCCGTGATCCTGCAGCTCGACGAAGAAGTTGTCCCTTCCGAAGATGTCCAGATACCGCTGCGCCATGGCCCGCGCGTCGCTCTCGCGGCCGTCCAGCAGCAGCTTGGGCAGGTCGCCGGACAGGCAGGCGGACATGGCGATGAGCCCCTCGTGGTACTTCTCCAGCAGGGCATAGTCCACGCGGGGACGGTAATAATAGCCCCGCAGAAAGCTCTCCGAGACCAGATGGGACAGGTTCTTGTAGCCCTGCTGATTTTCGCACAGGAGGATGAGATGGCTGTAATCGCGGGTGAGGCTGGTCTTGTTGTCCATGTCCGGGCAAACGTAGACCTCGCAGCCGATCACGGGATGGATTCCCGCCTCCTTGGCCGCGCGATAAAAGTCCACCACGCCGTACATCACGCCGTGGTCGGTGATCGCGCAGGACCGCATGCCCAGATCCTTCAGCCGCTGCATCAGCGGCTTGATCCGGCATGCGCCGTCCAGCAGGCTGTATTCCGTGTGCAAGTGAAGATGCGAAAACATGCTTTTCCCTCTATGTAGCCTGGCTTTCAAATTGGAGATGGGAATGGCAGGACAGGCCCGCCATTCCCGCGATGGTTCAGAGTTCCCGCTGCAATCAGCGGAGGGTGGTGGCGTTTCGCACGATCTCGTTGATCTGATCGCCCAGCGTATCGGCAGGCTCGCCGCCGCGCACCTTGTCGGAGAGCTCATAGACCTTGGTCACGTCGTCGTTTTCCGCCGTCACGGCCACGGTCTGGATGGCCGGGTCCGCCTTCATGACCTCAGCGGCGACCATCTCGCGGATTCGCTCCGTCACCTCGCCCTGATAGGCCGACGCAAACTTCACGCCCACCAGTGCCGTCGTTCCCGTCACTACCACGCGGCAGTCCGAAATCTCGGAGAGCCTGCTGACATTGGCCTCGATCTGACCCGCGCCGGTCGCCCAGTCAAAGGCCGCGGGCTGCTGCGTAGCGTTTGCGCCGGGCACGGTGGCCGTCGCCTCCGGCATAAAGCTGGTCTGCGTGGTCGCCTGCGGATTGGCCGTTCCCCCATTGTTCATGCACGCGCTCAGCGACAGCACCAGCGCCGCCGCCAGCACAACCCCAAAGATCCTCTGAAATGCTTTCATGGTATCAACCTCCTTGCACACCTATTTTCGGCACAGGGCGGTCGAAATATACGTTTAAGTCAATCCTCTTCGCGGTAAAAACAGCAGCCGCCGACGAACTCCCGCAGGATGGAGTTCACGGGAATTTCATCCTCCACATCCGCCACGCGGATGTAGTTCAAAAACTTCACCAGTCTGCGCGCCAGCGTATAATAGGGGCTTTCCGGCTGCACGGCGCAGAGCAGCGGATAGGCGTACTTCTTCATGATGGGCAGCTCATAGGCCAGCGTGGAATTGAACATCGCATCCGCTTCCTCCTGGAAGGGGAAGATATAGTTCTCCTCGCCTCTCCTCACCGACGCCCACATGGCCATCGTGGCCTCCGGACGCGTGCCGCGGAACAGATTGTCCCGCACGATTCTGCGCAGCAGCCGCGCGTCAGTGGTGCGGATGCGGTTGTGATCGTCCAGATTCAGCATGGTCAGCGCGCTGATATAGATCTTGAACTTCATCCCCCGGGGCACGGACTCCGTCAGCGCGTCGTTCAGCCCGTGAATGCCCTCGATGATGATCGGCTGGCCTTCCTCTACCCTCAGCGGATGGGTGTGCGCCATGCGCTTGCCGGATTGGAAGTCGAACTCCGGCATCTGCACCTCCTCGCCGGCCAGCAGCCTGGGCAGGTGCTCGCAGAGCAGCTTCACATCCAGCGCATCCAGCCGCTCCAGGTCGATGGAACCGTCCGGCTCCTTCGGCAGCGAATCGCGATCGCGATAGTAATCGTCCAGCGACAGCTTCACCGGGCGCAGGCCGTGCACCCTCAGCGCAATCATCATCCGGTGGGCAAACGTGGTCTTGCCCGACGACGACGGCCCGGCGATCAGCATCACCCGCGCGCCGCTTTCAATGAACTGCTCCGCAATCCGCCCGATCTTCTGCTCCTGCAGCGCCTCATTGACGCGGATGAACTCCCTCAGCTTCCGGTTGACCACCATATCGTTCAGATCGGCGGCATTTTCGCAGTTCAGTATGGCCATCCACTCTGCGGACTCCGCGTAGGTCTTCATCAGCTTTGGCAAATCCTTGAACGCCGCGACCCGCTGGGGATGCTTGGCATCCGGTTGCATCAGCACCAGGCCCGGGCCGTACTTCACCAGCCCGAACACATTCACATAGCCCGCCGACGGCGTCATCTCGCCGTAAAAATAGTCCGCATAGCCGTCCAGCTCGTACATTGTAAAGTGGTCAAACTCGCGGTACTTCAGAATCCTCAGCCGGTCCTGCTGGCCCACACGCTCGAAGTACTTCGCCGCTTCCTCCGTGGACATCTCCATGCGCCGGATGGGCAGATCCGCCTCCGCCATGCGCCGCATCTCGCCCTCGATCTTCGACAGCGTCTCCCCGTCGATCACCGCGTGTTCCATGTCGATATACAGGCCCTGGCCGAACGAGTGCTGTATGCGTACATGCGCCCCGGGATACAGATGGCTGACCGCCGTCAGAAACAGCAGCTGCAGCGAGCGCTCGTAGATCCTGCGGCCCTCCTCATCGGCATAGGTCAGGATGCGCGCATAGGCATATTCTTCCACCGCCGCCGCCAGCGAATACGTTCTGCCCTGAATGCACACGCCCAGCGCGCCCGCGCCGCCGTCCGGCAGCCGCTCCAGCAGATCCTGCCAGCGCTCCGCTCCTGTGCACTCCATTTCAATTCCATTCAGCTTCAGATACACGCATCATCCCTCCAATGCTCTTTTGATTCTATATCCTGATTATATCATGCCCGGAAACGATCCGCAACCAGACCTTTTTTGAAAAAGGCTGCGCGCCTCCGGGACTCCAATTCCCGTCGCTCTTCAGCAGCCGTTCTTCCGCATCCAGGCCATGAGCTCCGCATTTCTGCCGTGCTGCAGGATGAAATCCGTGACATTCCTGCGCCGGAGCGCCTTCTCAACGATTTCCCGATCGAGCCGCTCCAGCAGCCCGACCGCATCCACCTG
>JBJEUD010000144.1:0-2102 GCA_051883655.1 Candidatus Faecivicinus sp. | reverse complement strand
TGCGTTATTCTAAAGGCAAGTTTACGTTTTACCATGTTCTCTCCTCCACAAATTCGAGTTTGTTGGTCTGTCCGATTTCATATTATCACATAACAGGATAGAATACAAGAATGGCCTCAGCCGTGCGAAATGCTTTGTTTGTCGGTGGAACGAGGTTCTCTGAATCTATAGATCGTCCATTGCCTGTGCAGAGCAACATGTTGCTGCCCAAGATTCCCCTTTGGGCCTTTCCGACCACCGGAAAGGCCCAAAAGATCGCCGCTCCCATTCCGGACTCCTGCGCGGTCAACGCGAAATCGGGTCGCCTTTCGACCCGATTTCGCCAAAATAGAAACTTCCCCAAAACAACTCAGCGGCCTGCATGCAGGCCGCAAGCGGTTTCTTTGGAGGGGGCGCGGGGGAGGGATTTCTTTTTCCAAAGAAATCCCTCCCCCGCAGTTCTCCCGTTTCCCCACCCGTCACTTCACGAACAGCTCCACGATGAACACGGCGGCGCAGGCAGTGCAGGCGACGGGGAGGAGGCCCTTGCCGCGCCAGGCGAGGAAGAGGGCGGCGGCGAAGGCGATCCAGGCGGAGATGGGGGTGGAGGTGGCGCTGATGATGGAGGGGAAGGTCATGACGGCGAGGGTGACGTAGGGGACGTAGTGGAGGAAGGAGCGGAGAAAGCGGTTTTTGATTTCGCGGCGGATGAGGGTGAGGGGCAGGGTGCGGATCAGGTAGGACACGGCCGCGGTGACCAGGATGTAGAGATAGGGATTGCCGGTCATTTGCTCGCCTCCTCATCGCGTACGGGGAACAGCAGCGCGGCTGCTGCGGAGATGGCGACGGTCAGGAAGATGACGCGCGCGCCTTCGGACATGAAGCTGAAGAGATCGACGGTGGCGAAGACCCAGCTGAGAATCATGGAAACGGCCACCAGCGCGGCGATCACGCGGTCCTTGCGCGCGGGGGGCATGAACACGGCGATGAACATGCCGTAGAGGGCGACGCTCAGCGCGCTCACCAGCCGCAGCGGCAGGATGTTGCCCATCAGCACGCCGAAATAGGTGCCCAGCGCCCACCCCGGCAGCGCGACCAGGATCACGCCATAGGTGTAGAAGGGGTTCAGCTTGCCCGGATAGGCGATGGACACGCCGAAGATCTCGTCGGTCACGTCGAAGCCGATCAGCAGCCGCGGCCCCAGCGGCGTGGCGGCGTCCAGCTTTTGGGTGAGGGCGCAGCTCATCAGCAGATAGCGCGCGTTGGTCACCAGCGTCATCAGCGCCACCTCGAGATATCCCGCGCCCGCGCCGATCAGGGTAAACGCTGCGAACTCGCCGGCGGAGGCGTTGTTGAACAGGCTCATCAGCATGGCCTGGAAGGCCGTGAAGCCTGCGCCGCGCGCCGCGATGCCCAGGGAAAAGGATACGGCGAAGTAGCCCAGACAGATGGGAACGCCGTCGCGAAGCCCCTTCGCCAGACAGCTTTTGTTGCTCATGTGAAATCACTCCATTGTGATTGATATCGATGTTTTTCGACCGGTTTCGCCGGCCGGCGGGAATGCCGCGCGGGGGGACGGGAATGGAGGGGCCGGGTCATTGAGGCCGGGGCTGTCTTTGCCCATGCAAACGGGCGTCCCCGGCTGGAGACGCCCGTCAGAGTGCAGCCCGTCGCGCAGATGGGCGAACCGGCGCGCGGTCAGCGCCTCATGGCGAGGCCGAATTCGGCGAAGGCCTTCACGCGGTCGTTCAGGTTGGGCCACTTTTCGCAGCTCTCCTTCGAGAACAGGCCGCCGGCGGGATTTTCGGTGGAGCGCCACTCGTGGGCGATCAGCGCCCAGGTGGCCTCGTAGAGGTTGGCAAAGGCCGGGTCGCGCTGGGCCTCGCAGACGAAGGACTGGCGCGGGGAGTTGATGTCCTCGCCGCTGATCTGGAACAGGCTGTGGGATTCGCACAGCGCGCGCAGGCGGGTGAGCTGGGCGCGGGTGTTGCGGGAGGGCATGTAGGTCACGGCGCGGAAGCCGAGGTTGGACACGTAGTCGATCAGCTCGTCGAGGTAATCGTCCTCGAACTTCTGGGCGCGCTTGTCGCCGGTGACGCTGTCGCCCACGTCGCCCAGATAGG
>JBJEUD010000143.1:4297-11775 GCA_051883655.1 Candidatus Faecivicinus sp. | reverse complement strand
AGACGAGCGCCTCTGCACGAATGCAGAGGCGCTCGCTTTTTTCTCAGAGAAATTCCAGGGGAAACAGCGACTGTTCGAAGTCCTTGACATAGTACTTCAGATTCTTCCGGCCCCGGACGATCACGGCGTGGCCCTCGGCCTCCAGCCGCCTTCGCTGCTCGTCCACGCCGCCGGGATACCTGGGATTCAGCTCGCCGCCCGCCTTCAGCGTGCGCCACCAGGGCGTGGAATCGTCGCCGCGCTGGGCGCAGGCCCAGGCCGCGATGGACACGAACACGCCGGCGGTGATGGGCTCGGTGAAGTCCGCGCCGTTCTGCCGGGCAAACAGCGCGCGGATCTCGCCCACCGTGGTCAGCCGGCCCGGCGGCACCTGCCGCATGGCGCGGTCGTAGTCGATGGGCGGGGCGAAGTACATCCGGCTGCCGCCGTACTTCGCGATGGCGGCCGGGTCGGTCACGAGCTGCGTCTTCGGCATGTCCTTGCCGTCGCGCAGCATGGCGTTGAAGTCCTTGCGCTCCTCATGGGCCATGGTTTTCACCTCCGGACAACAGCATAGCAGATTCCGCGCGCCGCCGCAATGAGGCGGTTTCTTTTTTTCGCCAGAAATCGGGGGATTCCGGTCACCCCTTCGCGATTTCCCGCACCGTCAGCACGCCGCCCTCCACGGTGAAGCGCACGTCCAGGCCGGCGAAGGCCACGCCGAAGGGGCGCGGGTCGTCCCGCCGGTAGCCGGGGCGGGGATCCTGCCGCAGCGCGCCGATGAGCGCCGCCCGCTTGGGCGCGGGCACCTGCGCCAGCAGCTCGTCCGGGAAGACGACCTCCAGGGCGTAGTCGCGCACCTCCCGGGCGAAGCCGTCCGCGGCCTCGGGATGGCAGTCCGCGTGGGTCAGATAGGGCTTGATATCGTAGATCGGCGTGCCGTCCATCAGGTCGATTCCGGCCACATGGAGCACCGGCCCGTCGGGCGAATCGCACTCCACCGACTCCAGCCGCACGCAGGACAGCCCGATGGGGTTCGGCCGGAACGGGGAGCGCGTGGCGAACACGCCCATGGCGGCGTTGCCGCCCAGCCGGGGCGGGCGCACCGTGGGCGACCAGCCGTCCCGGACGGCTTCCGAAAACTTCCAGATCAGCCACAGGTGGGAGAAGCCCTCGATGCCCCGCAGCGCGTTGGGATCGCGGTACTTCGGCGCGAACACGATGGTTCCGCGCAGCTCGTCCACCAGTCCGCTCTGCCGGGGCAGGCCGAACTTGGTGGGAAAATCGGTGCGGATGCGGGCGATGATTTCCATCGAATCCGCGCGCTCGTTGCGCTTTGGTTCTGCCATGAAAGCTCCTTTCCAAGCGAAGCAGCGCGCCCTGTGGACCTGCACAGGGCGCGGATTTCAGCTTTTTTTCGGGTGAATCCAGCCGCGCAGCCGCTGGCCGAAGGTTTTGCGGACGGCGGCGGAGGCCTGCAGCTGAAGCGGATGATCGAGGTAGTAGCTCTGCACGCTCAGCGGCTCCGCTTCGCCGGGCTGGGCGCGCAGGTAATTTCCGTCGGACTGCAGCCGCCAGGCCTTGGTGTTGTCCTGGAGGATGCGCTCCAGATACGCCGAGAGCATGTCCTTCAGCTCCGGACTGCTGACCGGGCAGGCCACCTCCACGCGGCGGGTCTGGTTGCGGGTCATGATGTCCGCGGAGGACAGATACAGCCTGCGCTCGCCGCCGGTGCCGAAGCAGTAGATGCGGGAGTGCTCCAGGAAGCGGCCGACGATGCTGGTGACGGTGATGTTCTCGGTCTTGCCCGGAACGCCGGGCAGGATGCAGCAGATGCCGCGGATGATCAGGTCGATCTTCACGCCCGCGCAGGAGGCCTCGCTGAGCTTGTCGATCAGGTCGCGCTCGGTGACGGAGTTGGCCTTGATGATGATGCGGCCCTGCTCGCCCCGGGCGATCTCGCCGTCGATCAGCGCCATCAGCCGGTCCTTCATGGCGTTGGGCGCCACCAGCATCCGGTCGTAGTCGCCGAACAGATAGCCGATGAGCATATTCTCGAAGAACGCCATCGCGTCCTGGGCCACGGCGGCGTCGGCGGTCATCATGCAGAAGTCGGTGTACAGGGTGGAGGTCTTTTCGTTGTAGTTGCCGGTGCCGATCTGGGTGACGTAGGACAGGCCGCTGCGCTCGCGGCGGGTGATCAGGCAGATCTTGGCGTGGCACTTCATGCCCTCGGGGCCGTAGATGATGCGGCAGCCGGCCTCCTCCAGCTCCCGGGACCATTCGATGTTGTTCTGCTCGTCGAACCGGGCGCGCAGCTCCATCATGACCGTGACCTCCTTGCCGTTCTCGGCGGCTTCGCAGAGGGCCTTGGCGATGGCGGAATTGCGGGCCAGGCGATAGATGGTGATCTTGATGGACACCACGGCTGGATCGGACGCGCTCTGCTTGAGCAGATCCAGAAACGGCTGCATGGACTGATAGGGATAGAACAGCAGCACGTCGCGCTGGCGCACCTGCTCGAAGATGGGCTGGTCCCGGTTCAGATATTCGGGATACACCGGCGCGTAGGGCGGATAATACATGTTTGCCGGGCACTTGTCCAGCAGATAGGCGTAGCTCAGCTTCAGCGGGCATTCGCAGGAATAGACCTGCCGCGCGTCCAGCTTCAGGCTGCCCTCCAGCATCTTGGCCAGCCGGGGCGCGTGGCCCTGCAGCTCCAGCCGCACCGGCGCCAGCTTTTCGCGCTTGCGCAGCAGCTTCGCCATGTAGTTCAGGAAATCGGGGTTGTCCTCGTCGAACTTCTCCTCGTCCATGCTGATGTCGGCGTTGCGGGTGACCGAGATCACCGCCTGCTCCGCCACCTCGTAGATCTTGAAGGTCTTCTTCAGGTGCGCCGCCACCACGGCCTCGGTGCGCACGTATTTCACCTGCCCGCCGGGCAGCATCAATATCGGCGGCACGGACTTGGGGATGTCCACCAGGCCCAGCACCAGCTTGCCCCGGGCGGACAGCAGCGCGGCGGCGTACAGCGCCTTGTTCTTCAGATGCGGGAAGGGATGGCTGCGGTCGATGATCTGGGGCGACAGCAGCGGCCGGATGTTCTCCTTGTAATAGTCGTGCACATAGGCGCGCTGGCTGTCGCTCAGGGCCTCGTAGGGCACCTCGAACACGCCGGCGTCCGCCAGCTCGTCGGTCAGCTCGCGGTAGATCTCGTCGCGCCGGGCGATCAGCGGGCGCACCGCGTGAAAGATCACATCCAGCTGCTCGGACGGGGTCATGCCGCTCTTGTTCTCGGCGTCGTCGGGCGCGATCATGTTCAGGTCGAACAGGCTGCCCACGCGCACCATGAAGAACTCGTCCAGGTTGCTGGTGAAGATCGACACGAACCGCAGCCGCTCGATCAGCGGCACGGACCTGTCCGCCGCCTCGGCCAGCACGCGCTCGTTGAACTTCAGCCAGCTCAGCTCCCGGTTCTGCGTATAGCTCAGGTCGTAGCTCTGGGCCTTCTGCACAGATATTCCTCCCCCACGTAACCGCATTCATTCAGTTTTTATTATACCAAAAATCCGGGCGAATTCAACACAAACTCCGCAAAAGAATTCGAAATTCGAAATCAAATCCCGTCGAAAAAGCGGTCAGGACCGGAAATCGCCTTCCGATCCTGACCGAAATTTCACTTGAGGGCCGCCCGCTTCTTTCTCCGCTCGCCGCGCCAGACCACCCAGACCATCATGATCACCGTGACCAGATAGGGCGCCAGCGAGGTGAGGTTGGACGAGATATTGAAGGACTGCACGCGCAGGCCGAGGGCGTCGATGAAGCCGAACAGCAGCGCCGCCAGGAACACCCGCGGCGGGTTCGATCCGCCGAAGATCACGCAGGCCACGGCGATGAAGCCGCGGGAGGCCGACATGTTCTCCGTGAACATCGTCAGATACCCCAGCGACAGGTGCGCGCCGGCCAGGCCGGAGAACAGTCCGCAGAGGATGGATGCCAGATACTTCATCCTCTCCGGGCTCCTGCCCGCCGCCCGCAGCGACTCGGGGTGCTCGCCCGCCGCCCGCATCCAGAAGCCCAGGGGCGTTTTGTAGATCAGCACGTAGGTCAGAATCACCAGCAGCCAGCTGACGTACACCAGCAGCGTGTTGCCGCTGAGCAGGTCGCCCAGCACGGGGATGTTCCCGATCAGCGGGATGTTGATCTTCGGCAGCGGCGCGATGGGCAGCTCGTCGCTGCCGGAGAACGCGCCCGCCACGCCGAAGATGGTGCGCAGCAGAAACACCGTCAGTCCGCCGGCGAAGATGTTCAGCGCCACGCCGATGATGTATTCGTCCGACTTGAACTTCACCACGAACAGCCCGAAGAACGCGCCCAGCAGCAGGCCCACCGCCAGCGCCAGCGCCAGTCCGCCGATCCAGCCGCCCAGGAAGCAGCTGCCCAGCACCGCAAAGAACGCGCCGCAGAGCATCATGCCGTCCATGCCGATGTTCATGATGCCCACGTGGTCGGTCATCAGCACGCCCAGCGCCGCCAGCACCACCGGCGTGGCCGTGCGCAGCGTGTTCTGGAAAAGGCCGATGGAGAATACGCTCAGAAAATCACGCATCGCTGCCGCCTCCCTTCGCGTTCGCCCCGCGCAGACGCGCCCGCCTGCGCAGCCGATGCTCGCGGATCGACTGGGAAATGCCGTTCTCCGCCGCCATGAAGAAGATGATCACCGACTGAACGATCAGGATCGTCTCGCTGGGAATGCCGATCTTCTCCATGCCCGTGCCGCCGATCTTCAGAATGCCGAAGAAGAAGCTCATCAGGATGATGCCCGTGGGCTCATAGCGCATGATCATGGCCACCAGCATGCCGTCGTAGTAGAACTCGTTGGACACGGAATCGATGAACCGCTTGTGCAGGCCGAACACCTCGAACATGCCCACCAGGCCGCAGATCGCGCCGGAGATCACCATGCCCAGCAGCATCAGCCGGTCGGACCGGATGCCCGCATAGCGGGCGAAGCGGGGATTTTCGCCGGTGAGCTTCATCTCGTAGCCCACGGCGGTGCGCTTCATCAGATACCACACGAACAGCGCGATGGCGATGGACAGGAAGATGGACGTGGTGAGATTGGACAGGTTGATCACCCGCGGAAAGGCAAAGGCCGCGTCGATCTTCGCCGTGCCGGAGGCGATGCCCTTCTCCGTGGTCTTCAGCGGGCCGTTGGAGAGGAACGCGCAGAAATAGATGGCGACGGAGTTCAGCATGATCGTGGTGATGACCTCGTTGACCTTCATCTTCACCTTCAGCCAGCCGGGGATGAACGCCCACAGTCCGCCGGCGGCGATCGCCGCCAGCAGGCACAGCGGCACCGCCACGACCGCCGGAGCGCCCGTCAGCGCCGCGCCCGCCAGCGCGGAGGCCATGGCGCCGAAGTAGAGCTGGCCCTCGCCGCCCACGTTGAAGATGCCCGCCTGCGCCGCCACCGCCGTGGCCAGGCCGGTCAGGCACAGCGTGGCGGTCTTGGCCAGCGTGTCGCCGATGGCACGCTTCGAGCTCAGCGCGCCGGAGAGCATCGCGCCATAGCCCGCAATGGGATTGTGGCCCGACGCCAGCATGATGCCCGCGCCCACCAGCAGCGCCAGCAGCACGCTGATCGCCAGCGAGAGCAGATATGCGCCGTTCAGCTTCGGCGCGCGCTTGAACAAAAGCAGCTGTTTCAGTTCGGATTTCATGCGTCCGCCTCCTCCGGCCCAGCGCCGCCCGTCATGTAATAGCCGATGTCGGCCTTCTCGATCTCGCCCGCGCGGAAGCAGCCGGTGATCCTGCCCTCGTAGAGGGTGATGATGCGGTCGGACAGGCGGAAGACCTCATCCAGATCCGCGCTCACCAGCAGGATGGCGCAGCCCGCGTTGCGCTTTTCGATGATGGATTTGTGGATGAACTCGTTCGCGCCGATGTCCACGCCCCGGGTGGGCTGGGAGATGATCAGCACCTTCGCGCCCAGCGAGAACTCGCGGGCGAGCACCACCTTCTGCATGTTTCCGCCGGACAGCGAGCCCGCTGCGGTCTCCACGCCCGCGCCGCGGATGTCGAACCGCGCAAACAGCTTTCGCGCATATTCGCGGATGGCGCGCCGCCGGAGATGGATGCCGAAGCGGGAAAACTCCGGGGTGCGCTGCTTGCCGGTGAGCAGGTTGTCCTCCACCGAGGACTTGCCGGAAATGCCCGTGGCCATGCGATCCTCCGGGATGTGGGCCAGGCCCAGGCTCCGGATTCCGCCGGGGGTTCTGCCGCGAATGTCCGTGCCGTTGACGCGCACCGTGCCGCCGCGAATGGGCCGCATGCCGGTGATGGCCTCCAGCAGCTCGGACTGGCCGTTGCCCTCGATGGCGGCGACGCCCAGGATCTCGCCCTCGCGCACGGTGAGCGACACGCCGTTCACTGCGGGCAGCATCCGGTTGTCCAGCACCTGCAGGTTCTCCACCTCGATGGCGGGGCTGCCGGAGGTCTCCGCCTTGTCCAGCCGGCCGAAGAGCATCTCCCGGCCGACCATCATGCCGGCGAGGATGCGCTCGTTGACGTCGCAGGTGTTGCACAGGCCCACGAGCCGGCCCGCGCGCATCACGCCCACGCGGTCGGAGATCGCCATGACCTCGTAGAGCTTGTGGGTGATGATGATCACGGTCATGCCCTTGTCGCGCACGATGCCGCGGATGACCTGGAACAGCTCGTCGGTCTCCTGGGGCGTGAGCACGGCGGTGGGCTCGTCCAGGATGAGCACATCCGCACCGCGGTGGAGCGTCTTGAGGATTTCCACCCGCTGCTGCAGGCCCACGCTCAGCTCGCCCACCCGGGCGGAGGGATCGATGTGCAGGCCGAACTCCCGGGAGAGCTTGCGGACCGTGTCCTCGGCGGCGGCGAAGTCGTACAGGCCGAGGCGCGTGGTGGGCTCGCAACACAGCGCGATGTTCTGCGCCACCGTGAACGACGGCACCAGCTTGAAGTGCTGATGCACCATGCCCACGCCCATGGCGATCGCGTGCGACGCCGACTGCTTCTCCACCCGGCGGCCCTTCACATAAAACGCGCCGTCGGTGGGCTGCTTCAGCCCGTAGAGGATGTTCATCAGCGTGGACTTGCCCGCGCCGTTCTCGCCCACCAGGGCGAACACCTCGCCGGGGTAGATGTCCAGGGATACGTCGTCATTGGCCAAAACGCCGGGGAACTGCATGGAAACGTGCTCAAAGCGCACGATCGGCTTCCGGTCGGCCATGCCCGCCACTTCCTTTCCAATCCAAATCGACCATTCCTTCCGCGCCGCCGGACCTCCGGCGCCGCCAGAATCAACTGAGCCCTGACCGCCCCCGCATTTCCACAGGTCCGGCCAGGGCATCGCTTCACAGCGTATCCAAATCACGAAAACAACAATCTCTCCCGCCGCGCAGCGAAGAATCCTTCGCCATTGCCACCACGGCGAATATCCAAACACATCAGCTCAATGCAGC
>JBJEUD010000143.1:0-4197 GCA_051883655.1 Candidatus Faecivicinus sp. | reverse complement strand
TGCAAAGGCGGTGGGGACGGCGATCTCGCCGGAGATGATCTGGGCCTTGATCTGCTCGACTTCGGCCTTGAGCTCGTCGGAAACCTGCTGGGTCATCGTGTCGTCGCCGTAGCCGACGTCGATCAGACCGGTGGACATGTCGGCCACCCAGATCTGGCCGCCCATCCAGGTGCCGTCCTGGGCGTAGGCGGTGACGGCCTGCTCGATGGAGCTGTTCACGCGCTTGATCATGGAGCAGAGGATCACGTCGGGGTTGATGTACTTCTGGTCGGAATCGACGCCGATGGCGTACAGTCCGCGCTCCGCGGCGGCCTCGAACACGCCCTCGCCGGTGCGGCTCGCCACCTGGAACACGATGTCGCAGCCGCCGTCATAGAGCGCCAGCGCCAGCTCCTTGCCCTTGGCCGGGTCGTCATAGGTGCCGGCGTACTGCACCTGCACCTCGACGTCCTCGCGGGCGTACTTCGCGCCGGCCTCATAGCCCACGATGAAATCGTTGATGGTCTCGCTGTCCTCGCCGCCGACCGCGCCGATCTTGCCGGTCTCGGTCAGCTTGCCCGCGATGTAGCCCACCAGGAAGGAGCCCTCGTTCTGCGCGTAGGTGATGCTCATCAGATTGTCGCCCACGCCGTCCAGGCCGTTGTCGATGAAGATGAACTTCGTGTCGGGCAGCTGGGGCGCGTACTCGGTGAGCGCATCCCAGAACTCCCAGCCCACCGCGATGACGACGTCGTTGTCCTCGGCGGCGGCGATCAGGTTGGAGGTGAACATGGACGCGTCGTTCTTGCACTCAATCAGCGTGCCCTCGACGCCCAGGTCGGAGGCGACCAGCGCCTGAAGGCCCTCGTTGGCGGAATCGTAGAAGGAGCGGTCGCCGGTGGCGCCGGAGAGCACCACGGCCACCTTCAGGCCCTCCGCGCTGGCGGAGACGCCCATGGCCAGGACCATGACCAAGACCAGAATCAGGCTGAACAGTTTTTTCATGATGATTTCCTCCTCAATTTTATGATCACGGCTCTTCGCCGGGGTCAATCCTCCATGACGGCCATTTCCAGCGCGATCGTCACCATGCGGTCCAGCGCCGTCTCGCGCTGCTCGGGCGTGGCCTCCTCGCCCGTGTAGGGATCCTCCACGATGGTGCACAGGCACACGGCGTTCTTGCCCGTGCGCATGCCCTCGAGATACAGCCCGGCGGACTCCATCTCGGCGGCCAGCACGTGCATCTTCTTCATGATGGGGTCGTAGTCGATATCGTCGTCATACAGCGTGTCCGAGCAGTACAGCGGGCCGATGTGCAGCGGATAGCCCAGCCTCTGCGCCGCGCAATGGGCCTTCCGGAGCAGCTCAAAGCTGGCCGTGGGCGCGAGGGTGAACGGAAAGCCGAAGTGCGCGCCGAAGTTGGAATCGGTGCTGGCGGAGGTGCCCGCCACCACGTCCAGCATGCCCAGCTCTTCGCTGATGGCGCCGGCGGTGCCGATGCGAATGATGTTGTCCACGCCGTAGGCCTCGAACAGCTCGCGGGCGTAGATCGCCACGGTGGGAATGCCCATGCCGCTGGCCATCACGGACACGGGCTTGCCGCGATAGGTTCCCGTATAGCCCTGCACGCCGCGGATGTCGTTCACCAGCACGGCGTTCTCCAGATAGGTCTCCGCGATCCACTTCGACCGCTTGGGATCGCCGGGCATCAGCACCGTTTTGGCGAAGTCGCCGGGCATGGCGCTGTTGTGCCAGGTGGGGGCGGTGAGTTGGGTTGCCATGTCGTTCACCTCTTGAAAGTCCGGTGGGTTTTGAAGTATAATGGAAAAAAGGAGCGTTTTGCGATGAAAGGGCTTTTGATCGACGCCTGTCCGCGGGCGCGGGAGGTCTCTTTCTATTATAACATACGGCCCCTGGAAGTTCAACAAAGTTCCACCAAAAAACGGGGGGAATCCCATGAGTCTCAAACCCTACAAGACGCTGCTGAAGGCGGCTTCGGACGAGTTCATCGTGAACAAGTCGCGGTTCATCGGCTACGGCTGTCCCTGCGAGACGGAGGAGGAGGCGCTGGCGTTTCTGGCGTCCATCCGCGCAAAGCACAAGGACGCCACGCACAACTGCTATGCGTACATCATCGGCCCGAACATGGGCGTGATGCGCTATTCCGACGACGGCGAGCCCGGCGGCACGGCGGGCATGCCCATCATCGAGGTGATGAAGGCGCGGGGCGTGACGAACTGCGCGGTGGTGGTCACGCGCTACTTCGGCGGCATCCTGCTGGGCGCGGGCGGGCTGGTGCGGGCGTACTCCCAGGGCGCGGCGACGGCGCTGAACGCCTGCGGCGTGGGCACGATCTATCCCACGGCGCGGTACCTGATCGAGGTCGGCTATCCGATGCTCAACCGCATGGACTATTTTCTGAAGGACGAGCCGGTGATCGTGGAGGAGAAGACGTTCACGGACGTGATCACCTACACCATGCTGATGAAGACCGCCGACGAGGAGGGCTTTCTCCGGCGGCTGACGAACCTGTCCGAGGGCTCGCTGGAGCCGCTGCGCTATGAGGAGATTTACTATCCCTGGAGCGAATGACCGCACCGCTCAAATCCATAACGCAAATCGCCTTGAACCGCAAAATAAAATCGCATATAGTGGAAAGGCCGTTGGATTTGCCCGGCGGCTTCTGCTTTTTTGCGATTGAACCCTTGCCAGCATCCGGGAGGCTTCGCCATGATTCAGCACGTCGTTCCCGCATCCGTTCCCGCGCTGCCGCTGGAGCGCTATCTCCGCCGCGCGTGGCCGCTGCTGCCCAACCACGCCGTTCGCGATCTGCTGAAGCGGCGCGACGTGAAGCGCGGCGGCGTGAGGCTGTCCGCAGATGAGTCCGTTCGCGGCGGCGACGAGCTGCTGATCTATCTCCCGGACAAATACCTGCCCGGCCCCGCGGAGCTGGTCTACCGGGACGCCCATCTGGTTGCGGCGGTCAAGCCGCAGGGGCTGCCCGTGGATGTGGACCAGGACGGCATCGGCGCGGACACGCTGCTGACCCGGCTTCGGGCCGAGCATCCCACGGCGCAGCTCTGTCACCGGCTGGACGCGGCCACCGGCGGGCTGGTGCTGGCGGCGCTGGACGGCGCGACGCTGGCGCAGGCGCTGGAGACGTTCCGGCTTCACGCGCTGCGCAAGCGATATCTGGCGCTGGCGCGGGGCGGCTTTCCGGCGCGGGAGGGGCGATTGACGGCGTGGCTGGTGAAGGACGCCCGGCAGTCGACGGTGCGCGTGGTTCACAGCGCCGTGCGCGGGGCGAAGCCCATCGAGACGCGGTACCGCGTGATTGGCGAATCGGGCGGGCTGGCGCAGGCGGCGCTGGAGCCGGTCACCGGGCGCACCCATCAGCTGCGCGCGCATCTGGCGGACTTCGGGCATCCGCTGCTGGGCGACGACAAGTACGGCGACCGCGCGCTGAACCGGGCCCATCCCGGCGGACTGCGGCTGTGGTGCGCGTCGCTGACCATCGGCGGGGACAGTCCGCTGGCGGATTACAGAGGGATGACGTTTGCCGCGCCGCCGCCGGAGTGGTGGAGCGGGGAATGGAACGTGGATTGAAGGGGGAAGGGCGGATGATGCACATTGTGCTGGTGAATCCGGAGATTCCGCAGAATACGGGGAACATTGCGAGAACGTGCGCGGCGACGGGGGCGAGGCTGCACCTGATTGAGCCGCTGGGGTTCGAGCTTTCGGACAAATATCTGAAGCGGGCCGGGCTGGACTACTGGCATATGATGCAGTATGAGGTGCATCACAGCTGGGAGGAATTCTGCGAAAGGTATCCGGGGGCGAGGATGTTCTTTGCGAGCACGAAGGCGCCGAGGGGATATTGCGAGGCGGAGTTCCGGGACGGGGATTTTCTGGTGTTCGGACGGGAGACGAAGGGACTGCCGGAAGCGCTGCTGGCGGAGAATTATGAGAAGTGCGTGAGGATACCGATGCGCAGCGACGCGCGATCGCTGAATCTGTCCAATTCGGTGGCGATTGTGCTGTATGAGGCGTTGCGGCAGTTGGATTTTCCCGGGCTGAAGAGCCAGGGCAGCCTCACCGAAGCCCAGCCCAAGGGCGATTGGCGCGACTATGTGTAAGGAAGAATAGAAACGCAGCACCCCTCCAAAGCGCGGCAGCAAAGGGAAGTCCAGAGGGCGAAGCCCTTTGGCGCAGTCCAGG
>JBJEUD010000142.1:0-11830 GCA_051883655.1 Candidatus Faecivicinus sp. | reverse complement strand
AAGCCTCCGCATCGTGCGGAGGTTTTTTCGCGGTTTATTTCTCCTGGAAGAACTCGATCTCCTCGCCCACGGGGCCGGTGACGAACGCGATGCGGGCCGGGAAGGGCGGGTTGGAGGCGATGACGATGTCCTTGGGCTGGATGAAGACGTCGTAGCCGGCGTCGGCGCAGGCCTTCGCGCAGGCGTCCACGTCGCCGGTGGCCAGTGCGAAGTGGCGGATGGCGCCCTGACCGGGCTCGTTTTCGCCGCTGGCGAAGATCTCCATCATGCTGCCGCCGCCGATGGCGAGCATGATGCCGGCGCTGTCGCCCTCGCCCCAGCTGCGCACGACGGGCATGCCCAGCAGGTCGCAGTAGAAGTGAAGCGTCTTTTTGAATGCCTCGGTGCCCTTGCACTTCAGGGCGATGTGGTGAACTCCCTGGATCAGACTCATGTGGATTTCCTCCTTTGTTTTCAAAACGCGCGGGAAGTCCGCGCAATGGGATGCGGGTTCAGTCCGCCCTTGTGCGGGTGGCGATCGCGCCGGGAACCTGTGCGGCCGCGGCGGACGCCTGCTCGAAGGTGTCGAAGGCGGCGAACACGGTGGAGCCGCTGCCGGTCATGCGCACCATGCGCGCGCCGAGACTGCCGAAGTCGCGCATGATCCGGCCGATTTCGGGCATGAGCCGGATGGCGGGGGGCTCGAGGGCGTTGAAGGACAGCGCCTGGGCGGATTCCAGATCGCCGCGGACGAGGGCGTCGGCCAGGGCGGGGACGTCCATGGGGGCGATGGGGTACCGGCCCTCGTCCCAGGCCCTGAACACGGCGGGGGTGGAGAGACCGCCGCCGGGGGTGACCATGGCCAGGGGGATGGACGGCGCGCCGGGGAGCGGGGAGAGCCTTTCGCCCACGCCCTGCACCCGGGCCAGGCCGCCGGTCATGCAGAAGGGCACGTCCGCGCCGAGGGTGCGCCCGATGTCCATGAGTTTGTCCATGGGAAGGTGGAGGCTCCAGAGGCGGTTGAGCGCCAGCAGGGTCATGGCGCAGTCGGCGCTGCCGCCGCCGAGGCCGGCGCGGACGGGGATGTGCTTTTTCAGCTGGATGCGCGCGCCGTGGCGCTCGCCGGTGGCCTCGATGAGGGCGTTGGCGGCGCGGATGATCAGGTTGCGCCCGCCGACGGGCAGGGCCTGACCGTTTACGGAGAGGGTCAGCCAGCGGGCGGGCTCGAAGATGAGCTCGTCGTGGAGCTCGAGGGACTGCATCAGCATGTCCAGCTCGTGATAGCCGTCCGGGCGCAGGGCGAGGATGTTCAGGGACCAGTTGATTTTGGCGTGTGCCGCCAGCGAGATTCGCATGGATACCTCCGGGAAGCAGTTTTTTTATTCCAGCGGGACGTCCTGGATCAGCGATTTCAGCAGTGCGCCGATGCCGCGGGGCAGTTCCCCGTCGAGCGCCTCCGGAATGCCGTCTCTTTTCCCGCCGGCAGCGCCGCGATGGCCTTCTTCAGCATGGTTTAACCCTCCAGCACCGCAATGCTCTCGTTCATCAGCTTGCGCACGAAGGCGTAGCACTCCTTCATGCGGCTGTAGGTGCTGCCGCTCATGCCCTCCGGGCATTCCTTTGTGTACTGCGAAATGGGCACCACCTGCAGCGCGCCGTCGTGAATCCAGCAGTAGGTGGGCAGATAGCCCATGCCGGTGACCGCGAAGGAGCCGTCCGGCTGCTCCGTCATGGTGAACTCCAGGATCATGCCCGTGTCGGTGTAGGGATCGCCGTAGCCGTTCTGGGTGCTGATGAAGTTGCCCATCGAGTAGGCCACCAGCACCTGCCGGCCGTTGGCCTGGAGCACGTCCACCTTCTGCAGCACGTGGGGATGGCTGCCGATGATCACGTCGACGCCGGCGTCGGCCAGCTTCCGGGCGTACTGGGTTTCGATGGCGTTCGGCTCGCGGGTGTACTCCTCGCCCCAGTGGGGGAACGCGATCACGATCTCCGCGCCCGCGTCGCGCAGCCGCTGCACGTCGCCCTCGAAGTCCGCCGTGTACAGATACGGCACGCCGTATTCCTTCGCGGCGGCGTCGCAGAGGGTCTCCATGCCGTTGGTGCCCTCCGTGTAGCTCACGAAGCCCACCCGCACGCCGCAGATCTCCGCCACTGCGGGAGTCTCGCGCGCCTCCTGGGAGACATACGCGCCGCAGTGGTCGAACCCGCAGGCCTCCACGTTGGCCACGGTGTTCTTCATGCCGTCGAAGTAGCGGTCCAGCATGTGGTTGTTCGCCAGCGTCAGGAAATCGATCCCGCAGCCCTTCAGCGCGTCCAGATAGCTCTCCGGCGTGTTGAACTGCGGATAGCCCGAGTAGGGCTGGTTCTTGTACATGCCGATGGTGGTTTCCAGATTGCACATGGTGTAGTCCGCGTTGGCCAGCGCGTCGGCCACCAGCGCGAACATGGGCGCATAGTCGTACTCCGCGCCGCCCGCCTTTTGGGCGTACTTCAGCATGCTCTCGCTGGCCATGAGGTCGCCGGTCACCCGGAACGTCACCGAGCGCGGCGTCGGCTCGGGCGTGGGCGAGGGGGTCGGCTCGGCCGTGGGCGCAGGGGACGGCGACTCCGTGACGGCCGGCGCAGCCGTGACCGTCGGCGCAGCCGTGACCGCCGCCGGCCGGGACTGCCGCGCGGCGGGAGCGGAATCGTCGCCGCCCGTACACATCAGCACGAAAACCGTGCCGACGACGAGCACCGCCGCAATGCACAGCAGTGCCAGACCAAAGAAGAATTTGCGAATGCGGCGCATCATCCTGCGGCGTCTTCGGGAGCGGCGGGAACTCATGGGACGGCCTCCCTTTCTTTCGTAAAAGGTCGTAAAAGATGGAAATTATTCCGCGTCGGTGGCTTCGGGCTCCTCGAGGGGCTCGCGCTCGGGGGCGGGCTGCTCTGCGGGCTGGAGCGCGGGCTGCGCGTCCTCCGGCTCAAAGGAGAATCCGCAAACGACGCAGAAGCGGGACTTGCCCTGGCGCATCGCGCCGCACTGCTCGCAGTACTGCAGCTCGTCGCTGTCCGACGGCTCCTCCGCGGGCTCCGGGGCCTTCTCCGGCATGGGGCGGCCGCAGTTGGAGCAGAACCGCGCCTCCCCGGACTGCATCGCGCCGCAGCCCGGGCAGCGGGTCTGCAGGCGGGCGCGCTCGCGCTGGGCCGTCAGGGCCTCGATCTGCTCCAGCGTTGCGCGCACGCGCGCGACCAGCTCGTCGGGGACCGGGGCCTCGCCGGTCACGGATTCATAATAGGCGCGGCCCAGCTCGGCGAACTGGCGCTCCAGCTCGCTGCGGGCGGCGCGCAGGTCCGCGCTCAGGCGGGTGCTCTCCACACCCTCCCGCGTGCGCTCCTGAACGGTGCGCGCGGCGTGGGAGAATTTTTTGCCAAGATCATTGAAGAATTCCATGCTGATATCCTCCGGATTTCTTTCAGATTTCCAACAAAAACCTTCATCCTATGATAACCCGTTTGGTGCGGAAAATCAAGCGCCCGCGCATATTTTTCCATCCCGGCGGACAAATTGTGGAAACGGGAGGGAAGAAGATGTTTTCACTGTTTTTCCGGGGCATGCTGCTCTATGTTGTGATGATTCTGGTGATGCGCGGGCTGGGCAAGCGGCAGCTGGGGCAGTTTCAGCCCTATGAGTTCGCCATGACCATTCTGCTGGCGGACGTGATCTCCGCGCCGATGGAGAGCGTGTCCACGCCGCTGCTGCACGGGCTGCTGCCGGTGGCGGCGATGTTCGCGGTGCACGGGCTGATCACGCTGTGGTCGATGCGCTCGGACAAGGTGCGGGCGTTCGTCTCCGGCAAGCCGGCGGTGGTGATCAGCAAGGGGGTGATCGACCAGCAGGAGCTGGACCGGCTGTGCCTGAGCCTGTCCGACCTGCTGGAGGGCCTGCGCGGCGCGGGCTATCTCAGCCCCGCCGAGGTGGGCACCGCCGTGATCGAGGCCAACGGCTCCATCTCCGCCTTCGCCCGCTCCGACCGGCGCCCGCCCACCACCGGGGAGCTGAACATCGACCCCGGCTACGAGGGACTGCCGATGATCCTGATCATGGACGGCCGCGTCCAGCCCCACAACCTTCAGCAGTCCGGCCACGACGAGGCGTGGCTGTCGGAGCTCCTCCGGCAGCATCAGCTGGACGTGCCCGGCGTCTACCTCGCCAGCCTGGACACCCAGGGGCAGATGCTGATCCAGCGGAAAAACGGCGGCGTGGAGACCTTCGCCGCCATGAGCCCCGCGAAGGTGGTGTGGTGAGATGAAGCGGCTGCTGATCACCGTGATCGCCGTGCTGGCCGTCTGCCTGGGAATCTGCACGGGCTCCGTGCTGACGCTCAACCGCATCCTGGACGAGGCGCACCTCTATTCCGTGGAGGTGTTCGAGCAGATGGAGCTGGGCAACGTCACCGCCGCGCGGGAGGGGCTGGTGGCGCTGGCCAGCCTGTGGGACGAGAAGTCCGCGCTGCTGGAAATCCTCTGCGTCCACGACGACCTCCACGAGGTCAAGGAGCGCATCATTCAGGCGGAAATCTGCATCGAGTACACCGACATGGAGGACTTCTACGGCTCCGTGGCGCTCATCGGCGAGGCCATCGAGCACATCCGCGACCAGGAGGCGCTGAACCTGACAAATCTCTATTGAATCCGGCGGCGAAGGTGTGCTATACTGGAGAAAAAACGCAAAGGAGAAAACCATGAGCGAATTGGATCTGCGTCAGGAGGATTATCCTACGCCGCTGGAGCGCATGGGCAGCTACTGGCGCGGCAGCGTGCGCCGGCCCTTCCGGGTCATGTTGATCGTCTTCTGCGGGCTGTGGGCGCTGTTCGGCGCGGTCTATGCCGACGATCCCGGGGCGGCGCGGGAGGTGCTGAGCGATTTTCTGGAGGACAAGTCCGGCTTCATTCTCAATGCCGGCGCGCAGGAGTCGCTGACCTGGGACGACGTGTGGCGGTCCTTCGGCGCGGACCCCGACGCGCTGGAGGAAAAGGCGGAGGAGCTGTCCCGCGCCCTGTCGCCCGAGCCGCAGCGGCTGGACGCCACGGCGCTGTTTCTCAACAATGCGCTGGCCTGCGCCGTGGGGATTGTGCTGGGGCTGGCGCCGTTTCTGTTTCTGTCGGTGTGGCCGCTGGCGGCGAACGCGGTCATCGTGGGCGCGCTGACGGGCGCGGTGCTGGCGGAGGGCGGCTCGCTGGCGGCGGTGGCCTGGGGCATACTGCCCCACGGCGTGCTGGAGATCCCCGCGATGGCGCTGAGCTTCGCCATGGGCTTCGCGCTGTGCAGGACGCTGACGAGGCGCATCTGCCGCCGGAGGAACGCCCATCCCCTGCGGGCCATGGGCTGCACGCTGCTTTTGTATGTGCTGGTCGTGCTGCCGCTGCTGCTGGCCGCGGCGTGCATCGAGACCTGGATCACCCCGGACCTGTTCGCCCGGGCCATGGGACTGTGAGCGATGAAGGCTGCGGGCCTGCAGGGAGGATGCGCATGAACGACTTTGATTCCCAAATGATGCGCGAGGCGCTGGCCGAGGCGCGGCTGGCGCTGGAGGAGGGCGAGCTGCCGGTGGGCTGCGTGATCGTGAAGGACGGCGCGATCGTCGCCCGCGGGCACAACGGGCGCGAGCGCTCCGGCGATCCCACCGCCCACGCCGAGATCGTGGCCATCCGCCGCGCGGCGCAGGCGCTGGGCGGCTGGCGGCTGAACGGCTGCGCGCTCTACGTCACGCTGGAGCCCTGCCCCATGTGCGCCGGCGCCATCAGCCAGGCCCGGGTGTCGCGGCTGGTCTACGGCGCGCCCGACCCCGCCCAGGGCTGCGCCGGCAGCGTCTACCGAATCCCCGAGGACCCCGCCTTCTCCCACTTCTGCCCGAGCGACGGCGGCGTTCTCGAGGCCGGGTGCCGCGCGCCGCTGGACGAGTTTTTTCATAAAAAGCGCAATCGGGATGCATAAACTTGAATGTTTATGCATCTTTTTAACGCCAATTCTACATAGATATGCAGTTTCAGGGGTTGACATCCCGGTTTTTCAGTGTATAATATACGCATAAAGCAAATCACCGCCGCCCATCGCGCGGCGAAACAGGAGATTGAAGAAAATGAAGAAGTTCAAGAAGATCGTTCTGGCGTATTCCGGCGGACTGGACACCTCCGTCATCATCCCGTGGCTGAAGGAGAACTACGAGGGCTGCGAGGTCATCGCGGTCTCCGGCAACGTGGGCCAGGTGGGCGAGCTGGACGGCCTGGAGGAGAAGGCGCTGAAGACCGGCGCGAGCAAGCTGTACGTCGAGGATCTGAGCCAGGAGTTCGTGGACGACGTGATCATCCCCTGCATGCAGATGGGCGCGAAGTATGAAAACGTGTACCTGCTGGGCACCTCCATGGCGCGGCCGATCATCGCGAAGCGGCTGGTGGAGATCGCCAAGGCCGAGGGCGCGGACGCCATCTGCCACGGCTGCACCGGCAAGGGCAACGACCAGGTGCGCTTCGAGCTGGCCATCAAGGCCTTCGCGCCGGACATGCCCGTGATCGCGCCCTGGCGCATCTGGGACATCAAGAGCCGCGAGCAGGAGATCGAGTACGCCGAGGCCCACAACGTCCCGCTGAAGATCAGCCGCGAGACCAACTATTCCAAGGACAAGAACCTGTGGCACCTGTCCCACGAGGGCCTGGAGCTGGAGGATCCCGCCAACGAGCCGAAATACGCCGGCAACATGGAGATGGGCGTCACCCCCGAGGAGGCCCCCGATACGCCGGACTACGTGTCCATCACCTTTGAAAAGGGCGTGCCGGTGGCGCTGGACGGCCAGAAGATGAACTCCGTCGATCTGATCTGGAAGCTCAACGAGCTGGGCGGCAAGCACGGCGTGGGCATCATCGATATCGTGGAGAACCGCCTGGTGGGCATGAAGTGCCGCGGCGTGTACGAGACCCCCGGCGGAACCATCCTCTACACCGCCCACGAGATGCTCGAGCAGCTCTGCCTGGACAAGTACACCCAGCACTACAAGCAGAAGATGGCGCTGGAGTTCGCCGACGTCGTCTACAACGGCCAGTGGTATTCTCCGCTGCGCGAGGCCATGTCCGCCTTCGCCACCAAGACCCAGGAGACCGTGACCGGCACCGTGAAGCTGAAGCTCTACAAGGGCAACATCATCGGCGCGGGCATGACCAGCCCCTACTCCCTGTACGATCCCGAGATCGCCACCTTCGAGGAGGACGACGTCTACAACCAGGCCGATTCCGCGGGCTTCATCTCCCTGTTCGGCCTGCCCACCAAGGTCTACGCCAAGATGAAGGCCAAGAACGGTCTGAACTGATCGAAACCGCAAATCGGCATACTGGGCTATCCCCGATCGGGATAGCCCGTTTTCAAGTCTGGAGGAATGGAACATGAAGCTATGGGCAGGCAGAATGACCGGGCAGGTGGACGAGAAGCTGAACGCACTGAACGCGTCCATCGGATTTGATTCCCGGATGTACCGGCAGGACATCGCGGGCTCCATCGCCCACGCGACGATGCTGGGCGAGGTGGGCGTGGTGACGCCGGAGGAGAGCGCGCAGATCGTGGAGGGACTGAAGGGGATTCTGGCGGAGATCGATTCCGGCGCGCTGGAGATCGACATGAGCTGCGAGGACATTCACACCTTCGTGGAGGCGGAGCTGACGAAGCGCATCGGCGCGGCGGGCAAGAAGCTGCACACCGGCCGCAGCCGCAACGATCAGGTGGCGCTGGACGTCCGGCTGTATCTGGCGGACCAGACCGAACGGCTGATCGCGCTGGCGAAGGAGCTGGCCCGGGCGTTCGTCGACGTGGCGAAGCAGCACCTGCACACGGTGATGCCGGGCTACACCCATCTGCAGCGGGCGCAGCCGGTGACGCTGGCCCACTATCTGATGGCCTATGTGCAGATGCTGCTGCGGGATATCGACCGCCTGGCGGACTGCCGCAAGCGCACCCTGGTTTCGCCGCTGGGCTCCGGCGCGCTGGCGGGCACCACGTATCCGCTCAACCGGCGGCGCGTGGCGGAGCTGCTGGGCATGAACGGCATTGCACAGAACAGCCTGGACGGCGTGTCCGACCGGGACTTCGCGCTGGAGCTGCTGGGCGACCTGTCGATTCTGATGATGCACCTGTCGCGGTTCTCCGAGGAGATCTGCATGTGGTGCAGCTGGGAGTTCAGGTTCGTCACGCTGTCGGATGCGTTCTCCACGGGCTCGTCCATCATGCCGCAGAAGAAGAACCCGGACATCACGGAGCTGGTGCGCGGCAAGACCGGCCGCGTCTACGGCGATCTGACCACGCTGCTGACCGCCATGAAGGCGCTGCCGCTGGCCTACAACAAGGACATGCAGGAGGACAAGGAGGCGCTGTTCGACGCCATCGACACCGCCGCGCTGTGCCTCGAGGTGCTCGCGCCCATGCTGCGCACGGCAGCGTTCCACCCGGAGAACATGCGCAAGGCGGCCGCCGGCGGCTTCATCAACGCCACCGACTGCGCCGACTATCTGGTCAGCAAGGGCATTCCCTTCCGGGACGCCTACGGCATCACCGGCGCGCTGGTCAGAGCCTGCGTGGAGCAGGGCACGACGCTGGAGCAGCTGCCCCTGGAGACCTACAAGGCCGCCAGCGACGCCTTCGACGAGGGCGTATACGAGGCCATCGACCTGCTCAACTGCGTCAACCGCCGCAATCTGGAGGGCGGGCCCGCGCCGGAGGCCGTGCAGAGGCAGATCGCCCGCGCGGAGGAGAAGCTGAAATAAGCCCGGGCGCGCATGAGGCGGACGGAAGGGCGGATTTCCGGGATTGCCTTCACGCCCGATCTTTCATCGAAAGTGTCGAAAAAGGCTTTTTGAAACAACAGAACGGGTACCGGCTGTATGCCGGTACCCGTTTCAGCTGTGTATTTAGGAGAGTGTTCGTTCCGCCCGCCGCTCATCCGCGCCGGTTGATCTCCATCGCTGCGATGCGCTTGACCAGTCGGACGTATTCCGGCGCGTCGCGCTCCCCCAGGGCGCGCAGCACGTCCTCCACGGAATCCAGCACGCGCAGGCGGAACGCCTCCGCGGCCTGCGAGCCGGCCTCCGTGATGCGCACCACCACGCAGCGCCGGTCGGTCTCGGAGGCGCTGCGCTGAATCAGCCCCTTCTTCTCCAGGTTCTTCAGCGCGATGGCCGTGCGGCCGGTGGTGATGCCCAGGTCGCGGCTGATCTCGCCGGCGAAGGCGTCGTTGTTGTGGTAGTGCAGGTAGTTCAGAATGCCGCGTTCCCCGACGCTGAGCTGCTTGGGCTCCTCCGTGGGCATGGTCTGATAGGCCATGGCGGCCAGCAGTTCCTCGGCCAGTGCTCGGTAATCCATAAAGCCCTCCCTCTCCGGGTTGGATGCGCCTTGATTATATCCGAACGACCGGAGAAAAGTCAAGGGGTCAATAGTCCTTCAGCTGGCCCAGCGCCGCCTGCATGGCGGACTTCGCGTCCGCGTCCTTTTCCACGCTCAGCGCATGGGAGATGTGGGCCTTGGCGTGCACGTCGCCGATGGCGGCCAGCGCGCTCGCCGCATGCTTGCGCACCTCCGCGCTGGGGTCGTGCAGCAGGTTGATCAGCGGGTTGGTGCCCTCGTTGCTTTTGGTCTTGCCCAGTCCGTCGATGGCCGCCAGGCGCACCGAATCGTCCTTGTCGGTCAGCAGTCCCACCAGCACGTCGCCCTTGTTCTTTTCAATCGCCTTTTCCACTTTGTGCATTTTGTTGCCGAACATATGGGTCCTTCCTTTCCAATGTGTAAATATCTTTCCATGAAAGCTATTACTGGAAGATATTATAGTCCCCCGGACTGCGCCTGTCAATAGGGGAGGGGAAGATGTTCATGAAATGTTCATCAGTTTCCGCCTGTCGAAAAATGGAAAATAGGGCATAGCATTTGTAAAGAAAGCGTGCTATAATGGAACGGGAACGCAATCGCAGGCGCAATGCGATGAAAATACGGGAGGGAACAGACGTGAACAATCGGAAGATCGTTTTTGAGGCGCCCTGGCAGGTGTCGCTTCAGAAGGAGGACGCGGCGCTGAAGCCCGGCAAGGGCGAGCTGCTGGTGGAGACCCAGTATTCGCTGATCAGCACGGGCACGGAGCTGGCCTGCCTGTCCGGCGGAGAGGACTGGTTCAAGATGCCCGCGGTGCCGGGCTATTGCTGCGTGTCGAAGGTGCTGGAGGCGGGCGAGGGCATGGACTACAAGCCCGGCGACATCGTGTTTCACTATGGCATGCACTGCCGCTATCAGATCACCAGCCCGAACCCCTGGAATCTGATCGCAAGGGTGCCGGAGGGCCTGGACATCCGGTTTGTTCCGATGGTGCGCATGGCCACCATCGCGTTCACCGCGGTGCGCGTGTCGGAAATCGAGCTGGGCGACCTGGTGGTGGTGTCCGGTTTGGGCCTGGTGGGCATCATGGCGGCGCAGCTGGCGAAGCTGTCCGGCGCGACGGTGATCGGCATCGATCCCGCGCTCCATCGCCGCGAGCTGGCCGCGAAGGTCGGCATTGACAGGACCGTCGCCCCCGACGAGGCCGAGGCCGCCGTGAAGGAGCTGTCCGGCGGCGCCGGCGCGAACACCGTCATCGAGGCCACCGGCATTCCCGCCTGCGGCGAGAGCTGCCTGAAGCTGGTGGGCTATCACGGCGAGATCATCTTCCTGGGCACGCCCCGCGGAGATTATCAGACCAATCTGGCCGGCGTGCTGCGCTACAGCCACCTGGAGGATCTGGGCAGCGTGACCTTCAAGGGCGCGCACGAGTGGCGCCTGCCCACCACCCGCGAGCGCTATGTGAAGCACTCCATCGAGCGCAACACCTGCGTGTGCTTCGACCTGATTCGACAGGGAAAGCTGCACACCGCCGAGCTGGTCTCGCACATCGTCACGCCCGAGGAGGCCGTGAAGGTCTACCTCGAGGTCAATAAGGATCGCAACGCCTATCTCGGCGTGATCATCGATTGGAAGGAGTCATAAAAATGCTTTTGAAGAATGTGGGTCTGCAGCTGTATTCGCTGCGCGATGAGATGGCAAAGGACTTCCGCGGCACCGTGGAAAAGGTCGCGAAGATGGGCTACAAGGGCGTGGAGTTCGCGGGCTACGGCGGACTCAAGCCGGCCGAGATGGCCGCGCTGCTCAAGGACAACGGCCTCGAGGCCTATGGCTCCCACATCGGCGGCCTGCCCAAGACCGAAGCCGAGCTGGACGCCGAGATCGAAATGGCCCTCGCCGTCGGCAACAAGTACCTCGTCTGCCCCTGGCAGGACATGAAGACCCGCGACGACGCCCTGCGCTTCGCCGAGGTCATGAACGAAACCGCCGGCAAGCTCCGCCCCCACGGGCTGAAGCTCGGCTATCACAACCATGCCCACGAGTTCGTCGTCGATGGCGGCGAGGTGCTCATGGAGACCGTCCTCAACAACGTCGAGCCCGACGTCTTCGCCGAGTTCGACGTCTTCTGGGTCGCCTACGCCGGCTATGACCCCATCCGCTATATCCGCAAGTACGCCGGCCGCCAGCCCCTCATGCACCTCAAGGAGCTCGGCCCCGACCGCAAGGCCAACGTCGAGTGCGGCGCCGGCATCCTCGACTTCGAAGCCATCATCGCCCTCGGCCAGAAGATCGGCACCGAACACTTCATCGTCGAGCAGGAGGAGTACACCCTCCCGCCCCTCGACAGCTGCAAGGTCAGCCTCGACAACCTCCTGAAGCTGTAAGCGGGGAGAGACGGGGGGTTACGGGGTGACTGCGGGGAGGACTTCTTTTTAGAGAAAAAGAAGCCCTCCCCGCGCCCCA
>JBJEUD010000141.1:0-2135 GCA_051883655.1 Candidatus Faecivicinus sp. | reverse complement strand
GAATCGGACTACATGAAGAAGCTGGTGGAGGAGCTGCTGTTCCTGGCCCGGGGCGAAATCGGGCGCAATCCCTTCGAGCCCAAGCCCCTCTCCCTCAACGAACTGATCCGCGAGGTCTGCGAGGAGAGCGCCATGATCGACCCGGACCACGTGTGGATCTTCCGCAGCGGCCCGGAGGTCTCCGTCACCGCGGACGCGGCAATGCTCAAGCAGTGCGCCCGCGTGCTGTGTGAAAACGCCCGGAAGTACACGCCGAAGGGCGGTCAGATCGCGCTGTCCGTCTCCGAGGATGCCGACTGCGCGCGGTTCGCCGTGCAGGATGAGGGCATCGGCATCCGCCAGGACGACGTAATCCACATCTTCGACCGGTTCTATCGCTCCGACCCCGCCCGCGGCCGCAACAGCGGCGGCTCCGGCCTGGGACTGGCCATCGCCAAGTGGATCGTCGACCGGCACGACGGCTATTTTGAGGTCCTCTCGCGCGAGGAAATCGGCACGCGGTTCACCGTATCGCTGCCGAAAAAACAGACGGTGTCACAATAAATCGAGCCGGCGGCATGTGCCGCCGGCTTCATGTTTTGCCTGCTGAAATCGCGCGCCTCCGGGCCGATCACTTGCAGCTGGCGCAGCCGGGCGCCTCTTCCTCCATGGGTGGCTGACCGATCCAGGACAGCGCGACGTTTTCGTCCAGCGTGATCTCGCCGTCGTCGTTTTCAAACACCGGAATGCCGATGCGCCCTTCCGCGCGGATGGAATCAAAGCACTTCTGCGTGTCGCGCAGCTTCAAAAATGCGCGCAGATTCGCCACGTTTTCCGTGATCTCTATGAACTCCGCTTCAAAGCCGCGCTCCGCCATCAGCGCCTTGAACGCCCTGCAGCCACTGCAAATTTCGGAACCGTAAATCTTCATGCCGAGCCACTCCTTTCGTTTGCGACATTGTACCACATTTTTTTCGCGAAAACAAGCGGCGGTCTCAAATGAGGCCGCCGCCCGCGCTTCGGGAGCCGCGCGCGCTCCCGATCTATGTCCAAACGCGGCGCTCAATCCGATCAGCCCGCGGAATTCTCCTGCTGTGCCGCGCTCACCGAGCGCACGGGAATGCGCAGCGTGAACGCACTGCCCTCGCCCGGCCTGGACGTCACCCGCAGCGAGCCGCCCATCTGACGCGCGTACTCCCTGGCAATGTAAAGTCCGTAGCCATAGCCGCCGTCGGTCTCGTGCAGTTCGAAGATGGCGTTGAGCCGGTCGGAGGCGATTCCGCAGCCGTTGTCCGCCACCTCCACCTCGGCGAAATCCCCCAGCGCGCGAACGGAAATGCGCACCTGGCCGCCCTCGGGCGTGAATTTCAGCGCGTTCGAGACCAGATTGAGCAGGATCCGGCTGAACTTCTCCTCGTCCAGTGCCAGCTCCAGCCGGTCGGTGTTGGCGTAGAAGTTCATCTGAATGCCCTTGCGCTCCGCGTAGAGCTGGCAGCGCGTGAAGGAATCCCAGGTCCGGGCCACCAGATCGCTGCGCACATATCGCGCCGGTCCCGTCTCCGGCCGCAGCCGCTCCATTGCCCCCGACAGCATCCGCTGCATCTCCATGGCGTTGCCCAGCAGCATCTGCACGTATCCGCGCGCCCGCTCGTTCTCGCCGACCTCCATCTCCAGCAGCTGCGCGCAGCTCACCATCAGCTGCAAAGGCATCCGAAGATCATGCATCAATTCCGCATTCTTCGTCTTCATCCCATCACCCCATCCGCTTTCTACCAAAATTGTATGTTTCATTCTCCGTCGATATTCCGAAAGCCGCGCGGCAAATGCCGGCTTCGTCAGGAGAATTTTCCCCGGGCAATCGCCCTTCTTGACAAATTCCACCCGAAATGGTATGCTCTGATCGAAGATATGTAAATTATCGCCCCATTCAGGGACGTTCTTCCAAGGAGGAAGCCCATGCCCGTTTGCATTCCCGACGCGCTGCCCGCGGCCAGAATTCTCGCCTCGGAAAACATCTTTGTGATGACCCATATGCGCAGCTCCCACCAGGACATCCGCCCGCTGCACATCGCCGTGCTGAACCTGATGCCCACCAAGGAGGCCACCGAGACCCAGCTGATGCGCCTGATCGGCAACACGCCGCTGCAGGTGCAGGT
>JBJEUD010000140.1:0-11979 GCA_051883655.1 Candidatus Faecivicinus sp. | reverse complement strand
GCCGGACTCGAACCGGCACGGATCTCTCCGCCGCATTTTGAGTGCGGTGCGTCTGCCATTCCGCCACACCGGCAAATGATTGCCTCATACGTCTTCTAATTATATCAGGCAATCATCTGAAAATCAAGGCTTTTTATCAAAAATTTTCACGCAGCATAAATGCCGGGCGCTGATCCTTCAGGCCAGAATCTCCACGCCGGACTCGGTCGTCTTTGGGGTATTCAGCGCATCCTGGACATAGCCTTCCAGAACTTCATACATTCCGACGCCGCCGCCCGTGTGCAGCTGAGTGATGACGCCCTCCGCATTGACGATGACCGTATAGGGAATCGACATTGTCGGATAGAGCTTACCGGAAATTTCGTATTCGGGGTCCGCCGCAAACAGATAGGAATATCCGTTTGCATTCACGAAATCGACGATCGTTTCCTCCGATTCTCCGCAGTTGATGCCGATGACCACGAGATCATCCGCATAATCCTTCGAGAGCTGCTCAATCTCGGGCATCTCGGCGACGCAGGGACTACACCATGTCGCCCAGATGTTGATCAGCACGATCTTGCCGCGCTGTTCAGACAACCGGAAGGTTTCACCATTTGTCAGCACCACTTCAAAATCCGGCGCCTCCGCGCCTACCCTCGGAAGCGACTCGGCCAGACAAGAAGTAGAGAGGCAAAGCAGTGCAAGCAACAAGATCAACAGTTTTTTCAATGCAGTTCCCTCCTTTTCGCATCAAAAATATCCATTACTGGACGTTCAGTGTGGGATCTCCGGTCAGCTGATAGCCGGACTGAAGAATTGCCAGGACTTCTTCGGGTCGGGTCGATGCTTCCGGATAGAGGCGCAGGAGAAGCTGATAGGCCTCGGCCCGGGACGGATTGATGCCGATGGCAAGGCGTGCCATCTGTTCGGCCTGCGTCAGGTTCTGCGCCATATAATAGGCTATGCCTGCAGAGTTGGCATAATTGTAGTTGTTGGAATCCCGGTTCAGCGCCTGAGAATAATAGTTGGCAGCAACCGCGTAGCTTCCGCTTTGATAGGCGGTATATGCCAGGTCTGCATAGGCGGAAGGCGTCCATGCGAGGCCCGCGCGCGCAAGGGAGTGCTGACCTCCGGCGGAAAATGCCCAGCCCATGACGACGGCAATCACCACCGCGCAGAGCGCGAGCGTCACCAGACTGCGAATGTGGCGCATCAGGAATCCGCCATCATCGCGCTCTTCGTAATCCTCTTCGTAGTCATCGTAGTCCTCATAATCGTCCGAATCGCCGCCGTCCAGGAAAATATCGTCGGAATCGAATTTCTTCAGAGGAACGAATGTGTCCGCAGCCTTGCGGGAATTATGCCGCGCGGAATTGGAATTCGACCGGCGCGAACCGTTCAGATCCGGGCTGTGCCCGTCGAGATGAACCGGTTCAGTGCGCAGCTGTCGATTCAGAATCTCGCTGAGCTCCGAAGGCGCCTCAGGCCTGGCTGCAGCGGAAGGCCGCTCGCCTTGATCCACTTCAATGGCATCCATATCGAGCGGAACAAACTCTCCCGCGGAGTTTTCAGATACATCAATCGATTCCGGAATATCATTTTCCCAGAAATCGTTGTCTGCAGGCCGCGCCTCCCCGTTCGACATATCTGCAGATTTCGCCTGTACCGCGCGATTTTCTGCCGTTCCCTTTTCCGTTTCGGCAGGCAGGACATCATCCTGCTCCGGTATCACGATGGGAGACCCGCAAAACGGGCAGAACAGCATGTTCTCCGCAACCTTTTTTCCGCACTGCGAGCAGTACATCCCTTCCCCATCCCTTCGATTGGTCGATTTCGATCAGATATTGCGCATGGCCTCGTAGTCGGGATCGCCATAGAAGGTGCGATCCTCGGAGACTTCGCCGCCGAGGCTTTCGATCGCATTGCGCAGTTCAATGTAATCCAGATACGTCAGATCGCTCAGCGTCAGGAAGCTCTGCAGAGGTTCGATGGCGCGCGGATCCCCCAGTTTGCCCAGAAGAGAGGCATAATAGGCGCGCATTTCCGGGCGATTGCGCAATTTGTCCAGACAATGATCAAACAGCTTCGGATTGCCGGGGAAATTGCAGCAGATGTCCAGAATCAGCGTCTGCGCATATTCCGGAGCATCGTCATAGCGATTCAGGAGCTCATCGACCACCGACGCATCCGAAGCGGACAGTATATCGGACGCCATCTCGCTCAGCTCATTGGGCTCCTCGCAGCGACAGGCGAGATCGACAAACAGCGAGCGCGGCGCATCGGTGCCGATATCCCGCAGCATGGCGATGGCCGATGCGCGCAGCGATTCCGGCTTGCTCTCGTCGGAGGCGATGCGGGTGAGCTGCTCTGCGCAAACCTCGCCCAGCGAGACGATGCGCGCATACAGCGGCTCGGGCAGGCCGATATCCCGCTTGTCATACTCCTCGATCAGCTTCATCAGATCCTTCGGCTGATCATAGCGGTTGAAATACGAGCCAGGCGTTTCACCGTTGAGCCACTGCGCAGGCGCATTGAGGAAGTTGAGCATAATCTCGTTGTAGCTCTCCTCCACCTGCTTTTCCGTCATTCCGGGATGAAGCGCCATCCAGGTCTGCGCATATTCAAAAAACTTCGCGTCGAAATCATGGATTTTCATCGTCTGTATCTCCTTCCAAGCGTTCGAGTATATCGGCAATGCGGCCCGCATAATAGACCAGCTTTCGACGGGAGCAGCCGAATTCCCTTGTGAGTCTCTCAATCGAAGGGGTGCGGCCATGCATTGACAGATAATTGTATACCAGCGCCGCTGCCGCCGCCTCTGCATTGACCAGCGGATCGAAGCGCAGGCCGCGATTCCGCCTGTACAGCGCCCACATCAGGGCAAGCACAGATGTCTCGGAAATGCCGTAATCCTGTTCGAGAATCGCGCCGGCATAGCGGATCAGCTGGCGTTCGCCAACCAGCAGATCGTCCAGCAGCTCCTCTGCATCGGGCAGCATCGCGCTGTTCACGGAGCGCTCGGTTGGAAACAGCGCCTTCATATCCGCGCCGCGAAGCTTGAGAAGCGATGCCGCATGGAGCCGCAGATCCATCTGCAGTTCCCGGTTGAACATCAGCGATCGGATGGAGCTCTGGGCTTTTTCGTCCTCCATGGCCGCAATGACGGTCACTGCCACGCGGCGCAGTTTCTCGTCCTCGGTCTGCGCAGCCCAGAGGATCATCTTGCGGAAGGCGGGATCCTCCTTCCACCGCACCTGCACGCCGACCAGGCCGCCTTCCATCTGCTGGGACAACCATATCGCGCGCCGCTGGCATTCGGAATCGGGAACCTGATAGACATAGGACGGCGCGTTGGCGGACAGCTCGCCCCTCGCACACGCCTCCTGATAGAATCGGGCAATGCTGTCCTCGGGATCGATGCGGAGAATCCGCTGCCAGAATCGCTCCACATGGCGATCCGGCGTTCCGAGATGAAAGAGCGCTGTCGCGCGGATGTGAAGAAGATGGCGGTCATAGGGGGTCTCCTGCAGCGCAATACGCGCGCATTCCGCAATCTCTTCGTGCATATCGATTTCGCTCAGCGCATAGATCAGCAGCCTGAGCTCCACACCGACCGGATGCTCCTCCATCACCTTCAGCAGCAGCTTTCGGGCGCGATCGTGATCGCCCAGCGCGGAGAAGACCTGTGAGGCGACGCACATCGCGCGCAGAGATGGCGGAAAGCCCTCGGCGGCACAATTCGCTTCCTGTCTGGCGGCGTCATCGTCCCCACACATCATCAGCGTCATGGCATACATGGCGCGCATTTCATACTGTTCCGAAGACAGCGCCAGGCTGCGCTCAAACAGCCGCTTCGCCCGGTGGGCATCGCCGTTCTGCAGCACCTCGCAGGCGTTTTCCGCCACGCGCATGGCACGGTACAGCTTGCGATTCACCGGCCGGTTCATCGCGCCGAAGAGCTCCAGCTCGGAAGCGAGCCTGCTGACCTCATAGGCATGCGCGCCGTTTGGATCCGCATTCCGGTAGAGCTGAAGCGAATGCCTCGCGCCATCGAGATCGTTCATGCCCAGCTGATTCAGCGCGAGCCCATAATAGCACTCCGCCGGCGCGTCCTGCTGCGCGAGCATGTCCAGAAGCAACTGATTGGACTGCTCGTGACAGCCCATTTCGCAGTAGAGCTCCGCCAGATCCAGCTGATATTCCCGGTTCTCCGGGGCGCGCTCCACGGCATGCCGCATCAGCTCAAGCGCGTCGACAGCATTGTTCTCCCGCCGGTTGATCATGGCGCGGTGGTGCACATAGGCAGAGCTCCGATTAAAAGGAACGACTTTGGGATTGTAGCTCATTGGCCCTCCCGGATTGTCGCTGCCTGAAGCAGCAATTTCAAATCGTCTTCGCTGAATTCATAGCGCTTGTTGCAGAAGTGGCAGTCCACCTGTGCACCGTGCTGCGTTCGGATCATATCCTCGAGCTCATCAGCTCCCAGGGTGATCAGCATCCGCTCAATGCGCTCGCGCCCGCAGTTACAGGCATAGCGCGGCATGCGCGTTTCGAGAATTTCAGGTTCAAGGTGAAGCAGCAGCTGCTGAACCGAGTCCTTCAGATGATATTCCCGCATGGTCCCGGAAATATCCATGAACATGCCCGCGCTGGCTTCAATCGAGGCAATGGCCGCTTCGCTGGCTCCGGGCATGATCTGAATGATCAGACCGCCTGCGGCCTCAACGCGCTCCTCGGACACAAGCACGCCCAGCGATACCAGAGAGGGCGTCTGCTCCGAAGCGGTGAAGTACATCGCAAAGTCCTCGGCAATTTCACCGGATACCAGGTTGACCTGGCCGACGTAGGGTTCGCGCAAGTGCATATCCTTGATGACGGTCAGTTTTCCATCCTTGCCCACTGCCGCGCCGACGGGAAGCTTTTTGCCCGCGCGCGGCAGATCCACCGCAGGATTGTCGACATAGCCCTTGACGGTGCAATCGCCGTGCGCGACGGCCAGCACCGTTCCGATGGGGCCGCCGCCCTTGATCTGGGCGCTGACGCTCTCGTCGTCGCCCTTCAGCATGCTGCCCATCATGACGGTTGCGGTCAGCGTGCGCCCCAGCGCAGCCGTCGCCGTCTTGGACAATCCGTGAATGTCCTTGGCGCGCTGAACGAGCTGGGTGCTCTCAATGAGAATTGCGCGGGCCTGACCGCCCATCAGAGAAATATGATAAAGTCCATCCAGATTCATGGGACTGCTCCTTTCTCATTCTATTCGCGCACTGCAGTCAAGTGAATGCGCAGTTCATCGGATTTTGGAAGATCGAACGTCCGGTCGCCATAAATACTGACCTGCACAAAGCCGGATTGCTCCAGCAGCTCCTTCAATCGCTGCGGATCGTGGGCGCGCTGCACGTGTGTTTCGGAAAAGCGGCGATAGAGGCCGTTGTCCGCCTGGCGGAAAAACGTCAGATCCATCCGAACCGTCCGTGCGTCCGGATTCCAACGGTTGAACCACAGATAGGCAACCTCGTCGCGCTCCTCGCCGAAAAAATTGTCGCCGAGCACATGCTCGAGCTTGTACGCGGAGGAGACATCGAATGCCAGCGCACCGCCGGGGCGAATCGCGGAGTGCGCGCGCTGGAAGAATTCCATCGCATGATCGTCGGTCAGCAGGTAGTTGACGCCGTCGCATCCGCAGATCAGCGCGTCCACCGGGCGCGGAAGGCTGAGCCTGCGCATGTCCTGGCGCACGAACATCAGCTGCACACCGCTGCGGCGCGCCTTGTCCGCGGCAACGCGCAGCATTTCTTCGGAGAGGTCCACGCCTGTAACGCGGATTCCCCGCGCCGCAAGCGGAATCGACAGCGATCCCGTGCCGCACGCGCAATCGCAAAGGCTGCGCGGCGCGACGCCTGCGCGCTGCAGCAGATCGAGATAATAGGACGCCCATCCCGGATAATCGAAATCATCCATCAGCTGATCGTAGAGCCCGGCAAAATCGCCATATGCGCTCATTGCGCACCTCCGAAGATCAGTTTTTCAAACACTTCCACGCCCAGCAGCAGCGCGCTTTCGTTAAAATCAAAGCGATCGCTGTGCAGAAGCTCCTGATGTTCGCCCTCGGCGCATCCGCAGAAGAAGTATGCGCCCGGCACACACCGTTCAAACTCGGAGAAATCTTCCGAAATCGCCACCGGTTCGATGGTCTGATAGGCCACATCCGCGCAGGTATGTACGCGCTCGACGCATGCCGCGTCGTTGATCACCGGCGGATAGGACTGGAGTACGCGCATCTCGCTCTTTGTGTCGTAGAGCAGATCGGCGGAAGCGAGCGCATCCGCGACGACCTTCAGCGCCCGGCGGCTGACCTCCGGCGAATAGGTGCGCAGATTGCCCTTGATCCGAGCGCGCTCCGAAATGATGTTGTAGACTTTTCCGGATTCCACGCTGCCGACGGTGAGCACTGCCGGTTCCAGCGGCCCGATGCGGCGGGTAAGCGCGGCCTGCGCGTTGAGGATGAAATGCGCCATGGCCATGATTGCGTCGTTGCCCAGCTGCGGCGTTGCTCCATGGGCGGATTTGCCGCAGATCTCCACCTCGAGGGTGTCCACCGCAGCCATCATGGGGCCGGAACAGCAGCCGATCGTCCCCATGGGAAGGGACGGCATGATATGCATTCCGTAGACCTCGGAGACGGCGGGATGGATCATGGCGCCGGCATCGATCATGCGCTTTGCGCCGCCAAGGCTCTCCTCCGCCGGCTGAAACAGCAAGACCACGTCGCGCTTCAGCTCCTCGCGGCGGCCGGCGACAATCCGGGCGACCATCAGCATGGCGGCCATGTGGCCGTCGTGTCCGCAGGCATGCATCATCCCAGCATGCTCCGAGGGAAAGTCATGGTTCGTCCTCTCAGGCAGCATCAGTGCGTCCATGTCCGCGCGAAGTGCGATGGCGCCGGATTGCGGATTTTGGGCGCAGAAGACGACCTTGATGCCCTCATCACAGGCTTCAAGCACGTCCGGCTTCATATCGGAAAGGCGCTCGCGGAGGTATGCGCGCGTCTTAAACAGATCATACCCATGCTCAGGAATGCGGTGCAGCGCACGGCGGTCCGCTGTCAGCAAGTCCAGTCTCTCTTTCGGGGGATATATACGCATTTTATCGCCTCATTATGCCAATTTACCAACTTATATTCTATCACATCCAGACAAACATTGCAATGACAGAGACAAAAAAACGCGGCTTTCCGCCCTGAAAAAGGATCGCTGCACGAAAACAGCGATCCTCTGTACTTTAATGCCTGACTTTGTTCAGCGTGAAGCTGAATTCCGAGCCGCGTCCGATTTCGCTTCGGACCGAGATTTCTCCGCCCATCAGTTCGACAACCAGTTTGGCAATGGACAAGCCGAGGCCGGTTCCCTTTGTGCGCATCCGGGATCGATCCGCCTTGTAGAAGCGCTCCCAGATCAGCGGCAGATCCTTGGGCTCAATGCCGCAGCCCGTATCCCGGACGCCGACGACGATTCGCCGTTCCTCCTCCCGGGCAAATACGGTTACTGTGCCGTCGCGCGGCGTGAAACCAAGGGCGTTGTCCAGCAGGATAATCAGAACCTGCATAATCCGATCTTCGTTGCCCATGCACTCCAGCCTGGAATCATCCGTTTCAATGACCAGCTCTATGCCCGCATCCTCCGCCAGGCGCTGCATGCTGCGAACCGCCGCCTCGAGAATCCCCGGCAGTTCCATCGGTTCCAGTTCCAGCGTCACCCGGCCGTCCTGCAGGCGGGACATGTCCAGCATCTCCCCCACCAGCTTCTCCAGGCGAACCGTCTCCTTCTGGATTACGGAATAGCAGTTCATCCGCTCCTCGTCCGTATCCACATATCCGTCCATCAGCGGTTCGATCATGCCTCGAATTCCGGTCAGCGGCGTGCGAAGCTCGTGGGAAATGTTGGCCACGTAGTCCCTGCGAAGCTGTTCGAGCCGCTGGGATTCGGAAACATCCGTCAGCAGGCAGACCGCGCCGATGGGATTTTCAGAATCGCAAATCGGCGAAACCTCTGCCAGAATGACGCGCTGAGAGGGATTGTTCCACTGCTGCTTGACGCTCTCGCCGCGCTCCATCACCTGCCGCAGCGCGCCGTTCAGACTGGCGGCGTCCGCGCGGGATTCGTCGGCGATGCCGTCCACCGATTCCAGCTCCATCAATTCCAGAAAAGCCATGTTGAAATGCACAACGTGCATTTCGCGATCCACGGCAAGAATGCCCTCTTCAATGCTTCCAATGACAAGCTCGAGGCGATCGCGCTCCTCGCGCAGGGATTCGATGGTTTCCAGCAGGCGCAGGGACAGCGTGTTGAGCGTTCGGCCCAGCTGACCGATTTCGTCGTTGGAGTTGTTCGCAATGCGATGACCGTAATCGCCGTCCGCCATTCGCCGCGCGGCGCGCGTCATGCGCTGGATGGGCAGCACAAGCATGCGCGTCTGGCCGATCGCCAGCAGAATTGCCAATGCGATGGCAATGGCCGCCGCAATCAACAGCAGCGCGGCCAGTTCGCGGCTGATTGCGCGAACGATCCCCACCGGCTGCGCCAGAATCACGCCGCCGATGGTTTCACTGTTTTCATTTGTAATCGGCGCTCCGGCGAAGACGATCACCCCTCCGGCAAACATGAACCGCTGCATGGCGGTTACCGTTTCGCCGTTGAGCACGCGATTGATGAATTGCCGGTCAATGCTGTCCAGCACCTCGACGATGCTGTACTCCGCCAGGGACTCGGAAGGCGCGGAGCCGTCCGAAGGCGTCTTCTGAACGCCGGAAGACTTGGGCGTGTAGCGCTGCATGCGCACAGCCTCGCCATCCTGGTCCACAAAGAAGACGGACGCATTGGACATGGTCTGGTACACATCCACGACATATCCCCTGGAGGATCGCTCCATCGAGATGAGGGAGCTCTCCTTCTGAGCGATGACGGTGGCCTGCCGCTTCAGCTCATCGATGACGCTGTTTCGGGTATACTGATAGCCGAAGATATAGCAAAGCACCGTTGCGACAAGGATGGAAAGACAGGCAATCGTCAGGTGACTGCACATCGTCTTCTGTCCGATCGTCCAGTTTCTAAACGGATGCGGCCTGTGCATGATTTTACCTCGCGAATGCCTTACTCAATGATTTCAAACCTGTATCCGACGCCCCAGACGGTTTTGATATCCCAGCTGTTGCCCTCGACGCAGAGCTTGGCGCGGATGCGCTTGATGTGGCTGTCCACAGCGCGGGTATCCCCCAGGAAGTCGTAGCCCCAGATGCTCTGCAGCAGGTGTTCGCGGCTGAAAACCATGCCGGGGTTGCTCGCCAGTGTCCAAAGAATCTCCGTCTCCTTGGGCGTGCACGGCACAACCTTGTTGTTCAGGCGCACGATAAAGGCGCTCATATCGATGTCCAGATTGCCTACCACGAGCCTCGCGCTCTGATCCTGCTCTTTCATCTCGCGCATCCGGCGCAGTACAGCCTTGATCCGGGCCAGCACCTCGCGCGGACTGAATGGCTTGGTGATATAGTCGTCAGCGCCCAGCTCCAGGCCCAGCAGCTTGTCGAATTCCTCTCCCTTGGCCGTCAGCATGATGATCGGCAGATTGGATTCCTTTCGGATTTCACGGCAGACCACAAGGCCGTCCTGCTTGGGCATCATGATGTCCAGCAGGACGATGTCCGGACGCGCCTGCCGCACATAATGGATGGCCTCCTCGCCATCATAGGCAGACAGCAGCTGATAGCCTTCGCGCTTGAAATAGGCGTTGAGCGACCTGTGAACATTCACATCGTCATCCGCCACCAGAATTTTATAGCCGCTGCGATATTCTTCCATGACAAATCCCCCCTTTGGCTCGTATCAAAATAGCAGAAATGTTTGTCAAAACTGTGTCGATTCCGGTAATAGAATTTCCGAATTCCGCAAATCTATTATAACATGTTATACATTCGCATTCAACCGCCCTTGCGCGACAAATTTTGTCTTGCTTGAAAACCCATGGGCTGCGAATACTACCCATGCCGGATTCAGGGAGAACGGAGGCATGCTCATGCGAAAGCTTCGCGCATTGATCGGACTGCCTGTCGTGGTCAACAACCACAGGATCGGGCGGGTGGTTCAGGCGGAACTCTCCACAGATCTCACGCAGCTTCTCGGTGTGTGGATTGATGCCGGCCTGTTGGGAACCCGCTTCATCCCCGCGGACAGCCTGGGCATGCTTGGACAGGTGGCCGTGATGGCGGATGATTGCGGAAAGCGCAGGCGATGCAAAACGCCGCCGCTGTTCAGGCGGGCGGTCGGTACCGACGGCAGCCGAATCGGCGCAATCACCGGAGCGGAGATCGACGAACTCAGCTTTCGCGTGGAAGCGCTGGAGCTCTCCTGCGGCCTGTGGGATGATCTGCTCAGCGGGCGCATGCGCATCAGCAGATTCACCCTGAACCGGGAAACCGGCGACGTCATCGTAGACGCCGCCGAGAATGAAAAGGAGGAAGATGACCATGAAGAGCGGTATGATGAAGGGCCTGATTACCGGCGCAGTGATCGGAGGCTCGGCAGCCATGATGTACGGCATCATGAACTGGCAGTCCGCCAAAGGGCTGAATCAGCAGATGAAAAAGACCGGTCACTGGCTCGCCGATAAGACTGGCGACCTCGCCAACAAATTCTAATCTTCCGCATGGTGCGGCGCCTTATCCGCCGCACCATTCCATTTCAAAGGAGAGGAGTCCTGAGCTCATGATGATGTCGATTCGGACCCATGCACAGTCACTTCGAAAGGCAGGCCGCATCGCCGGCGCATTGGGATTGATTCTTTTCATATTTATCATGATGCGGCAAGTGCTGATCAATGCGCTGGTCATCGCGTTCGGCGGGGCGGCGGTCGCCTTCCTGGTGGAACCGCTGTGCAGGGTGTTTGAGCGCAGCCTCAGCCGCAATCTGGCATCGCTCCTCGCTCTTTTGACAATTCTTGGCACAACACTGCTGGCGCTGTGGCTGCTGCTGCCCTCGCTGATTTCGGAGGTCATACAGCTGACGGAGGCGCTTCCGGCGTCTGTGGAGCTTCTGAAGGTCTGGGTCAGCAGGGCTGCGGAGTGGATCGAAGCGCATCTGCCGGGAATCGAACTGCCCAAACCCTCCATCGGCAGCGATCCTCTGCCGGCCATCGCGCGGAAAACCATCCGCTTTGCCGGCGGTCTGGCAGATGTGATCTATCGGCTTTCGCTGATGATCGTGCTGGGGTATTTCTTCCTCTGCGACCGCGACCGGCTGCTGATCCGCATTGAGCTGCTGGTTCCCAGATCGGCGCGCAAAACGGCCGTAAGAATGGGCAACGCCGTAGGCCGCGAGCTGAAGCTCTACCTGCGCGGACAGGGCATGATTGCCGCCGCAGTCGGTGCGCTCGCCGCCGCCGGCCTTGCGCTGATCGGCGTGCGCTCTGCGCTGGTGCTGGGCATCATCATCGGTATCCTCAATATGATTCCCTATTTCGGCCCAATCATCGGCGGCATTCCCGCAGTGCTGATGGCGCTGGGAAGCGGGGTGCAGTCCGCACTGCTCACGGTTGCCGTGCTCTGGCTGGTGCAGCAGATCGACGGCGCGTTGATCTCCCCCAGGATCATGAGCAGCCTGACCGGCTTCTCGCCCGCAGTCGTTCTGCTGGCCATTTTTATCGGTTCCGGCCTGGCGGGAATCGTCGGAATGCTCCTTGCAATGCCGTTGGTCATGACATTTCGAACAGTATTTAGAGTTTTTGTTCAAAGATACGAAAATGTTTGAATTTTTGTCCAAGTTGTGTTATAATGCAGGAGTATGAAAATGCTTTGCTCGAAAGGCGGTGCGCTATGAACGGCAAAATGGATGAAACAAGGCATTTCCGACTTCCTGTCGATGCTCCGGAGTCCGCAGAAGAGATCATTGAAGTGGTCTATCAGGCCCTGAAAGCCAAAGGCCATGATCCGATCATGCAGATCGTCGGATA
>JBJEUD010000139.1:10708-12215 GCA_051883655.1 Candidatus Faecivicinus sp. | reverse complement strand
GCACCCCGCCAGAGGGGATGATCCCCTCTGGACTCCTTCTCCTGCTGCCGCGTTTGGGCAGAGGTTTCTTCGCTCACAAGCAGGAAAAACCCATGTCCATGGCGAATACTACCCCGTTAAACATCAATCTGAGGTGAACCGTCATGAACAACAAAGTCGGCCTTGTCTCTCTCGGCTGCGCCAAAAATCTGGTCGATTCCGAAAACCTCCTCGGCATGCTGCGCCAGCAGGGCATGGAAATCGTCTCCGATCCCGCCGAAGCGGATATCATCTTCGTCAATACCTGCGGCTTCATCGAGTCCGCCAAGGAAGAATCCATCGAAGCCATCTTCGAAATGTCCCAATACAAAAAAACCGGCCACCTGAAAAAACTCTTCGTCACCGGCTGCCTCGCCCAGCGCTACCCCACCGCGCTCATGGACGAGATCCCCGAAATCGACGGCATCCTCGGCGTGGCCGAGTACGCGCGCCTGTCCGAAATGCTCGCCGAGGCCGACAAGAACCTCCGCCCCTGCTATACCGCCAACGGCCCGCGCTTCCTGAACACCCCCCGCGTGCTCACCTCCGCCGGCTATTCCGCCTACGTCAAAATCTCCGACGGCTGCGACAACCGCTGCACCTATTGCGCCATCCCGCTCATCCGCGGCCGCTATGCCTCGCGCCCCTTCGACGATATCGTCGACGAGTGCCGCCGCCTGGCCGATCAGGGCGTCACCGAAATCACGCTCATCGCCCAGGATACCTCCCGCTACGGCTGCGACCTCGGCGACGGCCACTACCTCCTGCCCGAGCTGCTCGAGGCCGTCAGCGCCATCGAAAAGCTCCACTGGGTGCGCGTGCTCTATTGCTATCCCGACTCCACCGAGGACCGGCTCCTCGATACCATCCAGCGCCTGCCCAAGGTCGCGCCCTACCTCGACCTGCCGCTGCAGCACATCGACGACGACCTGCTCAAGCGCATGAACCGCCGCGGCAGCTCCGACTGGATCAAATCGCGCCTGGCCGAGTGCCGCAAGCGCGGCATCCTGCTGCGCACCACCATGATCGTCGGCTTCCCCGGCGAAACCGACGCGCAGTTCGAAACGCTGCTGAACTTCGTCAAGGAAACCCGGTTCGACCGCCTCGGCGCGTTCACCTACTCCGCCGAGGAGGGCACGCCCGCCGCAAAAATGCCCGACCAGATCGACGAGGAGGTCAAAAACCGCCGCCTCGACCAGCTGATGATGCTCCAGCAGTCCATCTCCATGGAGATCAACGAGGCGCGCATCGGCACCACCTGCGAGGTGCTGGTGGACGGCATCGACGAGGGCCGCCCCTACGGTCGCTCCATCTACGAAGCCCCCGAGTGCGACGGCTGCATCTGGCTGAACGCCGACCGCGAACTGACCCCCGGCGAATACGTCAACGTCAGAATCACCGGCGCAGAGGCCTACGATCTGTACGGCGAAGTAATCGACTAAAGCAACACGGGAAATCGCGCCGCCACCCCGGCGGCACGATTTCCCCC
>JBJEUD010000139.1:9805-10608 GCA_051883655.1 Candidatus Faecivicinus sp. | reverse complement strand
GAACAGGAACGAACCATCCCAACACGAACGAAGGAAATTGACTGGGAGAGTCCAGGGGCAGAGCCCCGGTTCCCCCATTGAAGCGAGGTCAACCGGGAAATCGCGCCGCCACCACGGCGGCACGATTTTCCCCCGAACAGGAACGAACCATCCCAACACGAACGAAGGAAATTGACTGGGAGAGTCCAGAGAACCTCAGGTTCTCTGGCGGGGTCCAGGGGCAGAGCCCCTGGGGGAGGTGTGATGTGAATTTACCGAACAGGCTGTCGATGCTGAGGATCTGCATGATACCGGTGTTTGTGGTATTTGCGCTGATGGAAGCGCAGTGGGCGCAGATTGTGGCGCTGGTGGTGTTCTGCGCGGCGTCGCTGACGGACATGCTGGACGGGCAGATTGCGCGGCGGCGGGGGCTGGTGACGAACTTTGGCAAGTTCATCGACCCGATCGCGGACAAGCTGCTGGTGATGAGCGCGCTGGTGGTGCTGGTGGGTCAGGGGCGCATGCCGAGCTGGGTGTGCATACTGATGCTGGCGCGGGAGTTTGCGATCAGCGGGTTCCGGCTGGTGGCCGCGGACGCGGGCAAGGTCATCGCGGCCGGCTGGCTGGGCAAGATCAAGACGGTGACGCAGATGACCGCAGTGATCCTGCTGCTCCTGCTCACGCCCGTCTCCGGCGAGCCGCTCTGCGGTCAGGTCGGCGTGATCATTGCCGACGCAGTCATGTACGTCTCCGCCGCAATGACCGTATGGAGCGGCGTCGACTACATCGTCCGCAATTTCTCCCTCATCCACGACTATTGAAGG
>JBJEUD010000139.1:1632-9705 GCA_051883655.1 Candidatus Faecivicinus sp. | reverse complement strand
CTGAGCCTTCACGCAGTTGCTGCCCGGAAGGCTGAGCCTTCACGCAGTTGCTGCCCGGAAGGCTGAGCCTTCACGCAGTTGCTGCCGCGTTTGGGTGACGGATTCTTCGGCGCTGTGGTAGCGCCTTGAATCCTTCCTCTCGTTTCTTGCAGAGCAATCTTCAGAATTGACGACCTTGTCGGCCATAGACGCCAGCCGACAAGGTCTGCGTTTGTTTTGGGGGCGTGGGCGGGCTTTTTCGGGGAAATGTGGCTGAATAGGGCTGATTTCCGGGATAATTTCTGAATTATTGGCGGGGCTATTGATTTATCCGCGGATGCATGATACAATAATAAATGGTATCGAAAACTAGGAGAGATTGTCATGGAAAAAATCGCAATTCTGGTGGATTCAGGCAGCGATCTGTCGCAGGCCCTGATCGAGAAGCTGGGCATTCGCGTGCTGCCCCTGAAGATCCTGTACGACGACGGCGAGTACCTTGACGGAGAGAACATCGAACCGCAGCTGGTCTACGAGCGGTTTCCGGACCAGATCCCGAAGACCTCCACGCCGAACTTCGCGGAGATCACCGAGGCGGCGGAGTCGCTGAAGGCGGAGGGCTACAATCGCATCCTGGCGGTGTGCATCTCGTCGGGGCTGTCGAGCACGTACCAGAACGTGTGCGCGGCGCTGAGCGAGGTGGAAGGCATTGAATCCCACGTGGTGGACACGAAGAACATCTCCATCGGCGCGGGCGTGCTGGCCATCCATGCGGCAATGCTGATCAAGCGCGGGCTGTCGTTCTCCGAGGTCTGCGCCAACGTCGAATCGAACATCGAAAATTCCCGCATCTTCTACTATATGGATACCCTCGATTACCTGCGCGCCGGCGGACGCATCGGCCGCGTGACGGGCGTGATCGGCTCGCTGCTGAACATCAAGCCCATCATCTCCTGCAACAAGCAGGGCATCTACCACACCGTCTCCATGATCCGCGGCCAGAAGCGCGGCCTGAAAAAGCTCCTGGAGTGCGTCGCCGAACACTACGACGCCCACCGCGAGACCTTCCTCGCCGTCATGCACGGCAATGCCCCCGAGGTCGCTCACGAGGTCGTCGGCCAGCTCAAGCAGCTCTACCCCAAGGCCCAGATCCTCCTCGAAAAGCAGATCAACGCCTCCCTCGCCGTTCACACCGGCCCCGGCCTCATCGGCATCCTCCTCTTCCAACCGCAGGCAGTGCCTGCAGCCGATTGCTGCCGCGTTTAGGTGACGAATCCCGGATTTCCGTGGTGGAAATCCGGGATTCTTTGTTGGTTCGCATTGCCAATTTATTGCAGATTTGACGACCTTGCCGGCCACATATTCAAGCCGGCAAGGTCTGCGTTTTTTACCGAACGTATTTCCACAAAAGCATCCCCTTTGAGGATTTCCGACCACCGGAAATTCTCAAAAGATCGCCGCTCCCACCCCGGATTCATTCGCGGTCAGCGCGAAATCGGGTCGCCGTCCGACCCGATTTCGCCCACAATAGAAGCCAAAAACCCCTTCGCGGCCTGCATGCAGGCCGCAGCCGGTTTTTCTGGGAGGGGCGCGGGGAGGGCTTCTTTTTCTCTAAAAAGAAGTCCTCCCCGCAAAACCCCGCGTTATAACTCCACTTCCGTCATTCCCCCGTCTTTCCAGATCCAGGCGGTTTGGAAGGCGCAGGATTTGGCGAGGGCGATGGCCTGGTCGAAGGCGAAATCGATCCATTCGGCGCGGTGGGCGTCGCTGGAGATGGTGATGCGGCCGCCGAGGTCGTGGAGGTCGCGGAGGAGGATGGCGTCGGGATAGGGTGCGGAGCGGTAGCCGCGGGACATGGCGCCGGTATTGATTTCGACGATGCGGTCGCGCTCGACGGCGCAGCGGATGGCCTCGCGGGCGGGGTTGAGGTAGCGGGGGTCAGAGCTGTCGAACATGGCGTTGGCCTCGTTGAACTTGGAGATGAGTCCGATGTGGCCGACGATGAGGGCGGGCGAGGACATGATGGACCGGCAGACGGAATCGAAGTAATCGCGGCACATGGCGAAGGGATCGCCGGCGAACCAGTCGTCGCGAATGGAAGCGAGGATGTCCGCAGAGGCGTCGATGGGGCGGAGTTCGTCGCCGCGGCGGATGAAGTGGACGGACTCGATGGCGTATTCATAGGGCGACAGATCGGCGCCGGGGGCATGGAAGTCGTGCTCGTAGCCGAGGGCGATCTCGATCCGGCCGGCGTACTTTTCGCGCATCCGCAGGACCTCGGCGCGGTAGTCGGCCTCGGCGTGCATGGCGGCTGCGTCGTAGGCGGCCGCGCCGTGGTCGGAGAAGCCCAGCGAGACGAAGCCGCGGTCGAGGGCAGCCTGGATCATTTGCTCCACGGTGTCGCGGCCGTCGCTGAAGCAGGTGTGGGTGTGGATATTGGAACGGGGCAGCATGGCAAAACCTCCTAATCATCGCGTCCGCGCGCGCGCAGACCTTCGTAGATTTCCGAAATCAGTTCGCAGTCGCCGTTGTCGCGCATCTTCTGCGCCAGCGCCCGAGCCTCGGCGGGCTCCACCTGGTCCAGCCAGACCATGTCCGCGCCGAGCAGGTCGAGGATTTCGTTCTCGCGCGGGGTGTATCGGGCGGCGCGGCGGCGGCGCTTGGCGGCGGGCGGGTCGAAGCAGCCGCACACCAGCGCCAGCACGAAGCCGATCAGCATGGGATACAGCAGCACGCCCACCACCGGATACAGGCACAGCAGCAGCGCGCCGCAGCCCGCCGGAATCGCCAGCGCCAGCAGCAGCCTTTTCAGCGGCGAGTCCGCCAGCGGCAGCAGGGAAAACCCGTACTGCAGCCCGCAGAACGGCAGCACCAGACAGCACAGCGCGATGGCCAGCGCGTGGAAGTGCCACATGTCCGCCGGAATCGCCAGCAGAAGGAAGCCCTGGGACGCGATGTAGCCGAACGCGCTGTCCAGCCCCAGCAGCACCCTTGCCAGCGGGTTGGTCAGCAGCGCTGCGCACAGCACCGGTACGCCGATGCAGACCGGCCGCCTCCAGCGGCAGTTCGCCGCCTTTGCGCCGATGATCGACGGATGCAGCCGGAGCAGCGCCGCGCCGAGCCCGCCGTAGACCGCGCAGGAGAGCAGCAGCCGCACCGGCTGCGCGCCGGCATAGCCCACCAGCGCGCGCAGGCTCGCGCCCACCTCCCAGTGAAAGCGGTTGGAGAAGTAGTACTGCAGCTCCACCAGCGTCGACGGCGGCACGCCCGCCGCCCGGCCGATGCCGCCCGCCAGCGCCAGCAGCGCGCTCAGCCCGCTCAGCGCCAGCAGATTTCGCGCCGCGAACAGGTCCAGCGCCCGTCGCCGCCGCGCCGCGGCCATCCGGTCCAGCCAGAAGAACGCCCCCAGCGTCAGCGCGACAATGCCCAGAATCCACCAAAGACCGTACATGAATCCGCCTCCTCTATCGGTTGGAAGACGCGCCCGCGCCGCCGAACCCGCCCTTGCGCACGAACAGGCCGAACACGGTCAGGCAGGTCGTGGCCGAGAGCACATCGGCGATGGGCTCGGCCCAGTAGATGCTCATCACGTTTTGGGTGATGGCGGGCAGAACGGCGGCCAGCGGGGCCAGCAGAATGACCTTGCGCAGCAGCGCGATCAGCAGCGACCGCTTCGCCTGGCCCAGCGCCATGAACGCGGTCTGGCACACGTTCTGCACGCCGAAGATCAGCATGCCGGCGATGAAGATCGGCAGCACGCGGCCCACCAGCGCGATCAGGTCGGCGTTGGAGGTGAAGATCCGGGCGAAGGCGGTGGGGACCACCATCGCGGCCAGCGCGATGAGGAAGCTGTAGCTGAAGCCGATGGCCAGCAGCCGCAGGAACGCGGCGCGCACGCGGTCGGGCCGGCCCGCGCCGTAGTTGTAGCTCATGATGGGCGCGACGCCGCCCGTGAAGCCGCCCATGGGAATGGAGATCAGCTGCATCACGGACTGCAGGATGGTCAGCGAGCCCACGTAGAGGTCGCCGCCGTAGCGGGACAGGCCGCTGGACAGCACGATGGAGATCAGGCTCTCGGTGCTGGACATGATGAACGGCGACACGCCCAGCGCGGCCACGCCCGCGATGATGGCGGCGCGGGGGCGCAGCCGGTCGCGGCGGATGCGCAGCGAGGTGTCCCTCCGGCAGAGAAACCAGGTGATCCATGCCGCGCTCGCCGCCTGGGAGAGCACGGTCGCCAGCGCCGCCCCGCGCACGCCCATGTTCAGCGCGAAGATGAACAGCGGGTCCAGCGCGATGTTGATCGCCGCGCCGATGAGGATTGAAAGCATCGCCACCCGCGACTGTCCCTGCGCGGTGATGAACGGGTTCAGCCCCAGCGTCAGCTGCACGAACACGGTGCCGGCCAGGTAGATCACGATGTAGTCGTTCGCGTAGGGGTAGGTGGCGTCGCTCGCGCCCACCATGTACAGAAACGGCCTGCGGATGCCCAGAAACAGCGCCGTCAGCGCCGCCGAGAAGCACAGCAGCACCACCAGTCCGTTGCCCAGTATGCGCTCCGCCCGCTCCCGGTCGCCCTTTCCCAGCGCGATCGCCGCCAGCGGCGCGCCGCCGTTGCCCACCAGCGAGCTGAACGCCGAGATGATCTGCAGCGCCGGCAGCGTCAGCCCCACGCCCGTTAGCGCCAGCTGTCCCACCTCCGGAATGTGCCCGATGTACATCCGGTCCACCAGATTGTACAGCAGGTTGATCAGCTGCGCCACCAGCCCCGGTATGCCCATTCGCAGTATCAGCCTCCAGATCGACTCCGTGCCCAGCTGCGTATCGCTGTGTTTTTCCTGCGCCATTCCTGCATCCCTCCGATTTCTATTACGCATTATAATGGAACCCGCGTCCCCGTGCAAGCGCTCTTCCGCTCTTTTTCTTTAACAAATTCCTGAACCCGTGCCCGTTGAGATTTTGTTGCAGAAAAGAAAATTTTCTGCGCAACAGATGTCATAATTTGGCTTTTCCATTGACAGAAATGTGGAAAAGTACTACAATAAATTCAGTTTATTAATATGGGGGGTGAGGACGATCACATCGCAAACCTGCTGTATCGTGGGCGACCGGCTTCTGCCGCGCAAGCAGACGCAGCTGGTGGCCGACCGGCTGGAGGCCAAAATCCTCAAGCTGGTCAGTCTGGGCGTGAACCGATTCTTTACCGGCGGAGGGCTGGGCTTCGACACGCTCGCGGCTCAGGTGGTGCTGGACCTGCGCGATCAGCATCCCGAGATCCGGCACATCCTCGTTCTCCCCAGTCCCGAACAGTCCGCCAAGTGGCCCGCGCCCGCCGTCGCCGTCTACGAGGACATCAAATCCCGCAGCGACGACGTCATCTATACCTCCGACGCCCCCTCCCGCGGCCACATCTTCAAGCGCAACCGCTACATGATCGACAACGCCGACTACTGCCTCTGCTACCTCACCCATGCCAGCGGCTACCCCGCCCAGGCCGTCCGCTACGCCGAAAAAACCGATCACGTCATTGTGAGGATAGAGCTATGACGGAGGGGGGACGCCAGGGGAGGGAAAACCTTTTGCTTTTTTGAAAAAAGCCAAAGGTTTTCCCTCCCCTGGACCCCTCCCTTTCGAAAACGAAAAACATTCGCCCGGCGCATGCGCCGGGCAGTGGTTTTTTTGGGGTGGATACAGCTTTTGCGGGGTTTCCGTGGTGGAAACCCCACAAAGGGTGGGCGTGGCGGGAGGCGGGAGGTTGTTTCTTTGGGGTGGATACAGCTTTTGCGGGGTTTCCGTGGTGGAAACCCCACAAAGGGTGGGCGTGGCGGGAGGCGGGAGGTTGTTTCTTTGGGGTGGGATAAAAACTTTTGCGGGGTTTCCGTGGTGGAAACCCCGCAAAATGTGGGCTTGGCGGCGGGTGGAACCCTCTCCTTTATGGAGGGAGTTTTTTTACAGGATGCGGAGCTCGCGGCTCAGGGCGTTCAGGGTTTCGCAGCCGGTGTCCGTGACGGTCACCAGGTCCTCCACGCGCACGCCAAAGCGCCCGGACAGATAGATGCCCGGCTCCACGGAGAAGACCATGCCGGGCTGGGCGATGATCTCGGACGTGGCGGAGTTGTCGGGGAACTCGTGCACCTCCAGACCGATGCCGTGGCCGGTGCGGTGGGTGAAGTACGGGCCGTAGCCTGCGTCCTCGATCACCTTGCGTGCGGCGCGGTCGAATTCCTTCATCGGCACGCCGGGGCGCACGGCGGTGCGGCCGGCCTCGTTGGCGGTGCGCACGATTTCATAGACCCTTTTCTGCTCGTCGGAGGGTTCGCCGAAGAACACGGTGCGGGTCATGTCGCTGCAGTAGCTCTTGTACAGCAGGCCGACGTCCAGAATCACGGAGTCGCCCTTTTTCAGCCGGGTCTCGTCGGTGGCGTGATGGGGCTCCGCGCAGTTCGCGCCGAAGCAGATCAGCGCGTCGAAGCTGCAGCCCGAGCCGCCCAGCGCCCGGGCGTTGGACAGATACAGCGCGCCCACCTCGGCCTCGGTCATGCCCTCGTGCAGGCCCTCGATGGTGCGCCGCAGCGCCTCGTCGTTCAGCTTCGAGGCTTCGCGCATCAGCGCCAGCTCCCCATCGTCCTTCTGCATGCGGGCCCTGTCCACGGGGGCGCTGCCCAGCACGGGGCGCACGTCGGGGCGGGCGTCCATCAGCCGGATGGTGAACTGGCTGGGCCAGAACTTGTCGATGCCGATTTTGCCCGGCGCGATGGCCTTTGCGAGAATGGCCACGCAGTCGTCGGTGTCGTCGAACTCAATCAGCGGCACATCCACATTGCCGCTGAGCGCAAACAGCCGGTTGGCATACAGCGCGATGCTCCCGTCGTCCTTCACCAGCAGCGCCAGCATGCGCTCGCCGGGCGCGACCCAGGAGCCCGTGAGATAAAACACGGACGCGGGCGCGGTCACCAGAATCTGGGACAGCCCCTCCTGGCGCATGTTTTCGGTCACGCGGTTGATTCTGTTCTGATTCATCAATATCCGACCTTTCGATTCTCTGGCGCTTCACACCGGATTCAGCCTGCTCCTGATGTTCACGCCGCATTTGATGATGTTGTTTTCCGGCAGATCACTGTATTTCCTCTCGCGCCGGTCGAGATCGTCGCGAACCACTTCGCACAGTTTGAAATTCACAGCTCGTCCAAGGCCTCTTTTGGATCAAACCGTGGGATAATCGCCCGAGGACGGCGCGGTAACGGTGGCGTCCGGCGCGGGCAGCGAATCTGCCTCCGAATCCGGGACGGACAGCTCCTCCGCCGGCTGCACCGTGACCGATGCCGGAGCGGCCGACGCCGGGCTCATCATGCTGCGCGCCAGCGCGATGCACAGCACCACCGCCAGCACCAGCAGCGCCGCCGTGACCGCATACAGCACCACCACCAGCCGCATCCCGGAGCGCCGCGGCTCGCCGAAGTCATCGCCATCGGAATACGCGTCAGCCCCGTCGTCCTCATAGGCGCGGTCGTCGTAATCCTCCGCACACCGATCGTCATAGAGCTCGCCGTAATCATCGGCGTCATAGCGGTCGTCATAATCATCGGAATATCGATCGTCATAGCCTTCCGAATAACGATCGTCATATTCCCCCGGATATCCATCGTCAAAACCGTCGTATCCGGGATCGTCATTCTGCCAATCGTAGCGGGACTGCGCGTCCACAGAAGGACCGAACTGCCGTCCGCAGTTCGGACACTGAAAGGAATCCCGCGCAGCCAGCGATTCGGGAATCCGGTTTCCGCAGCGGCGGCAAATCATAATATTCCTCCTTTAAGAATCGGTCAAGCAGACCTGTACATCATCGAACAAATCCAATGAGCAAAGGCTGTCAGCGTCTCCAAAAACTCATTCCATCGCAAGCGGGAAATCGCGACGCCACCACGGCGGCACGATTTCCCCCCGAACAGAAACAAAACCTGTCTCCCCGCACTATCCCCGCGGCGCGCATGCGCGCCGCTAGTCGGGATTCACAAGGAATACATCCCTTGAGCAAAGGCTGTCAGCGTCTCCAAAAACTCATTCCATCGCAAGCGGGAAATCGCGACGCCACCA
>JBJEUD010000139.1:0-1532 GCA_051883655.1 Candidatus Faecivicinus sp. | reverse complement strand
CGATTTCCCCCCGAACAGAAACAAAACCTGTCTCCCCGCACTATCCCCGCGGCGCAAAGCGCCGCAGAATGGGATTCTCAAGGGATATATCCCTTGAGCAGGGGTTGTCAGGGGACAGAGTCCCCTGACCCCCGATAGTGGATGAGCTCGACGCCGCCTTCGGCGAGCATCTCGCGGGCGAAGTCGTCGGGGTAGCCCTCCTCGTAGACCACGCGGGTGATGCCGGCGTTGACGATCATTTTGGCGCAGATGACGCAGGGCTGGTGGGTGCAGTAGAGGGTCGCGCCGTCGATGGAGGAGCCGAGCTTGGCGGCCTGGATGATGGCGTTCTGCTCGGCGTGGATGGCGTAGCAGAGCTCGGCGCGGGTGCCGGACTCCACGGCCAGCTTTTTGCGCAGGCATTCGCCGCGCTCCACGCAGGTTTTGATGCCCGCCGGCGCGCCGTTGTAGCCCGTGGTCACGATGCGCTTGTTCTTCACGATCACGCAGCCGATCTTGCGGTTGGGCTGATAACAGCTGGCCCAGTTTGAAATCACCCACGCCAGCTCCATGAACCGCGCGTCCCATTTATCCGTCACAGTGTACCACCGCCTTCTTCGCGTTTTCTTCCATTATAATGGTTTTTGTGCCAAAAATCAAATATTTAACATAAAATTTCGGCTTCGGGGGGTTGATTTTCTGCCTCAAAATGGATAAACTATCCATTGTAAGCGGTTAGCACTCGGAAAACGCGAGTGCTAACAACGCCAAAGCAAAACCAGTCTGAGGAGGTTTGAAACATATGACTATGAAACCGCTCGGCGATCGCGTCGTGATCAAGAATCTTGAGGCGGAGGAGACCACGAAGGGTGGCATCATCCTGACGAACTCTGCAAAGGAAAAGCCCGTGATGGCGGAAGTCATCGCAGTAGGCCCCGGCGGAAACGTGGACGGCAAGGAAGTGTCCATGTATGTGACCGTCGGCCAGAAGGTGATCTACTCCAAGTACGCAGGCACCGAGGTCAAGCTGGACGGCGAGGAATTCATCATCGTCCGCCAGAGCGACATTCTCGCCATCGTGGAGTAAGGGGGCGCAGCCCCCTTACAACCCCCGCTCAAGGGAACTATCCCTTGAGAATCCCGTTCTGCGGCGCTTTGCGCCGCGGGGATGGTGCGGGGAGATGGGCTTCGTTTCTGTTCGGGGGGGAAATCGTGCCGCCGTGGTGGCGGCGCGATTTCCCGCTTGAGACAGGTCGGGGGGAATAAAGCGATTTGTTCCCGGCCGGGATAAATCCGGTTTGTAAAAGTGTTGAATCTATGGGAGGATATTATTATGGCAAAGCAGATCAAGTATGGCGAGGAAGCGCGCCGCGCGCTGGAAGCCGGTATCAATACGCTTGCGGATACTGTGAAAATTACGCTGGGCCCGAAGGGCCGCAACGTTGTGCTGGACAAGAAGTTCGGCGCGCCGCTGATCACGAACGATGGCGTGACCATCGCGAAGGAGATCGAGCTGGAGGATCCCTTTGAGAACATGGGCGCGCAGCTGGTGC
>JBJEUD010000138.1:0-2208 GCA_051883655.1 Candidatus Faecivicinus sp. | reverse complement strand
GCTTCACCATGGCGACCGTGCCGCTGCTGCTGATGTTCATGTTCAGCTCGCGGCTCTACATTGAAGGCATCACCTCCGGCGCGGTGAAGGCATAATTGCATGAAAGAATCCCCGAAGAACCGCGTTTTTCGGGGATTCTGTTTGGGAATAAATCCACCTCTTGACAAGTTTTCCCGGCACTGTATAATGAAATCAGCCATTAAACGCACAAAGGAGTTTTGCCTCATATGAAAATCAGAAATCTGCGCACCAATCATCTGACCAATCCCCTGGGCTACGCCATCGACCGGCCGCTGCTGACCTGGACGGCGGAGAGCGCCACCGGCAAAAAGCAGCAGTCCGCACGCATCCAGATCAGCTCCAACGATGCCTTCGATCCCTGCCTGTACGACAGCGGCCTGCGCGAGGACATCTCATCGCTGGGCTTCACCCCGGACATCGAGCTCGCTCCCCGCACTCGCTATTTCTGGCGCGTGGAGGTTGTGGCCGACGACGGCGACCGCGCCGTCAGCAGCGCTGCCTGGTTCGAAACCGGCAAGCGCGGCGGGGAATGGCGCGCCGAATGGATTCAGGCGCCCTGGGACAAGTCCCTCCACGGCATTCTCGGCACGACGGTAACGCTGCCCGAAAAGCCCGTCCGCGCGCGCATCTACACCATCGGTCTGGGCGTGTACGAGCTGAATCTCAACGGAAAAAAGGTCGGCGACGAAATCCTCGCTCCCTTCTACAACGACTACAACCTCTGGCTGCAATATCAGACCTATGACGTGACCGACCAGCTCTCTGCCGGCGAAAACCGGTTGGAGGCATGGCTCGGCAACGGCTGGTACAAGGGCCGCTTCGGCTTCATCGACAAGCTGGACAAGCTCTACGGCGACCAGCAGAAGCTGATCCTTGAGTTGCGCGCGGAGCTTGCCGACGGCACCGAGGTCGTCATCGGCACCGACGAAACCTGGCAGTGCCGCACGTCGCCGGTGCTGGAGAGCAGCATCTACGACGGAGAGGTCTACGACGCGCGGCTGGAGAACAGCGAATGGTCGGCCAGCGCCGTGAAGGCCGAAGCGCCCGCTGCGCCGCTGTCAGAGCGGCTGTCCCCGCCGGTGCGCGTCGTCGACCACGTTGCGCCCAAAGAGCTGATCCATACCCCCGCAGGCGAGCAGGTGATCGACTTCGGCCAGCTGATGACCGGCTGGTTTGAGTTCGACTGCGACCTGCCCGAGGATGCGAAGGTCTATCTCCAGTGCGGCGAGCTGCTGCAGAACGACAACTTCTACAATGAAAACCTGCGCACCGCCAAGGAGGAGTTCACCTACATCTCTGCCGGCCGTCCTGCCCACGTGCGCCCCCACTTCACGTTCTATGGTTTCCGTTTCCTGAAGGTCACAGGGCTTGAAGACGTGGATATTTCGAAGTTCACCGGCTGCGTCATCCATTCGGATATCGATGTGATCGGCTCCGTGGAGACCTCCAATGAAAAGGTGAACCGGCTGATCCACAACGCCTTCTGGGGCCAGATCGGCAACTTCCTGGACACGCCCACCGACTGCCCCCAGCGCGATGAGCGCATGGGCTGGACCGGCGACGCGGAGGTGTTCTCCCCCACTGCTTGCTTCAACATGTACACGCCCGCGTTCTATGAGAAGTTCCTCCACGACATGCTGTTGGAGCAAAAGACGCTGGACGGCTGCGTGCCCCATGTGGTGCCCGACGTCCTCGGCCAGATCGCGGCCATCACCGGTGAGGACCAAGGCCCCGGAAAGCAATCCGGCTCCTGCGCCTGGGCGGACGCCGCCACGATGATCCCCTGGACGCTGTACGAATTCTATGGCGACAAGGCCATGCTCGCGCGGCAGTTCGAAAACATGAAGCTGTGGACCGACTGGATCCGCAGCCAGGATGACGCCCACTGCGGCGGACGGCGGCTGTGGACCTGCGGCTTCCATTTTGCCGACTGGCTGGCGCTGGACAATCCCGTGCAGGGCTCCAGCTTTGGCGGAACGGATCCCTACTATGTGGCCTCGGCATACTACTATTTCTCCGCCATGACCACCGCCCGCGCGGCCAAAGCGCTGGGACTGGATGCGGATTACGCCGAGTATTCAAAGCTGGCCGACGAGATCAAAGCGGCGTTCCGGAAGGAGTTCTTCACCGAAACCGGCCGCATCGCCGAGCCGACCCAGACCGCCATGGCGCTGGCGCTGAGCCTCG
>JBJEUD010000137.1:0-12400 GCA_051883655.1 Candidatus Faecivicinus sp. | reverse complement strand
AACCAGTCCGGCACGGAGCTGCCCTCCACTGGCGGCATGGGCACCACCGTGCTGTACATCGCGGGCGGCGCGCTGGTGCTGCTGGCGATGGTCGTGCTGGTGATGAAGAAGCGGATGAACGCTTCCAAGTAATACATTTTGTTCGGAGGGAGGGCCTGCGCCCTCTCTCCGGGATCCAACGGCAAGGAGAGCGCTATGAGAAGACATCTGTCGACGATATTGCTGGTGATCGTCCTGCTGGTAGGGTTCTCCTTGCTGCTGTATCCCACGGTGAGCGATTGGTGGAACTCCAACCACCAGAGCCGCGTGGTCGCCGAGTATTCGGAGCTGGTTCGAGAAATGGACACCGGGGCATACGACGAAATGTGGGCCGCCGCCCGGGCCTACAATGCGGCGCTGCCGGACCGGGAAGAGCGGTTTTTCATGAGCGATGCGGAGCGCGACGAGTACAACAGCCTGCTGAACGTGGGCGGAAACGGCGTGATGGGCGTGGTGGAGATCCCCAAGCTGGAGGTGCGCCTGCCGCTGTATCACGGCACGGACGAAGCCGTGCTGCAGGTGGCGCTGGGGCACATTGAGGGCTCGTCGCTGCCCACCGGCGGCTTGGGCACCCACTGCGTGATCTCCGGCCACCGGGGACTGCCCTCGGCGAAGCTGTTCACGAATCTGGATCAGATGGAGATCGGCGACGTGTTCATGCTGCATGTGCTCAATGATACGCTGACCTATGAGGTCGATCAGATTCTCACGGTGCTGCCCGAGGAAATCGAGGCGCTGGAGATCGATCCCGAACAGGACTATTGCACGCTGGTGACCTGCACGCCCTACGGCATCAACACCCACAGACTGCTGGTGCGCGGACACAGGATCGCCAACGCAGAGGAAAAGACGCCGGCGGTCATCACCGCAGACGCGATGGCGGTGGATCGCTGGAAGATCGGCGCGGCGGTGGCTGCAGCGCTGGTGCTGGTCTGGTTCATCTGGGCGATGCGGCCCAGGCGCAGAGGATAGCGCACGGGGGCGGATGAAAGAGGTGACGGCTGTGAAAACAGCGGGAGCAATTCCATACAGAATCAGGGGCGCGGCCCGATGGGCATGGCGCGCGGCGCTCTGCGCGCTGGCGCTGCTGCTGGCGGCAGGCGCGATGGCGGAGCCGGCGAACGGCGCGCTGACCATCTCCTTCGAGGCGGAGAACCGGCCCGTGGCGGGCGCGTCGTTCAGCGTGTACCGCGTGGCGGATTGGAACGGCAGCTCCTTTGCGCTCAGCGGCGCGTTTGCGGACTATCCCGTGGAGATGGAGAACCTGGACAGCGAGGGCTGGGGCATCCTGGCGGGCACGCTGGCAGGCTACGCGGCCAGCGACGGCCTCGCAGCCGACTTCACCGGCGTCACCGGCGAGGACGGCAAGGTGGTCTTCGACGGGCTGAGCCTTGGCCTGTACCTGGCGGTGGGCGAGCCCATCCTCAGGGAAGGGCGCGTGTGCCATCCGCAGCCCGCGCTGGTGGCGCTGCCCGCCCGGGATGACGCCGGGGAGTGGTGCGCGGACGTGTCCGTGGAGATCAAGGACGGCGTGCCCGGCCAGGGCGTGATCGACCTGACGGTCATGAAGATCTGGCAGGACGGCGACTCCGCCTCGCGGCCCGGAGAGGTCACTGTGGAGCTGCTGGGCAACGGCACGCTGTTCGATACCGTGCAGCTCGACAAGGACAACAGCTGGCGCTATACCTGGAAGAATCTGGACGCGGAGACGGTCTGGCAGGCGGTGGAGAAGCCGGTGCCCGACGGCTACACCGTGAAGATCGACCGTGAGGACGCGCTGATCACCATCACGAACACTGCGCCTTCCAGTTCCGGCGGCGGAACGAAGCTGCCGCAGACGGGCGTGATCTGGTGGCCCGTGCCGGTGCTTGCCGCAGCGGGCATGATCCTGTTTGTCTGGGGCTGGATTCTCAGAAGAAAAGGTGAGAAGCAAGAGTGAAGCACAAGAGACGCCGCGGCGGCCTGCTGATGATGGGCGGGCTGCTGCTGATCGCGGCCGCCCTTGCTCTGACGGGCTGGAACGTCGTCGATGAGCGCCGGGCCGCGGATGCCGCCGCCGGGGCGCTGGCGGCGCTGAAGGCGGAGCTACCTGAGCCGGCGGCGCTGACCGCTGTGAACCGCGCGGGTGATGCGCTGAGTTGGCCCATGGATGCATCCGGCGCGCCCCTGGCGTGGCCGGTGGAAGAGTCCGGCGTGCCGATGGCGTGCGTCACCGATGAATGGGGCGCACAATTCCAGTGGGCCTGGGATACGGACGTCTCTGGATGGGTCTGCGATGCTCAGGGCGCGCTGCTGCCCTGGCTGCGGGATACAGCGGGGAATGTGCTGGCCTGGCCGGTGAGCGTGAGCGGCGAGGCGCTGCAGTGGATGGAGATCCAGTCGCGCTGGCCGGAGCTCGTCGCTGTCCAGCTGCCCTACGGCGAAATCGCCGAGGAACCCGTGTATGTGAAGAATCCGGACATGGAGATGCCCACGAAAAAGGTGGGCGGGCGGTATTACATCGGCGTGCTGGAGATCCCCGCGCTGAAGCTGGAGCTGCCCGTGATGGACGACTGGAGCTATTCCCGGCTGCGCACTGCACCCTGCCGCTACGTGGGCTCGGTGTACAGCCGCGATATCGTCATTGCCGGCCACAACTACGCGCGCCACTTTGGCGGGCTGAAGAACCTCGTACCCGGCGACGCCGTGCGGTTCACTGACGCGGACGGCAATGTGTTCTGCTATACGGTGTCCGCAATCGAGACCCTGGGCAAGACCGACGTGGAGCGGATGCGCTCCGGTGACTGGGACATGACGCTGTTTACCTGCACCTATGGCGGCGCGAACCGCGTGACGGTGCGACTGAAGCTGAGTTGACGAATAACAATATAAATAGGTTGGTTTTGCAATGACATGGCCCAAGCCTGAAGCTTGGGCCATGTTGGCTTATGGCGCATTATGCAATCGAGCGGCGCGGCGGCTTTGCGTTGTCTGCGAATAGATGTAGCATATATTGTGGTTCAGACCACAGAGAATTGAGGGATGTCTGCGTATAGATGTAGCATATGCAGCTAAAGACCGCTTTGAGTCAGGCACTTCAAAGGTATGATGGCTTTTTCGCGGAAAAATAAAAATCGGTGGCAGCGCTCAGACCTTGCGGATGGTCCGCCTGCAAAAACACCCCCGGCTTCAGACGAGCCGGGGGCGCTTTTGCGCTGGAGGAAAGTCCGACGCGGGCGTCGATTTGAAGAGCATCGCGTCAACGCTTGAGATGCGGCGATTCAGCCTTTGATTCTGAGGGCGGCCATGACCTCGGCCACCTCCTCGTGCAGCGTCAGGGTGGCGCGGCTGTCGGCCGGCGTTTGCTCCCGGTTGATGATCACCAGCTCGCGCCCCTTGAAGTAATCGAGGAACGATGCGGCGGGTTCCACGGCCAAACTGGTGCCCGCCACGATCAGCGTGTCGCAGCCGGAGATCTCCCGGCAGGCGCCCATGCAGGTGTACTTGTCCGGCGCTTCGCCGTAGAGCACCACATAGGGCTTGACCACGCCGCCGCAGCGCTCGCAGCGCGGAATCCCCCGGGAGCGCAGCATCCAGTCCATGGAATAGGACCTGTTGCAGTCCATGCAGTAGTTTTCGTGAACGCTGCCGTGCAGCTCGTAGACACGGCGGTTGCCTGCCATGCGATGCAGTCCGTCGATGTTCTGGGTCACGATGCCCCTCAGCTTGTCAATCTGCTCCAGCTCCCACAGCTTGAGGTGGGCGGCATTGGGCCGGGCGTCGGGGTGCAGCATGTGCGTCCGATAGAATTCGAAGAAGCGCTCGGGGTGCAGATAAAAGAAGGACTCGCTGAGAATCATCTCCGGCGTCAGGTCGCCGTACTGCTGCTGATACAGCCCGTCCGCGCTGCGGAAATCCGGGATCCCGCTGGCCGTCGAAACGCCTGCGCCGCCAAAGAACACGATCCGCCTCGCGCGGTCTACAATCTCCTGAAGGGTCTTCATCTGCCCGCCTCCCATCGCTGCTGCACCTATTATCGCACATCCGCTACAGAATTTCAATCCTGAATGCTTTGTGCATACACGGGGACGATGCGCAGCGAAAAATGGGATTATAATGGTAAAGTTGGGACGTTATTCTGGTTGACAAACTTAAAGGGATGCTATACAATTAGAATTGTGTCGTGCACTGTTTATGTGCATCTGATACAATTTCATGAAAGGTTGGGTTATGACAATGAAGAAGGTTCTTTCTCTCATCGTGGCCATCGCCATGCTGCTGTCCATGACCGTGGTCGCTTTTGCGGAAGAGACCGAGGCGAGGACGCTCAACGGCAAGGAATATGGCGTGGACTACACCTCCCTCTACGAGCAGTTCGGCGACGGGATTACGATCGCGGACGTTTACGAAGATGAATCCACCGGCCTGTGCTACATCGAAGTGGACGGCGAAGAGTATGAGCTCGGCCTCGACTTCCTGAGCATGGCGATGGTATACAATACCAGCGTCGTGGATGGCTACGAAACCAGCGACGACGTCTATGCTGCGTGGTGGAAGCTTTACATGCAGCGCTGGAACTACCTGATGCCCGAAATCCCGCTGTACTCCAACGAGTACTATGATCTGTACAACTCCCAGATCAACGGCGTGGACGAGTATCCCACCAATCCCTACTGGTCTCCCTCCGATGCTCTGATCGACTGGACCTCTGAGAAGGAGGACAACAGCATCATCCTCGGCAACACCACCGACCTTTCCGGCAAGTTCCGCTATGCCAACTTCGGCGGCTCCAACCCCGGCGCGGCCGACCTGGACGTGCAGGAAATGACCGTCGGCCTCGAAACCGTCGCCACCACCAAGGAGGGCGGCTATCAGTGGAACGACGTCGTCGTGAAGTCCCACGAGGAGACTGAGAACGAGGACGGCACCAAGACCTTCACCATCACCATCAACGACGACCTGAAGTTCTCCGATGGCTCCGCCGTCACCGCAAAGAACTATCTGGTCACCTCCATGGTGTTCTCCACCCCCGTGGCCGCTCAGGCCGCCGGCAAGGATCACATGTCGCTGATGACCGTCGACGGTTACAGCACTTTCGCGACCTATGACGGCACCGAGGGCTCCGGCACTAAGGAGATCTCCGGTCTGCACCTGATTGATGACTACACCTTCTCCGTCACCATCAGCGCCGACTATCTGCCCTATTTCTACGACATCGCGTATGCGGGCTTCTCTGCCAACTATGTTCCGATGTGGATTGGCGATGCCGACATTAAGGATGACGGCGACGGCGCCTATCTGACCGAGGAGTTCTATGCCAAGGACGACGACGGCAAGTTCGTCACCGCCAATCTGATCCTGGCCACCGCGCTGAACACCGACACCACCTATCCCTATTCCGGCCCCTACATGGTGACCTCCTATGACGACGCCGACAAGTCCGCCGTCCTGGAGAAGAACCCCAACTTCAAGGGCAACTACGAGGGATCCACGCCCTCCATCGAGAAGGTCATCTACAAGAAGGTCATCTCCAGCACCCAGCTCGAGGACCTGAAGTCCGGCAACCTGGATGTCATCGCGGGCATCACCGGCGGCGACGAGACCAATGAGGCGCTGGCGCTGGCCGACAGCTCCGACGGCCAGTATGTGTACACCCATTACAGCCGCGCCGGCTATGGAAAGCTGGGCTTCCGCTGCGACTATGGCCCCGTCAAGTACGCGGAGGTTCGCCAGGCGGTTGCGTACTGCATGGATCGCGCCAAGTTCGCCAAGGACTTCACCGGCGGCTATGGCGGCGTTGTGGACGGCCCCTACTACACCGGAAGCTGGATGTATCAGGCTGCGGTGGATCAGGGCATGCTGCTCAATGCCTACGCCACCTCCGTTGACAGCGCCATCGAAGTGCTGGAGGAGGGCGGCTGGATCTACGACGCCGAGGGCAATGAGTACGTCGAAGGCGTGCGCTACAAGAAGCTCTCTGCGGATGAGGTCACCGAGAACGACATCAACTACAAGTCCAAGGACGGCGCCTATGTGACCACCCAGGTCGGCGACGACTACTACATGCCGCTGGTTCTGAACTGGTACGGCACCACCGACAACCCCTTCACCGATCAGCTGATGACCGGCTTCGCCAACAATGAGAACATCGTTGCTGCCGGCTTCAACATCCAGTACACCCTGGGCGACTTCGCCCCGATGCTGGACGAGCTGTATCAGGCGGCTGTCTACGGCTACTATTCCGGTTCTCCGATGTACTCCGTGTTCAACTTCGCGACGGGCTTCACCTCCGCTGCGTATGACTATTCCTTCAATATGACCATCGATCCCGGCATGTACGACGATTATTCGATCTACTACATCAAGGACGAGGCCGATATCTACTGGCTGCAGTAATCTCGGCGGAAATACACCTGTGAATCCATAGGATTCGAAGACCACAGGGTGGAGCAGCATTGCTCCACCTTGTGGTAATTTTCAGTTGGAGGTTTTCTCCTTTGAACTGGATATCACACAACGCCGAAAGGCGCTGGAACGAGGGATTACGAAATGGGTAGATATATTCTCAAGAGAATTGGATACATGGTGGTCGTTCTGGTCATCCTGTCCTTTCTGATGTTCCTGATCTACAATCTGGTGCCCAGCAATCGCGCCTATACGGATGCGAAAAATGAGATTCAATCCATGAAAAAAGGCATTTCGGCCGAGGATATGGAATCTCGATTTGACGAGCTCTATCTGAAGTATCAGCGCCGCTATGGCACCGATACCAACAACATGCTGATCCGCTATCTTCGCTGGGTGGGCCTGTATCCGCTGTATGACGGCACTTACAGCGGCCTGCTCCAAGGCAACTTTGGCTATTCATATGAGGCGCGCGACGATGTGGTCAATGTGGTTGGCCCGCGCATGCGCAATACCATATTTATCAATATATTCGCCACAATCCTGGCGCTGGGCATCACCATCCCGCTGGGCATTATCTGCGCGGTGAAAAAGAACAGCAAGGGCGACCAGCTGGTGCAGATGCTCACCATCATTGGCTACAGCCTGCCCACATTCCTGATCGCGATCCTGTTCATCTGGGTCTTCTGCTCGCTGCTGGGCATCCTGCCGCCCAGCGGCATCAAGACGCCCGGCAGCAGCTACACCGGCTGGAAGTTCTTCACCGACCGCATGTATTTCCTGGCGCTGCCGCTGATTACCATGACCTTCTGCTCTCTGGGCGGCATGACCCGCTATGTCCGCGCGTCGATGATCGAGGCGCTGTCCATGGACTGCATCAAGACCGCCCGCGCCAAGGGCGTGCGCGAAAAGGTCATCATCTATTCCCACGCCTGGCGCAATGCGCTGATCCCCATCGTCACGCTGGTGATCGGCTGGTTCCTGGGCATCTTCTCCGGGTCGGTGGTCATTGAACAGATGTTTGCGCTGAACGGCATGGGCGACCTGATGATCAGCTCGCTGCGAACGGCGGACTTCGACGTGGTCATGCTGCTGCAGGTGTTTTACGTGATGCTGGCACTGCTGGGCAACCTGATCATCGATATCGCCTATGGACTGGTCGACCCGCGCGTGCGCGTGAGCAAGTAAGGAGGAAACCGGCATGAGCAAGAAAAATCAGAAGGCGAACTCCTCCCACAGCCCGCTGAACTGGCTGCGCCGCATGTTCCTGGGCGCGGGCAGCGACTATGCGGACGAGGTGCTCAAGCAGCAGGCGAGCGCCAGCGACGTCGAGGAGATCGTCAGCCCGGGCAAGCAGATCGTTCGAAATTTTCTGGAGCGCAAGCTGGCGGTGTTCGCGCTGTGCGTGGTCATCGGCATGTTCCTGTTTGTGTTCATCGGCCCGCTGTTTTTGAGCAACTATTCCGACGCGTACACGGAGGTCACGCAGAAGAGCGTGCCGCCCACGCTGAGCATGATGTCCGTGCCCAGGGAGCTGGCCGGGGACGTCAAGATGATCGACAGCTATGGCAGCTTCACCGTCGGCCTGTCCAATCAGGGCAAGGTCTACGTCTGGGGCGCGACCCAGATCGGCACCACCGGCATCGACGTGGCGAAGATCCCCGAAGAGGTCAAAAACGCGAAGATCGAAATGGTCGCCGCCGGCATTGACCACATCGTGGCCATCGGCGAAGATGGCAGGATCTACGCCTGGGGCAACCAGAAGCTGGGCCAGTACGGCTACAGCCAGGAGATGGCGGACAACCCCAACATCGCCGTCATGCCGCAGGAGCTCATTGAAAGCGGCGTGGATGTGTCCAACATCAAGAAGCTCACCTGCGGCTACCAGTGCACCGCCATTCTGATGAACGACGGCACGCTCTATCTGTGGGGCAACCGCCACACCTATTCGAACATCGACAAGTTCATCGGCAAGGACGACCTGCAGGACATCGAATTTCTGCTGAACTACATCGTCGGCATCGACGAGAAGGGCACCAGCATCTTCACCGGCACCCGCGGCCTGTACGGCACGGTTCGCGAGAATGTCAACGCGCCCACCGAGAAGATCGGCAAGTATCTGGACGGCCGGAAGATCGTGAAGATTGTCGCGTCCAGCGATGCGCTGTGCCTGGTACTGGACGACGGCTCCGTCTGTATGTCCGGCGACTTTGCCGCCAACAGCCAGCCCATTCCGGAGCTCGCGGAGGGAGAGTCCTTCCTGCCCGAGACCATCGCCGCCGGAACCTATCACTTCAGCGGTATTACCAACCAGGGCAACGTCTATTCCTGGGGAACCAACACCTTTGGGCAGGCGTCTGCGCCCGCGAAGGCCAAAGGCGCTTCCCGTCTGTATGCCGGCGCGTTCCAGAACTACGCCGTGGATGAAAGCGGCAAGCTGATGGCCAAGTGGGGCCTGAAGGGATATCTGTTCGGCACCGACACCTACGGCGCGGACATCTTCGCGCGCATCTGTGCCGGCGGCAAGATGACCATGACCATCGGCGCGGTGGCGGTCATCATCTCCACGATCATCGGCATTATCATCGGCTGCCTGTCCGGCTATTTCGGCGGCAAGGTGGACATGTTCCTGATGCGCGTGACGGAAATCTTCTCCGCCATCCCGTTCCTGCCCTTTGCCATGATTCTGACCTCGGTGATGAGCCAGATGACGCTGAGCGAGGACATGCGCATCTTCATTATCATGGCCATACTGGGCGTGCTCAGCTGGCCGGGTCTGGCCCGACTGGTGCGCGGCCAGGTGCTGGTGGCGCGAGAGAGCGAGTACGTCATCGCGGCCAAGGCCATGGGCGTGAACGAGCGCGTGATTGCGTTCAAGCACATCCTGCCCAACATCATCTCCGTCATTCTGGTGACGCTGACGCTGGACTTCGCCGGCTGCATGCTGACGGAATCCTCCCTGAGCTATCTGGGCTTCGGCGTGCAGTACCCCCGTCCCACCTGGGGCAATATGCTCAACGGCGCCAACAACGCCACCATCATTGGCAACTACTGGTGGCAGTGGGTCTTCACCTCCGCGTTCCTGGCGATCACCACGATCTGCATCAACATCGTGGGCGATACCCTGCGCGACGTGATGGATCCGAAATCGAACATTGATAAGTGAGGTGGGAAGAATGCCGCTGCTCGAAGTGAAAAACCTTCACACCTATTTCAAGACCAAGAAGGGCATCGTGAAGGCCGTCAACGACGTTTCGTATTCCTTGGAACCGGGCAAGACCATCGGCATCGTCGGTGAGTCCGGCTCCGGCAAGTCTGTTTCCGCCATGAGCATCCTGCAGCTGCTGGACGCCAACGGCTATATTGCCGGCGGCGAGGTGCTGTTCGAGGGCAGGGATCTGACCAAGCTCTCGCTCAACGAGATGTACTCCATCCGCGGAAACGCCATTTCCGTCATCTTCCAGGAGCCCATGACCAGCCTGAACCCCGTCTTTACCGTGGACCGGCAGCTCAGCGAGCCGTTCATCATCCATCAGGGAAAGACCAAGAAGGAGGCCCATGAGCTGGCGCTGAAGATGCTGGCGGACGTGCAGATTCCCAATCCCGAGGCTGTCATCCGGCAGTATCCCCACCAGCTGTCCGGCGGCATGCGCCAGCGCGTGATGATCGCCATGGCGCTGGCCTGCCGGCCGAAGATTCTGATTGCCGACGAGCCCACCACGGCGCTGGACGTCACCATCCAGGCGCAGATTCTGCGGCTGATGAACCAGCTACAGGAGGAGAAGGGCACCAGCATCATCTTCATTACCCACGATCTGGGCGTCATCAACGAGGTCGCCGACGACGTGGCGGTCATGTACTGCGGTCAGGTGGTGGAAAAGGCCTCTGCGCGCACCATCTTCTCGGATTGCGCCATGAGCCACCCCTACACCGAGGGCCTGATGTTTTCCATTCCCCGCATGGGCTCAAAGGAAAAGATCGAGCCCATTCCCGGCGTGGTGCCTCACCCGCTGGCACTGCCCAAGGGCTGCAAGTTCGCGCCCCGCTGCAAGTATTGCACAAAGAAGTGTCAGGAGGAGGAGCCGGTCCTGCGCGATATGGGCAACGGCCAGTTGATCCGGTGCTTCTATCCCGAGAAGGAGGTGAGACGGAGTGTCGCACACCAGAAAATTGCTGTCAATCACTAATCTGAAGAAGTATTTCCCAGTGGCCAAGACTTCCGTCTTTCAGAAGAACCAGCTGTATGTCCGCGCCAACGAGGATATCTCGCTGGATATCTACGAGGGCGAGACCATCGGCGTGGTCGGCGAATCCGGCTGCGGCAAGTCCACGCTGGGACGCGTGCTGCTGCAGCTGTATCCTCAGACTGCGGGAAACACCATGTACTACGGCACGACCCTCGCGGAGATGGCGCCGAAGTACGTGGAGGATACGCTGCGCCACGTGGACAAGTATCGCGCGAAGTATCGCAAGGCCCGGGAGAAGGCCGAGGAGCTGAACAAAAAGGTGGAGCAGATCGGCGAGGACAAGGCCGACTTCTACCTGCTTCAGGACCGCAACCTGGCCCGATGCGAGGAGCAGACCTGTCTGAACAACCTGGTGAAGATCCTCGGCGGATTCTTTGCCGCGGACGAGGGCGGACAGGGCTGCGCATTGATTCTGAAGATCTATGAAGCCAGCGCCCAGCGCGCCCGCATGGCGGCGCAGCGCGCCGATGTCGCCGTGGAATACGATTTCCAGAAGGCGGCGGAGAAGCCCAGGGGACTGGACAAGCTCCGGCAGAAACTGGATCGCATGGATCAGATGCTGGCGGCGAAGGATAAGGCCATCGCGGAGCTGAACGCGGAGCTGAATGCCCTGCGGGCGAAGTACGCCGATAACGCTGAGTTTGCAAAGTACGAGGCCATGCGCGACGACGGCATCGATCTGGCGCGGCTGAAGTACAAGGAGCAGCGCGGACTGCGCAAGGACCTGCAGATCATCTTCCAGGATCCCTATTCCAGCCTGAACCCCCGCTTCACCATCGGCCAGATCATCGAAGAGGGCCTGGTGACCCACAAGTTCTTCAAGCACGGCTCCGAACAGATGCGCAAGTACATCGTGGAGACCATGGAGAAGTGCGGCCTTCAGGAGTACATGCTGCACCGCTATCCGCACCAGTTCTCCGGCGGCCAGCGCCAGCGCATCTGCATCGCCCGCGCGCTGGCGGTGAATCCGAAGTTCATCGTGTGCGACGAGTGCGTGTCCGCGCTGGACGTATCCATCCAGTCGCAGATCATCAACCTGCTGCAGGAGCTCAAGGAGAAGGAAAACCTGACCTATATGTTCATCTCCCATGACCTGTCGGTGGTGCGCTATATCTCCGACCGCATCTGCGTGATGTACCTGGGCAACGTGGTGGAGCTCGCGGACGCGGAGACCATATTCAACGATCCCCGCCATCCCTACACCGTGGCGCTGCTGTCGTCCATCCCGACCACCGATCCGGACAGCCTGGACAAGGAGCGCATCCTGCTGGAGGGCAACATCCCCAGCCCCATCAAGCCGCCGTCGGGCTGCAAGTTCCACACGCGGTGCTATATGGCCTGCGAGAAGTGCAAGCGCGTGCCGCCGGAGCTGCGCGAGGTGGAGCCCGGGCACTTCCTGGCGTGCCATTTCCCGGAGAAGAAGATGGATGCCGACGGCAACTATCTGTTTGAACTGCCGAAGATGGAAAAGAAGTCCAACCGCTCCGCCAGACAGGAGATGTGAGCCATGGGCATGATTCGAAAGCACCTGAAGAAGTCCACACCGGAGCAGGAGGCGGAGTTCCGCGAGCGCATGTCCCGCGAGAACGTGCCGTTTCTGGACAGGGTGATCATGATCGCCACGGCGTTCGTCGTGATCGTGCTCCCCTGCCTGCTGGTGCTGGTGGGCATGAGCCTGCTGGTGATGTGGCTGCTGGGCATGCTTTGAGCGAAAGCGCCTTCCCTGCAAA
>JBJEUD010000136.1:0-2215 GCA_051883655.1 Candidatus Faecivicinus sp. | reverse complement strand
GGTGCCTGGAGTTCCACGATCCCGCAGTGCAGAAGCGCGCGGTGAGCAATCTGCGCGCGCTGGGCATCGAGGGCCTGGTGTGCATCGGCGGCGACGGCACCTACAAGGGCGCTGAGGCGCTGACCAACCTTGGACTGCCTACCATCGGCGTGCCCGGAACCATCGACAATGATCTGGCCTATACGGATTATACCATCGGCTTTGATACGGCGCTGAATACCGCCTGCGAATGTCTGAACAAGATTCGCGAGACCAGCGATTCCCACGAGCGCGCCAGCCTGATTACGGTCATGGGTCGCAACTGCGGTGACATTGCGCTGCACACAGCGCTGACCTGCGGCGCGGAGGTTTGCATGATCCCCGAGGTTCCGTGGGACATTGTGGAGGTCGCCGAGCGTGTGAAGTGGGGCGTGGTGCGCGGCAAGCGCAGCATGATCATGGTGTTTGCGGAGGGCGCGATGAGCTCGCTGACCACCGATCTGGAAAAGCTCTGCGCGGAGAACGAAAAACTGCATGATATCGTGCCCCATCACAATATGATCACCAGCTCGCAGATCGCCATGATCATTGAGACGCTGTCCGGTCACGAGACCCGCTCCACGGTGCTGGGCTACATTCAGCGCGGCGGTAGCCCGTCTGCCCGCGACCGCATGCTGGCGACACAGCTGGGAGCCCATGCGGCCGATCTGCTGGCGGAGGATCGCGGCGGCCTGGCCGTGGGCATTCGCGGAACCAGGCTGATTGAGGTTCCCTTCTCGGATGTCCAGAAGGGCGAACATCTTGCGGATACTGGCCTGACCGATCTGGTCGACATCATGGCTGTGATCTCCGGCTGACCGGAAGAGCATCGATATGGAAAGAGTGAACATAACAGGAACCGGTTCAGAGCTTCAGGGCGTCGGCCGCCTTCCGGATGGGCGTGCGGTCTTTGTACCGCACGCCCTTTTGGGTGAACGTGTGTGCGTGGAGATCACGCGGGATGCGCAGCGATTCTGTGAGGCGCGGCTGGTGGAAGTGCTGGAGCCATCCGCGGCGCGGCGGAAACCGGATTGTCAGGCCTACGGTCGCTGCGGCGGCTGTCAGGCGAGACACATGACCTATGAAGAGACGCTGGTGCGCAAGCAGCAGCGTGTTTTGGATGCGCTGACGCGCATCGGCGGCGTAAAGGAGCCGGTCGTGTATGAAACCATCGGCTGCGCTGATCCGGAGCATACCCGCAACAAAGCGGAGTTTCCCATTGGAAAGGATGAAAATGGACGCACGATCATCGGTGCGTTTGCCGAGGGCAGCCATCGGATCGTCCCTTTGACGAAGTGTCTGCTGCAGAAGGAGCCCACCAATCGGGCGCTGAGCTGGTTTGCAGAGCATTTGCCGCAGATTCGCGGCGCATCCCACATGACGCATCTGGTCACGCGAGTGAATCGCCGTGGGGAGATGATGCTCATCCTTTGCGCTGACGCGCCGATTCTCGTCGATGCGCAGGCGATCGTGCCGGCGTTGATCAACGCGCTGCCGGAGCTGAAGTCGATCTATTTCCTCCATCAAAATCGCCGTCCGGCCCACGCGCTGGACGGTACGTGCACCCATCTCTGGGGAGAGAAGACGCTGGCTGACACGCTGCTCGGCCTGACGTTTTCGCTGTCGCCCCAGTCGTTCTTTCAGGTCAATCCGGAGCAGACGGAGGTGCTGTATCAGAAGGCGCTCGAGGCAGCCGGGTTGTCGGAGGGATGCAATCTGCGCATTCTGGATGTCTATTGCGGCGCGGGCACCATCACGCTGGCTGCAGCGCGGCTGGCGAAGCATGCTACAGGGGTGGAGATCGTGCCGCCTGCGATTGCGGATGCGAAAAAAAACGCCCTGCAGAACGGCATGGAGAAGAGAACCCGTTTCATCTGTGCAGATGCGACGAAGGAGATTCCAAAGCTGATCGCCGCCGGCGAGCGCTTTGATGCCGCAATCCTCGATCCGCCCCGCAAAGGTGCGGACGAAAGGCTGCTGCATGCGCTGATCCAGGCCGCGCCGCCGCGCATTGCCTATGTCTCCTGCAATCCGGCCACACTTGCCCGCGACGTGAAGGTCCTGGGTGAAGGCGGATATACCCTGGAATGGGCCCAACCTGTCGACATGTTCCCCTGGTCGGCACACGTGGAGACGGTATGTCTTTTGTCCAAACTAAAATCGACTCAGCATATTGAAGTTGAGCTGGATATGGACG
>JBJEUD010000135.1:0-12487 GCA_051883655.1 Candidatus Faecivicinus sp. | reverse complement strand
CACCAGATCCAGCGAGCTGAAAAACTCGACGGAATCAATGCCGCCGTTCGCCATGAATATCTCCTCCTTGATTCCAAAATACAAAGACTCACTCCACAGGCACGTCGTCCTGCAGATCCGCCTCGTCAAAATCAATCACCGGGCGAACAATGGCGACGTCCTTCTTCGCAAAGGACATCTCCTCATCCGGACCCGTTCGAATCACAATCATCCCGTCGCGCAGGCCCACCAGATCGCCGGTGAACTGCTTTGCACCGTTGACCGGGCGATAGGTCTTGAGCTCGACGGCCAGTCCCTCAGCGCGCTCAAAGTCGCGCTCCGTCTTCAGCGGGCGATCCGCGCCGGGGGAAGAAACTTCCATATAGTCATATTCCACCCGCTCCACCAGCGGCTGGATTCTTCTGTGAAAGTTTTCAAGCTCATTCAGCGCAACGCCATCAGGGCGATCGATATAAAAGCGCAGAAAATGGCCGGTCGGTTCTTTGACCAGCTCAACATCGATCAGCTCCAGGTGAAGCTCATCGGCAATTTTCTGTGCAATTTGCGCTGCTTCCTTAACCGGCATAGACTGCCTCGGCAAGCAAACCCCTCCAAATCTGTATGTCCGTGTAAAAACACCGCCGATGCCGGCGGTTGTCTGACTCGTACACGCTCGTGGATTCGTGCGCCGACCTGCGGCAGGCATCACTCCCACACACTGTTCATTATACCACGACTTTTCCCAGAATACAACCGCGATTTGGCCGAAAAGCGCCCTTCAAATCGCAATTTTTGTTATATTCTTGGTTGAGCTCGATGAAAAACAGGGCTTCAGCCGTCGCTGACAGTGACTTTTTCAACGGAAGCGCCGATGCTCCGCAGCTTCTCGTCGAAGCGCTCATACCCGCGCAGAATGTAACCCACGCCGCCGATTTCCGTAGTTCCCTCGGCCATCAGCGCCGCAATGACCATCGCCGCGCCCGCGCGGAGATCCGTCGCATTGACGCGCGCCCCCACCAGGCGTTCGACGCCGTTGATGATTGCCGTGGATTCGATCACGCGCACATTGGCCCCCATCTTCCGCAGCTCATCGAGGAAGCGGAATCGGGATTCAAAGATGGTCTCCGTCACGATGCTGGTGCCGTTGGCCACCGTCAGAAGCGCGGAAAGCGGCTGCTGCAGGTCCGTCGGAAAGCCCGGATAGCCCTGGGTCTTGACGTTGACCGCGCGGAAATGGCCGTTGGAGCGCACGCGAATCCAGTCGTCCTCGCTCTCCACATTCACGCCCATCTCCAAAAGCTTTGCCGAAAGCGCCTCCATATGCGTGGGAATCACGCCGCTGATCAGCACGTCTCCCGCCGTTGCCGCCGCGGCGATCATCAGCGTTCCGGTTTCGATCTGGTCGGGAACGACCGTGTAATTCGTTCCATGCAGCGCGCGGCCGCCCCGGATGCGGATCACGTCGGTGCCTGCGCCCTTTACCACCGCGCCCATGCTGGACAGGAAGTTGGCCAGATCGACGATGTGCGGCTCCTTGGCTGCGTTGTGAATGCAGGTCGTGCCGCTGGCGGAGACCGCCGTCAGCATGCTGTTGACCGTCGCGCCGACGCTGGGCATATCCAGATAGATGTCCGCTCCGATCAGTTCGTCCGCCTGGGCGACCAGCACGCCGCCCAGCGTCTCGACGCGGGCTCCCAGCGTGCACATGCCCTTGACCGTCTGGTCGATGGGGCGCGCGCCGATATCGCATCCGCCCGGCAGCGGCACCTCCGCGCGCCGGAATACGCCCAGCAATACGGGCGCAAAGTAATAGGATGCGCGCATGCGGCTGGCCAGCTCATAGGGCGGATTGTACTTATCCACCGTGCGCGGGTCGATCCTCATGGTGTTGTCCCTGAACTCGACCTGGGCGCCAAGCCAGCGCAGCATCTCAATGATGACATGCACATCGTTGATATCGGGAATATTCTCAATCGTGGACGGTGAATCCGCAAGCAGCGCTGCCGGAATGATGGCCACCGCCGCGTTTTTGCCGCCGCTGACCGTGACCTCGCCCTCCAGGCGCACGCCGCCGTTAATTCGAAGCTTTTCCTTCATTTCAAACTCATCCGGCACGAGCGCCGGCCCCTTTCATTGATCAGGAAGACCTATTCCTTCCGTCCACCGCAGCCGGAACAGCCGGCGCAGTTGCCGCCGCATCCGCCGCACTTCGGCGCGCCGAAGGCGCACTTGCCCTGGTAAACCCGTTCGACCCTTCCGCCGCACTTCTCGCAAACCGCCTCATCCCGCTGGGAGATGGAGCGCAACAGTTCGAAACGGTGCCCGCATTTGGCGCACCGATAATCATACAAAGGCATTGAAGAACAACCTCCATACGGCAGCAATGCTGTGTGATAACTGCCGCACACTATATTATACATGATCCGCCTGAAACAGGCAAGGGTGTTAACGATGATATTACCCGAAATCCACCAAACCCGGACCAAAAGCCGACACAAAACGCATTCTTTCGTTGCCAAATCGCTCCTGATATGCTAAAATGAGCATAGTTATGTCGAAATAGGGGTGTGGATGCGTGACCGAGGAAAGTCAATATTTGACCTTTATGGGCGTTCGCGTCCATTTCACCGTCGCGCAGCCCGAAACGGCGCTGAAAAACCGCGTGCTGCTACTGTGCTCGCCGCTGATCACCACGTTTCACTGGCGCAAGCTGATCCCCGAGCTGTCCCAGCTGGGCTGTCTGACCGTGATGGTAGACCTGCCCGGCTTCGGCCGCAGCGACTGTACCGGCGAGGTTCCCCAGGACCACGATCTGCGCGCCAGCATGCTCTGGGGCATCCTGGACGATGTGGACAGCGCCATGCAGACCCCGCTCTCCCTGTGGCATCTCATCGGCCATGGAAGTGCCTGCTCCACCATTCTGCGCATGGCCAATCAATATCCGGATTCCACCAAATCCCAGGTTCATATCAGTCCCACCTTTTCCCTGGAGCTTCCCGATCCCAATCGTCAAAAGCTCAGTCGCTGGTTTGACGCCACAGTGCGCTCCGAAACCCGCTTCCGGGATCTGATTGAGCATTACTGCGGCTATCCGCTGGACGACTACATACTCGACCGGATGCGTCGGCCGCTGATGCGCCCCGGCGCCCGGGAAAACTTTCTGCGAATGCTCCGGCACGCAGCGCGCGCGCCGGAGGAGGGCATGGGCTTTTGCCCGACGATGGCGCTGTGGGGCGGCCGCGATCTGCTGATGGACAAACATGCCGTTGAGGAGGTCCACCGCCTGCTCCCGGACGCGGAGACACATGTGCTCAAGTCCGCAGGCCACTTCCCGATGGAGACCCACAGCAAGGCCATCCGCGACTATCTGCGCGGCTGGATCCGATACAATGATTGACGTGTTCCCGTTTGGGCGCTGTTCGAGGGCGGAGCGCAAGCTCCCCCTCTCCTTTTATTATACGGCCCGGGATTCATAATATATCCGTTGACACATCGCGGAAACGAACGTACAATAAGAGTTGACAACACCGCTGGAAATGGAGGCCGCCATGTCGGTATTTACCACTGCGCTGATGGATGATCTCATCCAGTTCGGGCTGCATCTGCTCTACGCCATTCTCATCGTCGCCGTCGGCATGCGCGCCGCCAAGTGGCTTTCGGGTCGCATCAAGCGCCTCAAGCTGATGGACAGGATCGACCCCAGCGTCGCCGGATTTGTGACAAATACGACCTCTCTGGTGCTGCGCGCGCTGGTCCTGGTCATCGCTGCGCTGGTGCTGGGCGTTCCGGGCTCGGCGTTCATCACGCTGTTCGGCTCCGCCGGAGTCGCCATTGGCCTGGCGCTGCAGGGCTCGCTGAGCAACCTGGCCGGCGGACTGATGCTGCTGTTTTTCCGCCCCTTCAGCGTGGGAGACTACATCAAAACGGGCGACAGCGAAGGCACTGTACAGCAGATCTCCGCATTCTATACCACCATCCTGACCATCGACAACAAGCGCATCGTATTGCCCAACGGCGAACTGACCAACAACCGCCTGGTCAACTTCTCCGCAGAGCCCACGCGCATGCTGGATCTGCCCTTCTCCGTCGCTTACGACAGCGACCCGGCTCAGGTGCGGGCCGTGCTGCTGCGCTGCGCCGCAGACAACCCGATGGTGCTCTCCGAGCCCGCGCCCATCGCGCCCATGACCGGCCATGGCGACAGCGCGCTGGTGTTCCATCTGCGCGCCTGGGTGGCCCGCGAAAACTGCAAGCCCGCGGAATTCGCCCTGCTGGAGGCCGTCAAGCTGGCCTTCGACCGCGAGGGCATCTCCATCCCCTATCCCCAGATGGATGTTCACATGAAGACCTGACGGAGGAACGATCATGCCAAAGCTGGAACCCTATTCCAAAAAACTCTCTTACAGCTACGCCCTGGGGGTCTTCCCATCGCTGATGCTGCTCGAAGCGCGCCCGGACAAGGCCGTGCGCCTGCTTCTCCATCCCGACGGAACCGATAACGAGGGCGTGTGCAAGCTGCGGAAGCGCTGCGCTGAGCTGGGCGTCCGGGAGGAACAGGCCGAGCGCGTGCTGCGCCGCGAGTCCAAAAAGGACAACTGCTTCGCCGGCCTGGTGTTCGAAAAGTACGAATCCACGCTGGATCCCGCCCTGTGCCACGCAGTGCTGTGCCAGATTTCCGACAGCGGAAACGTGGGAACGGCGCTGCGCTCTCTGCTGGGCTTCGGCATTCGCGATGTGGCGATCATCCGCCCGTGTGTGGATGTGTTCGATCCCCATGTGCTGCGCGCGTCCATGGGGGCATTCTACAAGATGCGCGTGCACACGTTTGATACATTTGAGGATTACCGGGCGCTGTACCCCGAGCGCCCGCTGTATCCGTTCATGCTCGACGGTGCCAAGACGCTGAACGAGGTTGCCGCAGCCGCAAAACCGCCCTTTTCGCTGGTGTTCGGCAACGAGGCGTCCGGACTGCCCGCGCGCTTCGCCGCCCTCGGGCAGAGCGTATTCATCCCCCAGAGCAGCGAAATCGATTCGCTGAACCTTGCCGTCGCGGTATCCGTCGGCAGCTATGTCTTTATGCACGGAGGCAATCACCATGAATGAGAATCAATATGCAATTTACACTGCAGCCACTGCCGCCATCACCGAGCTGATCGACTGTGACCGGCCCTTCTTCAACCCCGTCCGGCTCCTTGTTGTCGGCGGCTCCAGCAGCGAAATGGCGGGCGGCACCATCGGCCACCAGTCCACCTACGAGCTGGGCGAAGCGCTGGCCGGCGCCGCGCTGGACCTGGCCAGGGCCCGCGGATTCGACTGCGCGTTCCAGTGCTGCGAACACCTCAACCGCGCCCTGGTCGTGGAGCGCTCCGTCGCCGAGCGCTGCGGCTATGAGATCGTCTGCGCCGTTCCCCAGCCCAAGGCGGGCGGTTCGCTGGCCACCGCCGCCTATCGCCGGATGCAGGATCCCGTGCTGGTGGAGCGCATCGCGGCCGACGCAGGCATCGACGTCGGCCTGACGCTCATCGGCATGCACCTGCGCGCCGTGGCTGTGCCGATCCGGCTGAGCACTGCGCAGATCGGCTGTGCCGCCGTCACCGCCGCCCGTACCCGGCCGAAGCTGATCGGCGGTGAGCGCGCAAAATATACCCGCAAAGCCTGATTTCTCCCATCACTTTCCGGAAAGGAGCTGCCGCGCATGTTCACCCAAGTTTTCTCCGCACTGATGTCCCACTATCGCACAGACGCGCTGGAGATCCCCCGCCCCACCGGCGCACGCCGGGCGCGCGCAGAATCCGACGCGCTCGAGGCTCTGCGCAGGGAAATGACTGCGATGCCGCTCTCCGAGCGCCTGCGCAATCCGGAAGCCTACCGGGCGCTTCAGAAGCGCCGCCGCGAGGATCTGCTGACGCTGCTCCTGGTGGATCCCGTTCCCGATGTCCTCGAGCGCGTCATCGATCTCATTGCGATGATCACCGAGGAAATCACCTGGTCCGCCAATCCTCAGGGAATGCTCTTCGAGGACGAAAGTCATCCGGAGATCGACGTACAGAGTGCGGAAACCGCCGTGCTGTTCGCCTGGGCAGCCCACCTGTTGGGCGAACGGCTGGACGCGGGCGTCGTCGGACGCATGCGCAGCGAAGTGCGCCGCAGGCTGTTCCGGCCGGCGCTGATTCACGACGATTACGATTTCATGCGCGGCGACGGCGCCTGTCCCATGGTCATCGCTGTCGATCTGCTCCTCAGCGCGCTCTTGCTGGAGAACGACGAATCCCGCCTCGGGCGGCTGGTTCGGCCCACGCTCAAGTTGCTGGATGAGTGCTGCGGCCGCCATGGGCGCGAGCTCGCACCTTTGACCGAAACCGTCATGGACGTCTCCGCCGCCTCCGATCTCGCGCACCTGCTCAGGGACATCACCCGCCAGTACGTGGATCTGTCCGACAGCATCCCCACCGGCGACTGGCTGGATGAAATCCTCTACGCCTGGATCCAGGATGACCTGTTCAATGATCCCGCCGGAAGCGGCATGCAGCCCGCGCTTTCGGGCTGCGACGTCTTCCGCATCGGCGAGGCGGCAAACGACGGGCCGCTGATCGATCTCGGCGCCCATCTGCACCACCGCAATCATCTGCCGCCCGCCACCGTGACCGGGCGCCTGCTGGAGCCGTCCGTCTCCGACCGGCTGGAATCCACCTTCGGCAAGCCTCAGCGCCTGCGGTATGCCGCGCTGCGCAACAACCTGCTGATGGCAGCGCGCGTGCCCGGACTGTACTGCTCCATGCACGTGGGCGGCAAGCGCGGCAACGCCGGCGACGTCTGTCTGTTCGCCGACAGCGCCCCGGTGCTGGTGGATGACGGCAGCCGCACTTCCCCCCGCAATCTGCCCGCCATCGCGGGCAGGGAGCAGCTGACCATTCCCGGCCGCCCCTGCATCGCGGACTTCCAGGTGCGCGACGATCAGGAGATGATGTCTGTCGACCTGACCCACGCCTATCCAGCCGCCTGCGGTCTGCGCTCCTATCAGCGCACCGTGCTGACCCTGCGGGCCGAGCACACCGTGCGCATCGTCGATGCGCTGGATCTGGAGCGGCCGTCCACCGTTTCCTTCCGCTTCATCACCGCCGTCCGGCCCACGATCCTGACCGCCGCCATCCGCCTGGGTTCCGTGCGCATGACCTGGGAGGGCGACTTCACCGTTTCTGCCGACCCGCTGGAGGGCGGACTGACCCGCATCGAAATGATCGCCGTCGAGCCCGTTCGCCAGGCCTTCTTCACCTTCAACTTTGAGCGCACCTAGCCGTCAGGGAGGAATCCTGATGTCCAGAATTCTGCTGACCGCCTTTGAACCCTTCGGAGGCGATGTTGTGAATCCATCGTTGGAAATTCTGCGCCGGCTGTCCGGTCTGCCGAATGTCGATGCGCTGACCGTTCCCGTGACCTTCCGCGATGCCGCAGCAGCCGTCCTTCCCCATCTTCCGGGCCATGACGCCGTGCTCATGCTGGGACAGGCCAAGGGACGCGATGGGCTGACCGTGGAGCGCATTGCCATCAACATCGACGACGCCGTTCTTCCGGACAATGCGGGCGAGCAGCTCCGCGACCGGCCGATTCTTTCGGATGGCGCTGCGGCCTATTTTGCGACGCTGCCCATCAAATCCATCGTGGACGCCATCCGCGCCGAAGGCCTGCCCGCCGCAGTCTCAAACACTGCCGGAACCTTCGTCTGCAACCACCTGATGTACTGCGTCCTCCACGCGCTGGAGGGCAGCGCCACACGCGCCGGATTTATCCATGTTCCCTGCCTGCCCGAGCAGGCGGCGGAACATCCCGGGATGCCCTCCATGCCTTTGTCCGACATGATTCGCGGCATCGAAGCCGTTCTCAAAATCCTGTAAGCGCAAGGCGCCCCGGAAGCTCGTCCAGAGCCTCCGGGGCGCTTCGCGTTTACAATCGTTTGACCATCCAGATTTCATCGCTGCAGCTGCCGTCCTCATAGCGAAGGGCGTTGGGCATTCGCCCTGCCTCCAGGAACCCCAGCCGCTGATAGAGCCTCCGGGCGCGCGCATTGGCAGAGACCACCGTCAGCTCAATCTGGGAAAAGCCCATGCCGGGCGCTTCCTGAAAGAGCGCCTGCAATATGCCGCTGCCGAGGCCCTCGCCCCAGCAGCTCTTCCGCACGCAGACGCCAAGCTGCGCGCGATGCCGCTTTCGCGGATAGCTGCGCGACACGGGGCTGATCCCGCCGCAGGCGATCATCCTGCCGTCGAGAAAGGCAGCGATCTCCAGCGTAACATCGTCCTCCAGCTGCTCGGCAATCACGTCGGCGACCAGTTCGACGTCACCCGGCGCATCCCCGGCGCTCCTGGCCATGAACGATGTCTCTCCATTGACCTGCTTCAAAAAATCGACGCGCTGCTCAGCATCTCCCGGCTCGGGGCTGCGCAGCACGCATATTCCTCCGCACTTCATCCGAAACTCCCGCGCGGGATATCTCATGACTTTCCTCCCATCGCGCGCAGATCGAGTCCCTTCGGCGTGACGAGGCCGTCCTTGGCCATCATGGTCTCCAGCACCTGAATGTCCGCCTCCACATCCAGCGCTTCGGTCCGGAACAGGCGGTCCTGCTGCTGCTCAAAGGCGGTGATCAGCGAATCGAGGATGTTCTCAATCTTTTTGCGGGAGGCGACGATGTTTTCGCCCTGATAGCTCTGCTTTTCCATCAGCGCGTAGCTGTTGAGCAGCTTGAACGTGGTGGGCAGATAGTAATTCATGAACTTCTTCACCTCGTCGGCGTGCTCCGGCTTCTGGCGCACGACGGCAAAGATGCTGGCGGTCAGTTCGCCGATGCGGTCGATTCGGTCGGAAACGCCCTCGTCGTCGATCTCATCGTTCAGGCGGCGGATCTGGCGCAGCTTCTCCTCAAACTCGTTCTCCTGGAACGCGGGCTGGGGTTCCGGTTCCCGCTTCGGCTCCGGCTCCTTCTTCGGCTCCGGCTGCGGCTCGCGAACCTCCTGCACAGGCTCGGGCGCGGACTTCCGCTCCCGATTGATCTCCGCCTTCACGCCGTCCGAATTGATGGTGACGTTGATAAACGGCGCCTTGCGCTGCTCCGTTTCATTCGCGGATTCCGCCTCCGCCGCGTCCAGCACCAGAACGCCGCGGCTGCGGTCGATGTATGCATCGCTGCCCAGATAGCCCTTGTCGATCATCATCTGAAGATCGCTCAGCACCAGCGAGGACGTCTTGCCCAGCTTGGCAGACAGCTCATGAATATCCACCTCAAGGCGATCCCCGATCACCGCCGCGTAGTTGCGATAGTCTACCATCTTTTTGCTGTGCCACAGCGCGGCAACCTTCTTCACGCCGAGCAGCACTCCGATCGGCCAGAAAACGCAGAGCAAAATGGCCACCGCGATCCAGGAAGGCCCCCTGTCTTCCTTTTCATAGGGAATGAATATACGATCACCACGGCGATTGACATTCTTGTTTTTCTTCGCACACATCACTTTCACCCCTTTGGCGCACAAATTCATGTCTATTGTAGCACAAGTTTGTAAAAATATTGTTTAATTCCGGACCTTCCAAAAATCTTTCAGCCGTTTTCGGAGCAATTCCATCTTCTGAATGCGCTCCAGCCGCCAGTGATTCGGCAGCAGCTCGCGCACCTTTTCGCCGTCATAGCGCGTGTCCAGCAGCAGCACCACGCCGCGGTCGTTTTCCGTGCGGATGACGCGGCCGGCAGCCTGCAGCACGCGCCGGATGCCCGGATAGGTGTAGGCCACGTCGTAGCCGGTACCGAAGCCGTCGTCATAGAGCTCCTGCAGCAGACTGCGCTCGAAGCCGATCTGCGGAATGCCCGTGGACACGATCGCCGCGCCGGAAAGCCGATCCTCCGGCAGATCGACGCCCTCGGCAAACACGCCGCCCAGCACGATGAACGCCACCATGCTGCGCGTGGGATGCTCCTCAAAGCAATCGATGAACTGCGCGCGGGCGTCCTCCGCCATGGCGCTCTGCTGGCGCATGGCGAAGTCGTCCGGGAAATAGAAGCGATAGCGCTCGAAGGCCTGCGTCAGATACGCAAACGACGGAAAGCATGCCAGATAGTTGCCCGGATGCGCCTGGGCCATCACATGAACGATCTGAACCACCGCGTCCAGCGTGCGCTCGCGGTCGTTGAACTTTACCGACACCGGCAGATTCAGCGCCAGCAGGTTCTCCGGCGGAAACGGCGACTCCAGCCGAAGCAGCGTATCCGCGCCGCCCGCGTCCAGTCCCAGCTGCTGCGCATAGTGATTCATCGGCGCAAGCGTCGCAGAAAACAGCGCCACGCCGCCCACGCGCTTGAAAATCTTCCGCAGATGCTCTGACGGATCATAGCACCACAGCCGCACGCAGATGCGCTTGCCCTCCGGGAGAATCATCGCGCGATAGCGGGTTTCGTCAAACTGCCGCGCCACGCGGGCGAACCAGGCCGCGTCCAGCATCAGCTTGCCAACCTCCGGCTCCGCCGACTGCAGCTCCTCCGCCGCATCCGCAAAGGCCTGTGCGGCATTGGGAAACTCCTCCGGGATTTCGGACATCGCCTCGGGCTCCGCGCCCTCCCGCGTCAGCACCTTCAAAACCGCCGTCAGCGCCTGATAGGTCGGGCTCTGACGCCCCTCGTAGCGGCCAACCAGCCGGCGCACCTCCTCCACACGCGCGCCGGACAGCTCGACGGAGAGCATGTCCCGCGCGCGGTCGGGCAGGTTGTGCGCCTCGTCGATCAGCAGCCCCGCCTTGGACTTCTGATCAAAATAACGGCGCAGGTGCACCCGGGGATCGAAGGCATAGTTGTAGTCGCAGATGATCACGTCCGCCTGCTCCGACAGATCCAGCGAGAGCTCATAAGGGCAAAGCTCATACTCCACCGCCAGGCTGCGGATGGCCTCGGCGTCCGCAGCCTCGATCTTCAGCCCCTCCCGAAGCGCCTCGCGGCGGCGCTCGTAATAATCCGCCGCATAGGGACAGCCAAAGCAGTCCTTTTTCTCCAGAAGGCAGCATTTCTCCTTGGCCGTGATGGAGATCGACCGCAGCTTGAGGCCCTGCTGCCGCATGCGATCCAACGCCAGCTCCGCTGCGCGCCGGCCGGTGGTGCGGGCCGTCAGATAAAACAGCGCGGTGACCTTTCCCTTCCCCAGCGCCTTCAGCGCGCCGAACAGCGACGCTGCGGTCTTGCCGATGCCCGTGGGCGCCTCGATCAGCGTGCACGTGCCGTCGCGCATCGCGCGATAGATCTGCGCCGCCATCTCCCGCTGTCCGTCGCGATAGTTGTCGAAGGGGAACTTCATGTCCATCAGCGTAGGGGCGGACTGCTCCTTCCACTCGTCCAGCGCCGCCACCCAGCCCGCATAGGGTTCGGCGCAGCGCAGGAACACGGCCCGCAGCTCGTCGATGGAATAGCTCCGGCGATAGCGGTTCTCCGCGCCGTCCAGGCGATAGTAGCACAGTGTGACCTCCGCCTCCTCCGCGCCCTCGTTGGCGCAGAGCAGATAGGCGTAGATCTGACCCTGGGCCAGATGGGCGGGATAGTCGTCGATGCGGATCATCGACGGCTGCTGCAGGGTGGTCTTGATCTCCAGCACCTGGATGCGGCCGTCCGCCCTGCGCACGGCGTCCGCCCGGCCCTGGACGCGCAGGGACACGCCGCCCACCGTCTCGGTTCGCGAGACATACTCCTCTGCCTTCCACCCCGCGCCCAGCATCGACTGCAGCTGCCGGTGGCCCAGCGATCCGTCATTCATGCGATCGATCATCTGCGCCGCGGGCACCAGATCGCCGGTTTGCAGCGTAAACTCCGCCAGCGCGCGGACGTTGATCGAATGAATTTTCGGCATGGGTTTTCCTCCCCGGACTTGACAGTTTCGCTTCCCGATGGTACATTGTATATATGGGAAGCAACCTCTCTAAGTATAATTCAGATTCATGCATTTTGCAAGCAGGAGGACATGTGCAATGAACATCTATCCGCTTTTGATGGCTCCCTTTTTCCGCCACGGCGAGGCCACGCCCTGGGGCGGCAGCATGCTGCGCGACGCGTTCATGAAGGACGCGCCCGACGACCGCACCGGCGAGAGTCTCGAGGTCTCCGCGCTCTCCGACCGCGAGAGCGTCGTCCGCAACGGCGTTCACGCCGGCAAGACCTTCACCAAGATGATCGAGCTGTGGGGCGAAGCGCTAACCGGCGCATATGAGGGTGAGTTCCCGCTGCTGCTGAAGCTGCTGGACGCGCAGCAGATGCTCTCCGTTCAGGTGCATCCCGGCGATGAATACGGCATGGCCCACGACGGCAAGCTGGGCAAGAGCGAGGCCTGGGTCGTGCTCAACTGCGAACCCGGCGCAAAGATCGCCTACGGTCTGGACACCAACGGCGAGGATCTGCGCAGGATCGTGGAAGAGGGCCGTCTGGAATCCGCGCTGCACTGGGAGGTCGTGCGCCCCGGCGACGTGTTCTACATTCCCAACGGCATGG
>JBJEUD010000134.1:0-12518 GCA_051883655.1 Candidatus Faecivicinus sp. | reverse complement strand
AGCCCGGCGCCGAGCGCATCTACACCGCCGGCGAGAAGGAATATGAGATCCGCCTCGCCCGCAAGGACGGCGTGCCGATCAACGAGAGCGTGCAGGGCGAGATGAGCGCTGTCCGCGACAAGCTGGGCCTGACCCAGTACGTGTTCCCCTGGGAGAAGTAATCCCGGAAGGCAACCCCCAATCCGGCGTCCGGCCGCTGTGCGGCCCCGAACGCCCGGCTCCGAGCCCGCCCGGTTCCCCGCGAACCGGACGGGCTCGCTGTCTTTTGGCGGGAGATCAAAAAAACCGGCTGCCGCGGGCGGCGGCCGGCAGACCCCCGACAAAGCCCGCAACGCAAAAATGCCTGCCGAAACAGTGAAATCGGCGGGCATTTTTGCGGGCGGCGGCAGCCGGTTGGACGGATGGAAGGACCTTGCGGCTCACTTTCCCGCCAGGCTCTTGCGGTACTTTTCGCTTTCCCAGCTGGCGATGAAGGCGCGGGCGGCCTCGTCCATGGTGGACAGGGCGTGGCCGGAGCGCTTCAGGGTTTCGCAGATGTAGACCACGCAGGTCAGGGTTTCGGCGATGACCTGGGCCTTGGCGGCGGGCATGGCGAAGCGCACGCGGCCCGTGGCGGGATCGGCGGCGCACATGCCGTCGGCGGGCTTTGTGCCGAAGGCGAAGGAGCCGGTCAGGAACACCAGCTGATCGGGATACAGCGGGGATTCCAGCAGGAACTTCTCGGAGTACGCGCCGCTCAGAAGCGCGTCGGACAGCAGCGGGGAGTCCGCCTCCACCAGGCCGTCGCCGGCCTCATGGACGGACACGGCGGGGAAGTCGCCGTCGCGCGCGCCGAAGGCCTCCGCGATGCGGCGGTTCACGTCGGCGTGGATGCGCAGGCACTCGTCGGGATCGTCGCTGTGGGCGATCAGGCCGTGGTTCTGCATGAAGATCACCGCGGGGCGGCGGCCGGTCTGCGCCGTCACCCGGGCCAGCTCGTCGCGGATGGAGAAGGTCAGGCGCGCGCCGGGGTCGGTGTAGGGCACGAAGCCCCAGGTGTAGTCCGCGCCGGCGAGGGCCTTCGCCGCGGCCTCGCGGCCGTCCTGGGCGCAGGTGGCCAGGTTCGCGTAGACGCTGTGGCTGTGGGCCACGTAGGTGTCCAGCAGGGAGTGGAAGCCGGCCTCCACGCTGGGGCGCAGCTGCGCCAGGCCGTCGATCGTCCGGATGGACGCCTTCGCCCGGTCGGAGCCCGCCTTTTCCACATCCTCGAAGTCCGAGGGCTCGGAGCCGAGGTAGAATTTGCGCAGGGATGCGCAGTCCAGCACCGCGTAGGCGCGGTCGGGCGCGATGTCCTTCAGGCAGTAGCCCGAGGCCTTGATGGCCATCAGCCCGCCCTCCAGCTTCACGGAGGTGTTGCCGCCGCCGCCCTGAACGTAGTCCGCCCGGGCGCCGATGGCGCCGGAGACGCGGGCGAACGCCTCGAGCCGGCCGCGGTGGAGATCGAAGAAATTCGACATGTGCAGTTCCTCCCCATGACGTCGTTTACGGGATATGCTTTCGCGGGCCGGGGCGCAGCCCCGCCGCGGATTTATACAATACAAGTATACTGTCGCGGGTTGGAATTGTCAACAAAAAGGAACTGCCCGCGGGGCGCGGTTGGCCGTCCCGGGGGCAGTGGAAATTACGGCGCGATGGCCTGCTTCAGCACGGCGACGGCGCGGTCGAGCAGCGCGTCGGGGATGTTCAGCGGCGGCAGCAGCCGGACCCGGTCCTTCGCCGTCAGCGCCAGCACGCCGTTTTCCATGCAGCGGCGGACCACCTCGCCTGCGGGCCGCGAGGGCTTCACGCCCAGCATCAGGCCCAGGCCGGCGATGGACTCCACGCCGGGCGCGCCCTGCAGCGCGGAGACGATGCGGTCGTGCTTTTCGCGCACGCCGGCCAGCAGCGCATCGTCGAGGCGGCCCAGCACGTGGATCGCGCCCGCCGCGCAGAGCGGGTTGCCGCCGAAGGTGGAGCCGTGGCTGGATGCGCCCAGCGTGTCCTTCGCCTTTTCGCCGATCAGGCACGCGCCGATGGGCAGTCCGCCGCCCAGGCCCTTGGCCGTGGAGAACACGTCCGGGTCGATGCCGAACTGCTGCCAGGCGTACAGCGTGCCGGTGCGGCCGTTGCCGGTCTGCACCTCGTCGACGATCAGCAGCGCGTCCCGCTCGGCGCAGAGCTTCGCCACCGCCTGCACGTATCCGGCGTCCAGCGGGAGCACGCCGCCCTCGCCCTGCACCAGCTCCATCATCACGCCGCAGCAGGCGTTTGCGTCCAGCGCCCGCTCCATGGCGGAAGGGTCGTTGGCGGGCACGTGGACGAAGCCCGGGGTGAAGGGGCCGAAGTCCCGGTGGAACACCTCCTGGCCGGTGGCGGCCAGGGTGGTGACGGTTCTTCCGTGGAAGCTGTTTTCCAGGGTGACAATGGTCGGGCGCGCGCCCGGGCCGTACTTGTCCGAGGCGTACTTGCGGGCGACCTTGATGGCGCACTCGTTGGCCTCCGCGCCGGAGTTGCCGAAGAAGACGCGCTTCATGCCGGTGCGCTCGCAGAGCATGCGGGCCAGCTGCGCCTGGGGCGCGGTGTAGTAGAGGTTGGAGGTGTGGCCCACGGCGTTCAGCTGGGCGATGATCGCCTGCTTCCAGGCCTCGTCGTTCATGCCGAAGGTGTTCACGGCGATGCCGCTGCCCAGGTCGATGTACTCCCGGCCGTCCGCGCCGGTCAGCAGCGCGCCCTGCCCGCCGACGATCTCCAGCGGGAAGCGCTTGTAGGTATTCGCCACATAGGCTGCGTCCATTTCGAAGATGTTCATGAGTTACGCCTCCTTGACAAACATGGTGCCGACGCCGGCGTCGGTGAGCATTTCCATCAGAATGGCGTGGGGGACGCGGCCGTCGAGGATCATGGCCTTCTTCACGCCCTGGCGGATGGCGCTGGTGCAGCACTCCACCTTGGGGATCATGCCGCCGGAGATGCAGCCGTTGGCCACGAGGCGGTCCACGTCCGCCAGCGCCACCCGGGAGATGAGGGTGTTCGGGTCGTCCCGGTTCTGGAGCAGGCCGGGCACGTCGGTCATGCAGATCATGGTCTCGGCCTGCAGCGCCGCGGCGATGCGGGAGGCGGCGGTGTCGGCGTTGATGTTGTAGATGTTCTGGTCGGCGTCGAAGCCCACGGTGGAGATCACGGGGATGTAGCCGCGGTCGAGCAGGTCCAGGATGGGGCGGGTGTCGATGGCGGCCACGTCGCCCACGAAGCCCAGCCGCTCGTCCAGCATCCGCGCCCGCATCATGCCGCCGTCCATGCCGGCCAGGCCCATCGCCCGGCCGCCGATGTTCTCAATCAGCGCCACCAGGCTCTTGTTGATCCTGCCGGCCAGCACCATCTGCACGATCTCGGCGGTCTCGGCGTCGGTCACGCGCAGGCCGTCCACGAACTCGCTGGCCTTGCCCACGCGCCTGAGCATCCGGCTGATCTCCGGCCCGCCGCCGTGGACCAGCACCGGCTTCACGCCCACCAGCGACAGCAGCACGATATCGCGCATGACGGCCTGCTTGAGGTGCTCGTCGGTCATGGCGTTGCCGCCGTACTTCACCACCACGATCCTGCCGGTGTACTGTTGAATATAGGGCAGCGCCTCCACGAGGATGTTTGCCCGTTCAAGACTGGAAAGCATGTCGGTTCCCTCCGCAAATCAGGTTCTGTAATCGCCGTTGATCTTCACGTAGTCATAGGTCAGGTCGCAGCCCCAGGCGGTGGCCTCGCAGGCGCCCGCGCCCAGGGAGACGCCGATGACGATCTCGTCCTCGGTGAGGATGGCCTTGGCCAGCTCCTCGGAGAAGGGCACGCCCGCGCCGTTTTCGCAGACCGCGATCTCGCCGGCGGCGGAGGCGAAGCGCACGCCGATGCGGTTCACGTCCACGTCCGCGCCGGAGTAGCCGATGGCGCACAGCACGCGGCCCCAGTTCGCGTCCGCGCCGAACATCGCCGCCTTGAGCAGGCTGGAGCAGATCACGCTCTTGGCCACGGTCCGGGCCGTGGAATCGTCGGCCGCGCCGGTCACATGGCAGGTCAGCAGCTTGGTCGCGCCCTCGCCGTCCTTCGCGATCATCCGGCACAGCGACCGGGTGACGGCGGCGAGCGCCCGGCAGAAGGCGGCGTAGTCGGCGCCCTCCGCGTCGATCGCCGGGTTGCCCGCCAGGCCGTTGGCCAGGATGCACAGCATGTCGTTGGTGGAGGTGTCGCCGTCCACGGAGACCATGTTGAAGCTGGTCTGCACGTCGGCCTGAATGGCCCTGCGCAGCAGCTCCGGGGAGATGGCCGCGTCGGTGGTGACGAACACCAGCATGGTGGCCATGTTGGGGTGGATCATGCCGGAGCCCTTGGCGATGCCGCCGATGCGGCAGGCCTTTCCGCCCAGCTCGAACTCCACGGCGGCCTCCTTGGCGAAGGTGTCGGTGGTCATGATGGCCTGGGCGGCGGACAGCCCGCCCCCGGCGGAGAGCGCGGCGGCCAGCCGGGGCATGCCGGACTCGATGGGCTCCAGCGACAGCGGCTGGCCGATCACGCCCGTGGAGGCCACGATCACGTCCTCCGCCTTCACGCCGGCGTACTTCTCCACCAGCGCGCACATGCCCCGGGCGATCTCGACGCCGTTGGCATTGCAGGTGTTGGCGTTGCCGCTGTTGCAGACGATGGCCTGGGCCGCGCCGTCGGCGATGTTCTCTTTCGTCACGGCGATGGGCGCGCCCTTCACCCGGTTTGTGGTGTACACGCCCGCGGCGGCGGCGGGCACGTCGGACACGATCAGCGCCAGGTCGTTCTTGGTCTGGTTTTTCCGGATGCCGCAGTGCACGCCCGCGGCCCTGTATCCCTTTGCGGCGCAGACGCCGCCATCGATTTTTTTCATAATATAATGACCTCCGTCTCTCAAAGCGTCAGGCCTTCGGCCTCGTCCAGGCCGAGGGCGATGTTCATGCACTGGATGGCCGCGCCGGACGCGCCCTTGCCCAGGTTGTCGAACCGGGCGATCAGCAGCGCGCGCTCGTCGTTTCCGGCGACCAGAATTTCCATGGAGTCGCGCCCGGCCAGGCGGTTCGCGCCGCAGAACGCGGGTGCGTCGCCCAGGGGCAGCACCTTCACCAGCCTCTGCCCGGCGTAGTGGTCGGCCAGGGCCTCGTGGAGGCGGCTGAGGGCGGGCGCGCCGTTGAGCAGCGCGGTGTGCAGCGGCACGGTCACCTCCATGCCGGCGTAGAAGTCCGCCACGATGGGCGAGAACAGCGGCGGCCGCGCCAGCCCGGGGACGAGCTGCATCTCCGGCAGGTGCTTGTGGACCTGGCCCAGGCCGTACTGCCGCGGGCTGTCCAGCTCGGGGTCGCGGTCGGGGGATTCGTAGTCGGCGATCATTTTTCGCCCGCCCCCGGAGTACCCGGTCAGCGAATGGCAGGTCAGCGGATAGTCCTTCGGCAGAATGCCCGCCGCCGCCAGCGGATACGTCAGCGCGATGAAGCCGCTGGCGTGGCAGCCGGGCGCGGCGATGCGCCTGCCGGTTTCGATGGCGCGGCGGTGCGCGGCGGACAGCTCCGGGAAGCCGTAGGCCCAGCCGGGGGCCACGCGGTGGGCGGTGGAGGCGTCGATCACGGTCACGCCCTCGCCCGCCAGCGCGGCCGATTCCCTCGCCGCCGCGTCGGGCAGGCAGAAGAAGGCCACGTCCGCGGCGTTGATTTTTTCCCGCCGCGCGTCGGGATCCTTGCGCAGCGACTCGGGCAGCGTCAGGATTTCGAGATTTTTCCGGCCCTCCAGGCGCTGCTGGATGCGCAGCCCCGTGGTGCCCTCGCGTCCGTCGATGAAGATTCTGGTCAATGCAATCACTCCAAATTTGAATGATTATACATTATACATGGTATAAATATGCGCGTCAAGGCGCGCAGCAATATTTAACGAAAAAAAGCGCCCCGCGTGAAAAAACGCGGGGCGCTGCGAAGGGGGATTACCGGAAATAGGAGATGTAGCCCATCACCAGCACATAGGCGATGATCAGCGGCAGCGCGAAGCGGCAGTAGCCGCGCAGCCGGGCGGGGAAGCGGAGGCCCCTGCCGGTGTTGGCCTCCTCCAGAAAGCGGTCGAAGCCCCAGCCGCTGCGGAGGGTGCAGAACAGCACGTAGATCAGCGAGCCGATGGGCAGGATGTTGTTGCTGACGATGAAGTCCTCGAAGTCCAGGATGGTGGAGCCGGCGCCCAGGGGCTGCACGCCGGAGAGCAGGTTGTAGCCCAGCAGCGCGGGCATGGACAGCGCGGCGATGACCAGCGCGTTCACCAGCGCGGCCTTCTTCCGGCTCCAGCCGCGGGCGTCCATGGCGAAGGAGAGGATGTTTTCGAACACGCCCGTCAGCGTGGACAGCGCCGCGAACAGCATGAACAGGAAGAACAGCGAGCCCCACAGCCGGCCGTTGGGCATGGCGTTGAACACGTTGGGCAGGGTGATGAAGATCAGCTTCGGGCCGGCCTGCAGGTCGATGCCGTAGGCGAAGCAGGCGGGGATGATGATCATGCCGGCCATGATGGCCACGAAGGTGTCCAGCAGCGTCACGGTCACGGCCTCGCCGGTCAGGCTGCGGTCGCGGCCGATGTAGGTGCCGAAGATGGCCATGCTGCCCATGCCGATGGACAGCGTGAAGAACGCCTGGGCCATGGCGGCGAAGACCACGCGGTTGAAGTGGTCCAGCCCGTGGCCGAAGATCTTGGAGAAGTCGGGCTTGAGGTAGTATTCGATGCCGGCCTCCGCGCCGGGCAGCGTGACGGAGCGCACCGACAGGCAGAGCATCAGCCCGATGAGCAGCAGCATCATGACCTTGGTGACGCGCTCCACGCCCTTTTCCAGGCCGATGGCGCAGATGCCGAAGCCCAGCGCGGTCATCGCGAGCATGCAGACGGTCTGGCCGGGCGCGTTGCCGGTCATGGCGGCGAACTGGCCGGCCACCGCGGCGGCGTCGAGCCCGGCGAAGTCGCCGCGGAGCATCTTGAACAGGTAGAACAGCATCCAGCCGGAGACCACGGTGTAGAACATCATCAGGATGTAGTTGCCCGCGACGCCCAGATACCCGGCCAGGTGCCACCTCGTGCCGCCGGGCTCCAGCGCGCCGTAGGCGCGCAGAATGCTCTTCCGGCTGGCGCGGCCCACCGCGAACTCCATGGTGAGCACGGGAATGCCCAGGATGAGCAGAAACAGCAGGTACACCAGTATGAACGCCGCGCCGCCGTTGGCCGCGGTGATGTAGGGGAATTTCCATACGTTGCCCAGTCCGATGGCGCAGCCGGCGGAGATCAGAATGAAGCCGAGTCGGGAGCCGAACCTTTCGCGATTCTGCATGAAAATGCACCTCGATAACGATAATACCGGAATATCATAACACAGCCGCAGAAAAGAATCAAGGCAATACTCCGCATTCTGAACAAAATTGCGCCGCCGCGCGGGTTTTACCCGGCCGGGCTTGATTCTTTTTCACATTCTGCTATACTGGAACCAACAGATGATTCAGGGAGGTTGGACGATGAACGGAATGCTCAAATACCTGAAAAAATACCGAAAGGAGTGCGTGCTCGCGCCGCTGTTCAAGATGCTGGAGGCGTCCTTCGAGCTGATGGTGCCGCTGGTGATGAAGGTGATCATCGACCAGGGCATCGGCGGCGGCGACCGCGGCGCGGTGGTGCGCATGGTGCTGGTGATGGTGGCGCTGGGCCTGATCGGCCTGGCCAGCTCCGTCACGGCCCAGTATTTCTCCGCCAGGGCCGCCACGGGCTTCGCCACCGGCGTGCGCCACGCGCTGTTTGAACACCTGCAGAAGCTGTCCTTCTCCAACATGGACGCGCTGGGCACGTCCACCATGATCACCCGCATGACCAGCGACGTCAACCTGACCCAGACCGGCGTGAACATGACGCTGCGGCTGTTCCTGCGCTCGCCGTTCGTGGTGTTCGGCGCGATGATCATGGCGTTCACCATCGATTTGCGCTGCGCGCTGATCTTCGCGGCGGTCATCGCCGCGCTGTCCGCGGTGGTGTTCGGCATCATGGCGGTGAACATCCCCATGATGAAGGGCGTGCAGAGGGCGCTGGAGGGCGTGTTGGGCGCGACCCGCGAAAACCTGACCGGCGCCCGCGTCATCCGCGCCTTCTGCAAGGAGGACGACCAGTTCGCCGAGTTTGTGCAGAAGAACCGCGAGCTCACCGCCCGCCAGAAGCGCGCCGGCTGGGTCTCCGGCCTGATGAATCCGCTCACCTATCTGCTGATCAATTTCGCCATCGCCTGGCTGATCTACACCGGCGCGGTGCGGGTCAGCATGGGCGCGCTGACCCCCGGCGAGGTGGTGGCGCTGTACAACTACATGTCCCAGATCCTCGTGGAGCTGATCAAGCTGGCCAACCTGATCGTCACCATGAACAAGGCCGCCGCCGGCTGGAACCGCATCGCCGACGTGCTGGCCATCCAGCCGGACATGGTCAGCCCCGACGCGCCCGCGCCCGCCATCGCGTGCGACGAGGCCGTGCGGTTCGACCACGTCTCCCTCCACTACAAAAACGCCGGCGGCGAGTCCCTGACCGACGTGAGCTTCACCGCCCTGAAGGGCCAGACCATCGGCGTCATCGGCGGCACCGGCTCCGGCAAGACCAGCGTGGTGGGCCTGATTCCCCGGTTCTACGACGCCACCTCCGGAACGGTCAGCGTCGGCGGCGCGGACGTGCGCGACTGGCCCGAGGACGAGCTGCGCGGCCGCATCGGCTTCGTGCTGCAGAAGGCGGTGCTGTTCAAGGGCACCATCCGCGACAACCTGCGCTGGGGCAAGCCCGACGCCACCGACGCCGAGCTGGAGGACGCCATCCGCATCGCCCAGGCCGGGGACGTGGTGGCCGCCAAGGGCGGGCTGGACGCCGAGATCGAGCAGAACGGCCGCAACCTCTCCGGCGGCCAGCGCCAGCGCCTGACCATCGCCCGCGCGCTGGTCCGCCGCCCGGAGATCCTGGTGCTGGACGACAGCGCCTCCGCGCTGGACCAGGCCACCGACCTGAACCTCCGCAGGGCCATCCGCGGGCTGGACTATCACCCCACGGTGTTTATCGTGTCCCAGCGCACCGCGTCCATTCGCAATGCGGACCAGATTCTGGTGCTGGACGACGGCCGCGTGGTCGGGCTGGGCACCCACGACGGGCTGATCGAGTCCTGCCCGGTCTATCGGGAGATCTATGAATCCCAGTACGGCGGGGAGGCGAGCGCATGAAGAATACATCGGGTACCTTGAAGAGCGTATTGAAGTACATCGGCCGCTACAAGTGGCTGGCGTTTCTGTCCTTTGTGATGGCGGGCGTGACCGTGGCGCTGACGCTGTACGCGCCCTATCTGGCCGGACTGGCCATCGATCAGATCACCCTGGAGGGCGTGAACTTCGGGCGGATCGTGCCGGTTCTGGTGAAGATCGCCGCCTGCGTGGCGCTGACCGCGCTGATTCAGTGGGTGATGAACGTCGTCAACAACCGCGTGACCTTCAACGTGGTGCGCGACCTGCGCGAGGCCGCGCTGAAGAAGATCAGCGAGCTGCCGCTGGCCTACATCGACTCCCATCCCCACGGCGAGATCGTCAGCCGCGTGATCGCCGACGCCGACGCCTTCGCCGACGGCCTGCTGATGGGCTTCACCCAGCTGTTCACCGGCGTGCTGACCATTCTGGGCACGCTGGGCGTGATGTTCGCCCGGCAGGCGGCCATCGCCGTGGTGGTCGTGGTGGTCACGCCGCTGTCGCTGTTCGTGGCGAAGTTCATCGCCCAGCGCACCCACGACATGTTCGTCAAGCAGTCCGAAACCCGCGGCGAGATGACCGCCTACATCGACGAGATGATCGGCAACGCCCGGGTGGTCAAGGCCTACGGCCGCGAGGAGCGGTCGCTGAAGGAGTTCGACGGCATCAACGCCCGGCTGGAGAAGTGCTCGCTGCGCGCGATCTTCTTCTCGTCGCTGACGAACCCCTGCACCCGCTTCGTCAACTCCGTGGTCTACGCGGGCGTGGCGCTCACCGGCGGCCTGGCGGCGATCGGCGGCGGCATGACCGTCGGCCTGCTCACCAGCTTCCTGAGCTACGCCAACCAGTACACCAAGCCCTTCAACGAGATCTCCGGCGTGGTCACCGAGCTTCAGAACGCCATCGCCTGCGCGGCGCGGCTGCTGGAGCTGATCCACGAGCCCGCCCAGTCGCCCGATCCCGCGGACGCCGCGGTGCTCAGCGGCGTGCAGGGCGCGGTGGAGTGCGAGGACGTGGCCTTCTCCTATTCCAAGGACAGGCCGCTGATCGAGCACTTCAACCTCTCCGTCCGGCCGGGCCAGCGCGTGGCCATCGTCGGCCCCACGGGCTGCGGCAAGACCACCCTCATCAACCTGCTGATGCGCTTCTACGACGTGGACTCCGGCGCGATCCGCGTGGAGGGCGAGGACGTGCGCCGCGTCACCCGCCGCAGCCTGCGCGCCTCCTACGGCATGGTGCTGCAGGAGACCTGGCTGAAGGCCGGCACCATCCGCGAAAACATCGTCATGGGCAAGCCCGACGCCACCGACGAGGAGGTCGTGGCCGCCGCGAAGGCGTCCCACGCCCACTCCTTCATCCGCCGCCTGCCCGACGGCTACGACACCGTCATCGGCGAGGACGGCGGCATGCTCTCCCAGGGCCAGAAGCAGCTGCTGTGCATCACCCGCGTGATGCTCTGCCTGCCGCCGATGCTGATCCTGGACGAGGCCACCTCCTCCATCGACACCCGCACCGAGCTGCGCATCCAGTCCGCCTTCGCGCAGATGATGCAGGGCCGCACCAGCTTCATCGTCGCCCACCGGCTGTCCACCATCCGCAATGCCGACGTGATCCTGGTCATGCGGGATGGACACATCGTCGAGCAGGGCAGTCACGAAGCGCTGCTCGCCCAAAACGGCTTCTACAGGCAGCTCTACGACGCCGCGCGGTGATCTTCCGCCGCGCCCCTCGGCGTTCTGCCCCAACGGGCCGGCCTGTCCCCAAAGGATTCTTTTCCGGATGAAAATGACCGCTGATTGGGAAACCGCAATTCAGGCGCTTCCGGCGCCCGGGTTCCGCAATCAGCGATCTTTTTTCATTCATGCCCTTTTCAGCAGATGCGCCTGTCCGGGATCGTCCAATAAAAGAATAATCCGAACCCTTCTCCCACAAGGAAGATCCGGTTCGGATTATATTGGTTTGGTGCGGTCGACGGGACTTGAATTATCTGATCGGCGTATTTTTGTGTATTGGCATGTCCCAAAAAGCACGTGTTTTCAAGGGTTTTTGGGTTTGTATGTACATTGTGTGTTATTGCGTGATAACCTCTAAAGGGTAAAATAAAGGGTCAAAACAAAACCCAATCGGACGTCATGAACGCGATTTTGATTATGGCCTGCGGATCCAGCTATCAATACTGGTCATCCCTTGACACCTGTGTCCAGAGGTGCTATCATGTGCTTGAGGCTGCGGCCTCCGGCAGGAAGGAAACACGATGGCGCTTGGCTTTCACCCTCTTTCACAAATGACAAAGGGGGTGAGATCATGTCAGACTTTGAGATTTTGTCTCTGGTTATCATGATGATTACTCTCGTTCTCGCTGCATTAAGCACGAAGATCAAGTAATAAAGCAAGAGCCGCCATCAGCGCGAACTGTGTAGCGGCTCTTTCCCATAACAGAGGGGAACGCCTTGCAGAAGCGTCATCCCTTCCTGCCGTTATTATATCACCTGCGCCCGAGGAAGTCAACGCCTCGGGCGCTTTTTACATCCGGGATTGTTCGTTGGAATGCATTTCTAGGCTCTGTGCGCCTCTGTGGTGCGTTTTTATTGTTTGTTCGAGGAAATCATGCATTACACATCACACGCGTTCTAGGGGCGTTTACGGGCTTCTGGCGGCGTGGGGACTATTCGGCGGGCAATTCATCCTGATTATCCGGCCATTCCTCTAGCCCCATGCGAGCCAGTATGGCCTTCTGCGTGTACTGGTTGACAGATTCCCCGGCAGCCGTGGCGGCGGCTTCAATAGTCGCTTTCTGACCTTTGGGCACTTTGATGTTGAGCCGGTCGTAATTCTCTTTTACATACTTGTCAACGGCTTTCATTCCTGCTTTAGTGTATGCCAATTGTTCCACCTCCTCTAGTATCCCTATTATAGCAGAATTGTCTATTGGTGTCCATATACACGTTGCATAATGTATGGGTGCCAATATTTGTTTGATTCGCCAATAGATATATTGGTACCCATATGCTATAATATAGTCACAAGGTTGAGGGAAGCGCCCGGTAGAAACCTAAGGCTGCTCCCTAGTAACAAGAGCCGAGAGCCAAGAACCTAGCAATCAGCACAGGTGCTCCCCTCAACCGATTAACAGAAATTGGAGGTGCAGGAAATGAAGTACAATCTCAGCAAGTTGATGAAAAAGGCATGGAGCCTTTACCGCAAGGCCAGCAGGAA
>JBJEUD010000133.1:0-2234 GCA_051883655.1 Candidatus Faecivicinus sp. | reverse complement strand
AGGTCGACCCGCTGCTGGGCCTGAAGGAGAACGTCATCATCGGCAAGCAGATTCCGGCCGGTACCGGCATGAAGCGCTACAGCGACATCGAGATTCACGAGGCCTATTGATCACAGTTTCATCGAAGCCGTTTCCTTCGGAGACGGCTTCATTTTCCATTTGCAGGAGACTTTCAGGAGGAAGAATCCCATGGCTGAGCTTCAGGATTTGTATGATGTTCAAAGAAGGCCGACGGGCGAAACGGCGGAGCGCGGCGCGCCGATTCCCGAAGGGCGCTATCGCCTGGGCGTGCAGGTGTGGATTCGCAACGATTCGGGGCAGTTTCTGCTGTCCCAGCGCCATCCCTGCAAGAAAAAGCCGCTGTACTGGGAGCCCACCGGCGGCGCAGTGGACGCAGGCGAGGACACCCGCACCGCCGGCGTTCGCGAGGTGCGCGAGGAGCTGGGCCTCACACTGAAGCCGGAGGCGCTGGCGCTGATCCGCACCACGCTTCGCAGCGACATCCCGGAATTTCTGGACGCGTATCTCGCCCGCTGGAACGGCTCCGTTGAGGAGCTGAAATTCCAGGAGAACGAGGTGGTGGATGCGCGCTGGGCGGATTACGATGAGCTCGCGGAGCTGGAGAACCAGGGCGTGTTTGCGGAGAATTACCGCGCACTTTTTGAATACGTGCAGAAAACACCCGCAGCGGTCTGCGAGATGCGCCCGGCGGATTACGACGAGGTCATCCGGCTCTGGCGCAGCATGCCCGGCATGGGATTGAACAATCTGGATGATTCCCGGGAGGGTGTGGAACGCTTTCTGAGGCGCAATCCCGGCACGAGCTTTGTGGTCAGAACGGCGGAAGGGCTGATGGGATCGGTGCTTTGCGGAAATGATGGCCGCCGCGGCTATCTGTATCATCTGGCGGTTTCGCCGGAACAGCAGGGCCGAGGACTGGGGCGCGCACTGGTGCAGTCGGCGCTGGACGCGCTTCGCCGGGAGGGAATCTCGAAGGCGGGACTGATGGTGTTCGTCAGCAACGAGGCGGCCGGGCGGTTCTGGGACCGCATGGGCTTCAGCGATCGAAGCGATGTGCGCTACCGCAGTGTCAGGCTGTTTGAAATGGAAGAAATCCATACATAATATTCGGAGGAATTGAGATGGCAGAGCTCTGGGACGTTTATGATCGTCAGCGCAGACCGCAGGGGAGACTGCATCTGCGCGGCGAAGCGATGGCAGAGGGGGACTATCATCTCGTGGTCGTGATCTGGATCCGGGATGATGGCGGGCGCTTTCTGATTTCGCGCCGGGATCCCTGCAAGCCCTTCGGGCTGTACTGGGAGACCACCGGCGGCTCCGCAGTGGCCGGCGAGGACAGCCTGACCGGTGCGGCCCGGGAGCTGGAGGAGGAGCTGGGCATCCGCGCGAAACCGGAGGCGCTGCGGCTGATCGGTTCCATCTGCGATGAGAAGCACACCCATTACGACGTTTATGAAACCTGCTGGAACGGCGATGCCGGAATGCTGAAGCTGCAGCCCGGCGAGGTGGTGGATGCGAAGTGGGCGACGTTTGACGAGCTCTGCGCGCTGGATGACCGCGGACAGTTTGTTCCTACGCTGCGCTACTTCCGCGACTGGTTCGCGCCGGAAAAGAGCGGTTTGTAGAACGGTTTCAGGTGTTAAATCTTCGGCAGATTCGGGTTATATGCGCGAATTTTGCTTGACAATTCGGGCGGTTAATGCTATTCTAAACGAGTTGGGTATGTCTGATAAAGGAGTGTGCGCGTATGCTTGAAAAGCTCAAAAACAGCGACAAGGTTGTTGGAACGCGCAGACTTGTGCGCGCGGTACTCGCGGGGGAGATCTCCGAGGTGTACTTGGCAAGCGACGCCGACCTGTTCATCCTGCGCCAGGTGAAGGACGCGTGCAACCGCGCGAACGTCCGCATCGTCGAGGTGGAGTCGATGAAGAAGCTGGGCGAAGCCTGCGGCGTCGAGGTCAGAACGGCCTCGGCGGGCATTCGCAAATAGGCCCGTTTCTCCGGCCGGAGGCACAGACACCGAGGCCGAAGCCGCGAACAATCGCGGCAAACATGCTATTACCTTCCGAGGGTTGCGGAAGAGTATATAGAAGCTCAATTCTAGCCATAATAGTTCAGGAGGTGCTTTTCTTCAATGCCGACGATCAATCAGTTGATCCGCAAGGGTAGAGAAAAGGTAACCAGCAAGTCGAATTCCCCGATTCTGCAGTCCT
>JBJEUD010000132.1:0-12564 GCA_051883655.1 Candidatus Faecivicinus sp. | reverse complement strand
ACCGGCCGCATCGCCGAGCCGACCCAGACCGCCATGGCGCTGGCGCTGAGCCTCGGTCTCATGCCCGAGGAGCACCGCAGCCGCATCTGCACCGACCTGCGCAAGCGCATCGCCGATCGTCAGGAGCATCTGGACACCGGCTTTGTGGGCACCTATCATCTGTGCCCGACGCTTTCCAGAAACGGCATGTCCGATGTGGCCTACACGCTGCTGCTGAACGAGGACTTCCCGAGCTGGCTGTATGAGGTGAACATGGGCGCCACCACCGTCTGGGAGCGCTGGAACTCGGTGCTGCCCAATGGCCTGGTCAGCGACACCGGCATGAACAGCATGAATCACTACGCCTATGGCGCAATCGTAGAATGGATGTACCGCTGCATGTGCGGTCTGAACCCGGTGGCCGAGCAGCCCGGCTTCAAGCGCGCGCGCATCCAGCCCTTCACCGATCCGCGCTTCGTCTGGGCGAAGGCCAGCTATGACTCCGCGTCCGGCCTGTATGAAAGCGGATGGCGGCGCACGGAGGCCGGCACGATCTATGAAGTGACCGTCCCCTTTGACTGCGAGGCCGACTTTGTGCCCGAGTGCGACGGCGAATGGACGCTGGATGGCGCACCTGTCGACTTTCCGGACGGCTCCGTCCGCCTCGCTCCCGGCAAGCACGTCCTCGTCCGCAAGGCCTGACGTTCTCCGTTATTCCGCATCCCACCCTCCGATGCGGCAGTCAAAGCCCGCCGATCCGATGGACCGGCGGGCTTTTTGCCAGATCAGAACCTCACAGATTTTTCATCCCGCAAAAGGCGCTCATCGCTTCTCAAAAGCCAATGAACGCCCTTTGCACTGCAAAGTGAATTGCCGCTCCTCCTTTCGCGGCTTCCGGCTCTGCCGTTGTGACGTCAGCTCATCATGGGGACTTGGGGATCGAGAAATCGGACAAAATCAGCGAAACCCCAACGCTTTCAAGGCCTCTGACCTTTGCCCCTATTATAACAGAAGAGTCGATTCTGCGCACAATTCCTGTTGCTCTCATCTATAAAAACCTCCATTTACCACACTTTTTTCGGAAGTAGTGTTTGTAAAGGGAGGATTTTTATGCGTTCCATAATTTCTCTCTGCGCCCGGTCTTTCGCGACATCCCACACGCAATTATCCTGCATTCTCTACCCGAAATCGGAGGACAAGACGGCAGTTTCCGGACGTCATCGCCAGACCAATGGCAGCGCCGTGATCACGCCTGTTGTTTTCCGGTTCGAATCGTCGCTGCATAGGCACTGTTGCAGAGGCCCAGAATCGCGGAGGCGATAAACAGCAGCTCCATGCCCAGCGACTGCCAGATCCAGCCGCCGAACAGCGCAATGAAAATGGTGATCACATGGTTGATGGAAACGCCCGTGGAGATCGTCGCTTTGACCTCGTCGTCATTGTCCGAAAGATCCTGCACGTAGACGTTGGACGCCATAGAGGCCAGCGAGATGATCGCATCCAGCACGTAATTGACGCAGCACACGACAAACGCCACATTCTTGGGGAACAGATGGTGTGCAAATCCATAGAAGAAGCACACGATGACCAGAATCAGCGTATCCGCGACCATGACCGTCTTGTAGCCCATTCTGTCGATGATCCGCCCCACCACGGGGGACGCAAAGAAACAGGCGATGGCCGACAGGGCAAACAGCAGGCTGACGGTCGCGGCATTTGCGCCATAGAACAGAATCAGGACATAGGGACCGAAGGTCAGGAAAACCTGCTTACGCGCGCCGTAAAACATCTCCAGCATGTAATATTTGGTATATTTTTTGTGGAAATAGAAGCGCCGCTTCGTCTTGTCCGTCTCGCTCTTTCCGGTAATGCCCAGGGTGCACACCGCGCTGACGCCCGCGAGCACCGCCGCCATCGCGAAGAACAGCATGTAGGGCTGGTTCTGCGTCACCACTGAAAACGCGGCGACAACCACCAAATAGCCGATCAAGGTGCCGATCTGCGCACTCGCACTCTGCACTCCCAGAGCAGCTCCGCCGCATCCGGGCTTCGCATACTTCAGCGTCAGCGTGCTCTTCATGCCCAGCTGGATGTGCTCACCCAGAGAATACATGCAGATGGCCAGCGTCGTCAGCACCTTCGTTGCAGGCAGCAGGGCATGCATTCCCATGCCCGCAAGCATGATCACAGCGCCCGCCTTGTACAGCGTTTCCGCAGAAAGCATATAAAACGCCGCCAGGATAAACACCAACAGGATTCCCGGCAGTTCCCGAAAAAATTCCGTCACGCCGCGATCCATCTCACTCATGCCGACGATTTCCGCCAGAAAGTTGTCCAGAATCCCCTTGTAAAGACCGTAGGACAGTCCGGTAATCAGCACGGAGATCAAGAACAGCTTCACACCGGATGTCTTTTGAAAGGCATCCTTGCCAATCAATGCTTTGGTTTTCATGCAATCTTCCCTTCCCCATGTGCGCGGCCATTCGCTTCGGTCATTGCCATTTGCGGCCTTCCGCGCGCTTCTTTCCCGCTCATTATATCGCATTTTGCCGGTTTTAACAAGAAATGTTTTCCAACATTTTCGGCTCCTCAGCAAAACAAGAGCATCCTTCCCACCGGGAAACGGATGCTCTTGCCGCAAAACGGCTGGTCAGTCGGCAAAAGTGTGCAGCGCGATCAAATCTCCCACTTCGCCAGCCAATTCGAAAACTGCGTATAGGCCTCATACCAGGCCTGATAGAGCGCATCGCTGTTCACAAGCGTGTACTTGTCGGCAGCTTCATCGTAGACGTAGGCGCCGCCGGACAGATCCGCAAGCGCTTCGCTCTGCACCTGCTGCGCCGTTTCCACAACATCCACCAGATCCTCCAGGCCATCGCTGCTGATGGCGCGAATGCGCGTCACCAGATTCGGGAAGTAGCTTTCAGCGGACTTGTCGGCATAGCCGTACGGGCCGTCGTCCTCGAGGTACATTTCAACGTCACCGGGATACAGGAAGTAGACAACCTCATTGCCGCTCTCATCCGCATAGCTGCTCTGATACTCCGTCCATTGGCAAATGAAGTACAGATAATCGAACATCGCGTTTACCTCAGCGACGACGCCATCCGACGCAACCTGCTGCCACAGGGCGTAATCCTCGGAGACCGTAGTGAGATCCACCACCTCGTAGCTCGCGTCCGCAATGCGGTAGTTGTAGACATAGCCGTATTCGTCGGTATAGTCCTCAATGCGCAGCGTTCCCGCGACGCGTATGGCCTGATCGGTATAGTCAAAGCTGAAGCCCTCCGGCGCATAGACCGCCATGGTATTGGCGAGTTGAGTCGTATTGGGCACGCAGAACGGGCAGCTCTGATAGGGCATGTTCATCAGATACATAAACTTTCCGCTCACCGGTGAAAGTGTGGCCATATAGCCGATGATGGATACCGGCTTTCCATCCAGCGACTTCAGCGTCTCCAGATCGACGGCATCCGTAAACTTCAGGCTCGTCGCTTCCTGAGAAGCGGATTCCCGGCTGTCTCCGCAGCCGCTCAGGCTCAGCGTCCATATCAAACACAGGAAAACTGCAAGAATTCTCTTCATAAAGCGCCTCCTTAACCGGCGATGCTGTCCCGTCGGGACATAAACAGGATTCGAACCATCGTAGGAAGTACGCTCAGCACAAATACCAGCGCCAGGATGGCCCATTCCATGGGAAAGATGGCGGTCGTGCTCAGCACAATGCCGCGGCTCGCGACGAAATCCCCCATCCACCCCAGACACAGATGGGAGAGCAGCAGCGCCAGCAGCGAGGAGATCAGCCCCACAAGGCCGTTCTGAATCAAGTAGAGCTGGGCGATGCGCCGCATGCCGATGCCGATCAGGCGCATCAGCGCGATCTCCTTCTGTGCATCGTACATGTTCAGCAGGGTGATGACCGAGATGACCACGATATTCATCAACAATATGATCGCACACAGGATATACACGATCTGCGTCGAGAGGTCCACCTGCTGGAGTACCTCGCGAAGCACTGTAGACGGATTGATGCACAGCAGCGATGCATTCCCGCCATAGTAGCTCATCAGCTTGTAATAGTCGTTGAAGCTCTTGCTCCTGATCAATATGGCGCACACCTGGCCGCTTTCCGCGTCCGCGTGCTCCTCGCCCGTCTGCACCGCCTCATCCTTGCTCTGGGGCTGGGCAACGCTCGTATGGGAGGGCGCGCTCAGCACTGCATCTGCTCCTGCCGGTTCCTCGACCACCTCCGGCACAGAGGTCTCGTGCTCCTCCTCTTCCTCCAGTCCGTGCACCGCCCACACGGTCTCATAATGCGTAAAAATCACATTGTCATAGGCCGTATCGGTCTTCGCAAGAATGCCTGTGACGATCATCGGAGATGCCGCATGCTCATGCCCCGCGCCGGTGAGGCCATGGGAGGTCACCATGGAATCCCCGATCTTCAGCCCGCAGCGCTCCGCCACAGAACTTCCAACGACAGCTTCAAAGGGCTCGTCAAACATTCTGCCCTCCCGGAAGGCCTTGCCCTCCAGCAGATCCGCAGTCGTGCCCACGATCTTCGCGCCGTTATAGCTGTCGCCCATTGTAAATGGCACGACGGCATTCGTCAGTCCGCTCGCCTGCAGCTCCTCCACATAGTCATAGGAGATGGTGCCGAGGGGCTCATCGGTGAAAAACATGGTGTTCATCGCAAGCTGCGTCGAGCTGCCGGCGGGGCCCATGATGATGTCGTAATAGGCTGCGGTGGAAATGATGCCCTGGCTGACCTGCTGGGAGATATTGTATGCCAGCAGCGCCACGCAGGCGGAGAGCACAATGGACAGCGTCACCAGCGCCATGCGTCCGCGGTGAACCAGCATGTTCTTCAAGGCGAACTTAAGCATTCCGGTTCCCCCCTTCCGAGGAAGCGGCCACAGTATTCATATCAATCACTTCGTCAAACAATTCGCACAGGCGCTCATCGTGGGTCACGCAGATCAGCGTCCTTCCCCTGCCCGCCTGGAGCAGCGCCTCCACGATCTTTCGGCCGATTGCATAGTTCAGATTTCCGGTGGGTTCGTCCGCAAGGATAATTTCAGGCTGCTTCACCAGCGCACGCGCGATGGCCACGCGCTGCTTTTCGCCGCCGGACAGGTGGGAAACCCGCCTGCGCTTCAGCTTCAGAATGCCCAGCTGCTCAAGCAGCTCATCCATGCGGGAGGTGTCTACCCTTTCGAGCTTCAGCACGTCGATGTTGTCCGCTACGGTCATCTCCTCTATTAGCTTGAAATCCTGAAAAATGTAGCCGATCTTCGCAATTCGAAAGGCGTCCCGCTCCCGCTGCGACGCGGCCGTCATATCGCGCCCATCGATCGCGATACGGCCTTCGCTGGGAGAGAGCACGCCCGCAATCATGTTCAGAAGCGTCGACTTTCCGCAGCCGGACGCGCCCAGCAGCACATAAGTTCGGCCCGTCTCAAATGTGAGGTTACGATAGGAAATTCGCGATTCATCCGAGAATCGCTTCTGAAGATTTTCAATGCATATCATTTTAGATAATCCTTTCCGTGTGTCCATTGAAGGTATTCATTCGAAAAGGACCGTCAACACAGCAATTTGACCTTCTGCCGAACCGGCGTCAGCGCCAGAAATCCACGGCGAATCGAAGCTGAGACCGTTCGCCCACAAAACAGAATGCCCCACAGCAGCAACCCGGACGGCGCCCACGCCGTTTCACTCAATACTGCCCGGCACCGCTCCAGCGCCGGGCAGATGATACAGCGCTCCTGCGGGCAGTCATGGTCGCTGTACAGAACGCAAAAGGCGGCGGACATCAGCCAGACAGCGCACAGCAACAGCAGCAGCGCGCATGCCGCTTTGCGTCTTCTCATATCCGCCACCGCCTTTAATCATATTGATTATAACACATGCCCATTTTCAGAAATCGCTTGGATTGAGAATAAACTGTAAACAATCCTGCGAAGCGCTCAGGTTTTGACACATTTCCCAGGAAAACTGTCCGCATCACAGCGCCGCGCAAATTTACATTTCCAGTATTGACAATCGCCGTCTGGCGTACTATACTTCATGGAAACGATTAAAGGAGATTTCGTTTCCGCCATGGAGGACAGAATTATTCGCGAATCGATCGACAGTCTGCGTCAGGATGGGCTGAAGTTCTCTGTGGATACTTTGGCAGAAAAGCTGAAGATCTCCAAGAAGACCATCTACAAGCACTTTCCCAACAAGGAGGCGCTGGCAACCTCGCTTTACGACGCGTATTATGCTGATCTCTCCATCCAGGTTGAAAGCATCGGACGCAGCGGCAGAGACGACATTCCCGCGGAGCTGCTGCTCCTGTACTTTGATTCAAAGGTCATGACGCGCGCTGAAATATTCAACAAATACAAGCTTAACGAGGTGATTCACCTTCACATCTCTCAAAAGGGCGACGCGCTGTGGGCGCAGATCTGCAGTCTGCTGCACCCGCGGGATCCCGGCGTACTCCGAATCATCGTCGACGGCGCCCTTGAAAAGCTGTGCAGCGAACATCTCGATCCCCATTCCGTCATTGAAAGGTTGGTAGAACTGTTGTGATTACAGGAATTCTTCGCATCTTTGCAATCGTCTGCACCGCCTTTGCCTGCGGCAGACTGATCTCCAGGGTAAAATTGCCCGCTATTCTCGGCTGGCTGATCGCAGGAATTGTGTTCGGCCCCTGCCTGGCCGGCGTCGTCACCACGGACATCACGGATGCTCTGTGGTATAAGATCCTGATCAAATTCTTCGAATGCTTTGCCGGCGTCATGATCGGCCGCGAAATCATCTTCAAAAAGCTGGCCGCCTCCGGAAAGCAGATCATCGGCATTACCGTCGTTCAGTCCCTCGGCACCTTTCTGTTCGTCTCCGCCGTTTTCATGATTGTGTTCGCGATTTCCGGCATTCCCCTGTATCTCGCGTTCATCTTCGGCGGAATCGCGCTGGCCACTGCGCCCGCACCGGCTCTGTCCATTGTCAACGAATACCGCACCCGCGGGCCGGTCACCAGCACGCTGATCCCCCTCGCCGCCATCGACGACGTCATCGGTGTAATCGTCTTCTTCACGGTCATCTCCTTCGTCGGCAGCATGGGCGGGAGCGCGCAGACCTCTCCTCTGACCATTGTGGGCATGATTCTCTTCCCCTTTGCGATCGGCATCCTGACTGGCATCTGCGCCGCATTCTTCATGAAGCGCACCCGGAACACTCGCCTGCGCTTTGCACTGATGCTGCTCTTTCTGTGCGCATCCGCTGTGTGCGGATTGGCGATCGATCAGTACCTCTTCCATTCCTTCGTTCTGAACTATCTGCTCATCGGCATGGCCTTCAGCGCTGCAATCGCCAATCTTCTGCCGCATGAGATGCTGGAGCAAACGCTGGAGCTCTACAATCCGCTGCTCAGCCTTTCGCTCGTCATCGTGATCGTCAACCTCGGCATGCCCCTTGACTACCGCCTGATTGCTGGCGCCGGACTCTTTACCGCAATCTACATTCTCTCCCGGGCGTGCGGCAAGATCGGCGGCGCATACTGCGGCGGGAAACTGACCAAGGCGGAACCCACAGTCACCCGCTATCTGGGCTTCACCCTGCTCCCGCACTCCGGCGTCTCCCTGGTATTCACCGGGATTGCGGTTTCGACCCTGAATGGAATTGATCCCTCTCTGTCGGTAATCGTATCCGGAACCATCGTCGCCGCAGCGATCATCAATGAGATCATTGCCGTCATTGTCGCGAAATTCGCCTTCAAGTGGGCCGGCGAAATCAGCGATTGACCTTTCGAAAACTAAGAAATCCCGTCGGGCAAAGTGCGAGACTGCATTCCTCTGCCCGACGGGATTCCTATTTATGCCTGCAAGCCTGTGCCGATTATCCTCTCATCGGCGCGATTTCGATGACCCTTCCGCCGTTCTTGCGGGATTCCTCCGCAGCCAGTGCAACCAGATGGCTCTCGACGGAGGCCTCCAGAGTGGTCACTCTGCTGTCGGGCTCCTTGCCGCCAACGATGTCGATGAACTGGCTGATCAGCTGCTTGTCGCCGCCGCCGTGGCCCGAGAAGTCCGCGGCCAGCTTCGTGACGTCAATGACCTCCGGCTGTCCGCCGAAGGCACAGACGCGGATGGTGTTCGCGCTCATGTCGGCGCGAATATCGCCCTTGGTGCCCATGATCGTCAGCGTGCGGGACCCCGCCGTGGTGAATGCGCACATCGTCAGAGTCAGGGTCGCGCCGTTTTCCATCTCCATGTTGACGATCTGGTGATCGACCACATTGTTGTCGCAGTGATAGACGCAGCGGCCGTACGGACCTGTTTCGATGGCCGCGCGAACGCTCTCCTCCGTGGGATCCAGCGCCAGCACATCCAGCGGCCATCCCTTGTTGCCCGCGAGCACGCCCGTCTTTTCATTGGTCAGATAGATCTTTTCCGCATCAAAGGGGCAGTTTTCCTTGGCCTTGCAGCCGTCCAGACAGCGCATTGCCGCGCCTTCGGGTGCGCACTCCGGACGGAAATGCTTGAGCGACCCGAAGGAAGACACGCGCTCACAGCGCTGGCCGGAGAGCCACACCAGATAATCCAGGTCATGGCAGCACTTCTGCATGATCATCGGGCTGGTTTCGCCGGAATTGCGCCAGTTGCCGCGAACAAAGCTGTGCGCCTGATGCCAGTAACCGACATTCTCAATCGTCTGAATCGCCACAACCTCTCCGATAACGCCGGAGTCGATGACATCCTTGATCTTGCCAAAGAACGGCGTATAGCGCAGCACATGGCACACCAGCACCCTGCGCTGGCATTCGCGCGCGACCTGCACGATCCTGCGCAGATCCTCCAGTTCGGGAGAGATCGGCTTTTCCATCATGATATGATAGCCCTTCTTCAGCGCCACAATGGCCTGCGGCACGTGCTGACGGTCCTGCGTGCACAGCACCAGCGCGTCGGCCAGCTTGGGCTGTTCCAGCATCTCCTCCACGGTGGCAAAGCACCGGTCGGCAGGAACGCCGTGCGCTTCAGCGGCGGCCTTGAGGCGATCGGCTCTGGGCTCTGCCAGCGCGACCACTTCCGCGCGATCCTTCATCTCCAGCAGCGCCTGTCCGTAACAGCTTTCTCCGCGGGAGCCCAGTCCCGCGATTGCAATTCGAATCTTTCCCATCTCTTCCTCTTCCTTTCATTATCCAAATCAGACCGCGGTGCAGCTCATCGCGAAGCAAGACCGCGGCAAAAATCCCCCACGCCAGCATTCCTGCGAAGCCGCACAGAGCGCCGCCATTGCCGCCCGTCAACCAGGAGTCGGAAACCGCATACATCTGATAGACGGCCGTGCCCGACACATTCGGCCAGGCAAAAAACACTGTGGTCCAGGCGGTCCAGCCCGCCAGCAGCGCGACGGACGCCCGGATTCCACCCCGCTCATACACGGCACTTCCCGCGATTCCCATCAGCAGCGCACAGATCAATCCCATCGGAGAAGTCCTCCTGCCGGAGAGAAGCACCGATGCGACGCAAGCCGCAAGATAGCCTGCAGCTCTGCCAAATCGCGCCTTCACCGGATCGAACAGAATCCTCTTGCTGAGTATCTCGCCGCTCAGCTGACCAACAATCAGCAGCAAAACTGCAGGAATCAGCAGAACCGAAACCCATGGTTCTCCCAACGGGCGCTCCAGCCGCATGCTGTCCAGTCCCAGCGCCAGAATTGTCAGCGCCGCGCCCATCATCAGTCCACATATCGCTGCGAAAATCGCAGTCCTGACGCTTCCCCTGGCAGGCGCGGTCCACCTTCGGGCCAGCATCGCTCCGGCCGCAGCGCTGACTGCATATGCTGCAAAATAGATGATATCCGCATGCCAGGCGACGACCCATTGGGCCCAGCCTGGCGCATAGACGAGGTTCGTGTTCGTCAAACCCCACGCGTCAAACAGCGCGCCGAAGATCGCGCTCAATCCGCCAAAAGCGGCCAAAAACGCCGCTGCATAGGCGGCAATTCCCAACGCCAGCCGCCAACCCACGCGCAAGCTGCCGCGGTCATCGATCAAAACCCATCGAATTTTTCGTCCGAGTCGGATGATCCTGCTCTTCATTCTTCCACAACCTCGTGAATCAGCGGCGGCTTCTTCACAGGTTCCTTTCCAATTTTCAATGAGCGCTTGATCAGATTGTAGGCTCCGATCCGATCCGACCGCTCGTCCACGTGCAGCGTGCACAAAACGTCGCCTGCGCGCACACGATCGCCCACGCGCTTGCGCATGACGATGCCCACCGCCAGATCGAGCTCGTCGGTCTTCTTTTCACGCCCTGCGCCCAGCAGCTTGGCCGCATTGCCGACATCCGCAGTGCAGACGGAGGTCAGCCAGCCGTCCTGGTCCGCCTTCACGTCAATTTTCGTCTTTGCCTTCGGCAGCAGCGATGTATCCTGCGTCACCCGCGGATCACCGCCCTGCGCCGCAATCATCTCCGCCAGCTTCTTCAGGCCTTCGCCGCTCTGAATCTTCTCCTCCAGCAATGCGACGCCTTCCCGGACGGAGCTCACCTTGCCCGCGTTTTTCAGGATGTGCGCGCCCAGCTCGAGGGACACATCCTTCAGATCGCCCGCAGCGCGTCCCGCCAGCACGTCGATGGCCTCCTCCACCTCGAGCGCATTGCCGATGTAATTGCCCAGCGGCTGATCCATATCGGTGATCAGCGCAGAAAAGCGCTTTCCGCTCAGATTGCCGATGCGCACCATCATCTCCGCCAGCTTTTTGGACTTCTCCAGCGTGTCCATGATCGCGCCGCTGCCGGTCTTGACGTCCAGCACGACCACATCGCAGCCCGCCGCTAGCTTCTTGGAAAGAATGGACGATACCACCAGCGGCAGGCAGTCCACCGTTCCGGTCACATCGCGAAGCGCATAGAGCACCTTGTCCGCCGGCGCCAGCTCCGCCGTCTGGCCAATGATGGCGCAGCCAACCCTGCTGACCTGCTCTTCAAATTCGTCAATGCTCAGATCGATGCGCATGCCGGGGATGGATTCCAGCTTGTCCAGCGTGCCTCCGGTAAAGCCCAGACCGCGGCCGGACATCTTCGCCATCCGCACACCGCAGCAGGCCACCAGCGGCACCAGAATCAGCGACGTGGTATCGCCCACGCCGCCGGTGGAATGCTTGTCGGCCTTGATGCCGGAGATGCCCGCAAGGTTGAGCATGTCGCCGGATTTCGCCATCTCCAGCGTCAGCGCAAGCGTCTCCCGGTCGGACATGCCGTTGATGCAAATGGCCATCAGCAGCGCGGAAATCTGGTAATCGGCAAAGCTGCCGTCCACCACGCCCTTGACAAACGCGCGGATTTCCGTTTCATTCAGTTCGCCGCCAAACCTCTTTTTGCGAATGATATCGCAGGGGCTGAGGCGAATGGCTTCAGACATAATATCCCTCCATTCCGCTGCGCCATGCCGCCAGCTTGCGCTCAAAGCGCAGCGTGTAAGCCGGGCTTGTAGAGGGCATGCGCTCCGCAACACAGCCCTGGGGCATCGCGCCAACCTTGCGCGCAAACAGCGTCTGCGCCGTCGCGCCGTTGAATAAGATCTTCCTGATATTTCCGCACCGGGCGAACAGCATTGCAAAATCATTGGGCTGCACATCCCGGATATCGCTGTCCAGCGAGCCCGGACGAATGCAGCTGTGCGCCACGTCCCACAGGGCGATCCCATGCCGGATCAGCAGCAGCTTTTTCTCCTCAATCGTCTGAGGAGACTGCTCCCCGAGCACCTCCGCCATGATCGGCCAGAAGGCGTTCCTCGGATGGGAATAGTAAAACTGCTGGCGAAGCGATTCCACGCTGGGCATCGTTCCCAGGATCAGAAGTTGCGCATCCGCCTCCGCCACCGGATCAAAGCAAATGATTCGCGCTTCCATTACAGTTCAGAGAACACCTGTCCGATCGGCTCGCGAATGATCAGATCCGCGCGGTCATCTCTGGGCGTCGCTGTCTTGTTGATCAGCACCAGGCGATTGCCGCGATACAGGTCGATCAAGCCCGCCGCAGGGTAGACGCTCAGCGACGTGCCGCCGATGATGAGCATGTCCGCGCCGGCAATCGCCGCCATCGCGCCGCGCACCACGCCGTCGTCCAGTCCCTCGCCGTAGAGCACCACGTCCGGCTTGACGATCCCGCCGCAGGCGCACTTCGGCACCAGATCCATCTGCGCAACGTCCTCAGCCGCAAAGAACCTGCCGCATCGGGTGCAGAAGTTGCGATGAATGGAGCCATGCAGTTCATAGACCTTCTTTGAGCCGGACTTCTGATGCAGTCCATCGATGTTCTGGGTGACGACCGCCGTGAGCTTTCCCTCTGCCTCCCATTCGGCCAGCTTGAGATGCGCCGGATTGGGATCGACATCCGTGATGAGAATCTTCTCCCGGTAGAACCGATAGAATTCCTCCGGTCTGCGCTCAAAAAAGTCATGGCTCAGAATCGTTTCGGGCGGATAGGCATACTTCTGCCGATAGAGTCCGTCAACGCCGCGAAAATCGGGGATGCCGCTCTCCGTGGAAACGCCCGCTCCGCCGAAGAAGACGATCCTTTGACTCTCGCG
>JBJEUD010000131.1:0-2238 GCA_051883655.1 Candidatus Faecivicinus sp. | reverse complement strand
GCCGATGGAGCCGGTGATCTGGCTGGCCTCGTCGGAGAGGATGTCGCCGAACATGTTGCTGGTGACCACCACGTCGAACTGGGACGGGCGGCGGACCAGCTGCATGGCGGCGTTGTCCACCAGCATGTCGGTCAGCTGCACGTCGGGATACTCCTCGCCGATGCGGTGCACGGTCTCGCGCCACAGGCGGGAGGTTTCCAGCACGTTGGCCTTGTCGATGGAGATGACGTTCTTTCTGCGCTTGCGGGCCGCGTCGAAGGCGGCGCGGGCGATGCGCTCGATCTCCATGACGGAATACGCCTCGGTGTCGTAGGCTTCGGGGCCGTACTTGCCGTCGCGGCGGCCGCGCTCGCCGAAGTAGATGCCGCCGGTCAGCTCGCGCACCATCATCAGGTCGAAGCCCTGCTCCACGATGTCCGCGCGCAGCGGGCACTCCTCCTTCAGCGAGGCGTACAGCTTCGCGGGGCGCAGGTTGGTGTACAGGCCCAGCGCGCTTCTCAGGCCCAGCAGCGCCTTTTCGGGGCGCAGATTGCCGGGCATCCTGTCCCACTTGGGGCCGCCCACCGCGCCGAGCAGCACGCTGTCGGCGTTCTTGCAGCCCTCGATGGTCTCCTCCGGCAGCGGAATGCCGCAGGCGTCGATGGCGCAGCCGCCCGCCAGATAGGGCGTGCAGCGGAAGGTGTGGCCGTACTTCTCACCGATCTTTTCCAGTACACGGACGGCGCTGTCCACAATTTCGGGACCGATGCCGTCGCCCTTGACCAGTGCGATGTTGTAAACCATGTTATTTTCCCTCCTCGGCGTCCTGACGGGCCTTCAGATAGGGCAGCAGGCCGTCGTGCTCGATGATGCGGTTGATGAACGCCGGGAACGCAGCGGCCTGGAAGTCCTGGCCGGTGGTTTCGTCGTGAATTTTGCCGCTGTCGAAGTCCACGCTGACGGTGTCGCCGTTCTGGATTGCGGCGGCCGCTTCGGGGCACTCGAGGATGGGGAAGCCGATGTTGATGGAATTGCGATAGAAGATGCGGGCGAAGCTGGCCGCGATGACGCAGGGCACGCCGCAGGCGCGGATGGCGATGGGCGCGTGCTCGCGGGAGGAGCCGCAGCCGAAATTCGCGCCGCCGACCACGATGTCGCCGGGCTGAACCTTCGCGGTGAAGTCCGGATCGATGTCCTCCATGCAGTGCTTGGCCAGCTCCTCGGGGGAGGGCGCGTTCAGATAGCGCGCGGGGATGATGACGTCGGTATCGACGTTATCGCCGTATTTATAGACCTTTCCGGTGACCATTTCTAGAACGCTCCCTTCTTACAGATCCAGCGGCGACGCGACGCAGCCCTTGATGGCGGACGCGGCGGCGACGGCGGGACTGGCGAGGATGACCTCGCTCTTGACGTGGCCCATGCGGCCCACGAAGTTGCGGTTGGTGGTGGTGACGGCGCGCTCGCCCTCGCACATGCAGCCCATGTGGCCGCCCAGGCAGGGGCCGCAGGTGGGCGTGGAGACCGCGCAGCCGGCATTGATGAAGATCTCGGCCAGACCTTCATTGATGCACTGCATGTAGATGTCCTGCGTGGCGGGAATCACAATGCAGCGCACGCCGTCGGCGACCTTGCGGCCCTTGAGAATGCTTGCGGCAATGCGCATGTCGGAGATGCGGCCGTTGGTGCAGGAGCCGATGACCACCTGGTCGATCTTCATGCCCGCCACCTCGTCCACGGTCTTCGTGTTGGAGGGCAGGTGGGGCAGGGAGACGGTGGGCTTCAGCTCGTCGAGATTGATGACGACCTCGCGCTCGTACTCCGCGTCCTCATCGGCCTCGTAGACCGTGTAGGGGCGGTTGAAGCGGCCGGTGATGTACTCGATGGTCTTCTCGTCCACGGGGAAGATGCCGTTCTTGCCGCCGGCCTCGATGGCCATGTTGGCGATGGTGAAGCGGTCGTCCATGGACAGCTCATGCACGCCCTCGCCGGTGAACTCCAGCGACTTGTACAGCGCGCCGTCCACGCCGATCAGGCCGATCAGGTGCAGGATGACGTCCTTGCCGCTGACCCAGGGCTGCAGCTTGCCCTTGAGCACCACCTTGATGGCGGAGGGCACCTTGAACCAGTTCTCGCCGGCGGCCATGCCTGCGGCCATGTCGGTGGAGCCGACGCCGGTGGAGAAGGCGCCCAGCGCGCCGTAGGTGCAGGTGTGGCTGTCCGCGCCGATGATGCAGTCGCCGGGGCCGACGATGCCCT
>JBJEUD010000130.1:0-2268 GCA_051883655.1 Candidatus Faecivicinus sp. | reverse complement strand
GTTCGATCCATGCTGGAGGAGGGCGACGTCGCTACCAGCTGGCGCGCTGCTCCGGAGGATACGGCCAATCAGATTGAACAGCTGATGGGCAGCATTTCTGGACTGGACAGCACGCTGGAGAGCCGCGTCCGGGCATTGATCGACTCTATGGAGCTCTCGGGTCAGTTCGCCAGCGCAGAGGATTTTCTCAACGCGCTGAAGGACATCGAGCTGATCCGAAGTGAGCTGGCGCAAACGGACAGCAATCTGACGCTGACCTTCAGCCGCCTCGCCGCCGCCGAAAACGGAATTGCCCAGATGTTCTCCTACTTCGAATTCGGCGACGACAACGGCACGCCCTATCTGGACATGGGCAGTTCCGCATCCAGCGTGAAGATGCGATTGACCAATACGCGCCTCACATTCGTGCAGGCGGGCACGGAGCTTGCCTATTTCAGCGACAACAAGCTGTACGTCACCCGCCTGGAGGCCAGAGAGCAAATCTCCATTGGAACGGCGGAGAACGGCTATCTCGACATGGTGACCACGCCCACCGGCGTGGGCTTCAAATGGAGAACCTGACAGAGAGGTGAACGAAATGCCCACATTTTCGACAACAGCCAGTGAGCTGAAGTATGCTTCCGGTTCCTCCTGGTCGTCCGGCAAGGCGCGCCAGGGCGTGTATTCCAGCACGCGATACGAGGGCGCGATCAACTTTTCCGGCTAGTCCGGTCTGAGCTTCTCCAATATCGCCATCTCCCAGATTCAGATGAATGTGACCTTTGGCCCGGCAGGCGGCGATTCACGCAAGAACCTGACCTTCTACAAGGCGACGAAGAACAGCATCTCCGGCAGCATTGCCTCCATGCGCGGCGACAGCATCGGCGCGCTCTCCGTGGAATACGCCTACGATCGATCCACGACGCTGACCTTCAACAGCAGCACCAATGCCGGCATCTTTTCCACGCTGCAGGCCTACTTTGCAGCCGGCAATCAGGTGCTCATCATCTACGTTCCCACCACGCGGGGAACCTATTCGGGTGGCTTCTGCTACGATTACCTGTCCGTGACCGCCGCTTCGCTGACGATTACCTACGAATACCTGCAAAGCGATGGTTCGCTGGCCTCTGCCAGCGTGGCGGCAGGAAGCGCTGCGAAGCTGAACATCACTGCCTACAACACCGCGTACAGTCACAAGGTCACATGGAGTTTCGGAAGCCATACCGCGACGCAGGCCATCGCGTCCGGGACGGCGTCCGCCTCCTACACAATCCCGCTTTCGTGGCTGGATGTGATTCCATCCGCAACGTCCGGCGCTGCATCCGTTTCCCTGGAGACATAGGACGTCGGTGGAAACTCCCTGGGAACCTACAGCTATGGCTTTACCATCACCGCACCCGCGAGCGTCGTACCCACGATTTCAAGCGTAACGGCAGCTCCGGTCAACGACAACAGCGTGCTCGCCGGCTGGGGTATCTACGCCTACGGCAAGTCAAAGGCGACGCTGAAAATCAATGGTGCGGCGGGCGCCTATGGCTCCACCATCAAATCGTATTCGATCACCACCGACCCTGGCATCGGCAGCGCATCGTCCTCCAGTCTGACGACGTCTACGATCTACAAGACGGGAACCATTACGGTGACTGCCAAGGTCACGGACTCCCGCGGACGCAGCGCTACCCAAAGCACGAACTTCTCTGTCTATTCCTACGGCAGCCCCTATTTCTCGTCCATCGAAGCCTATCGCTGTACCAGCAGCGGTGCGCGGGACGAGGTCAATGGAACCTATGCACGGCTGCTGGTCAGCTTTGCCTGCTCCGCACTCAGCGGCAGCAACAAGGTAACCGGCCAGGTCGTGCTGGCGCAGGTGGGCGGCAGCTATACGACATCTGCCACGCTGACCAGCGGAACTGCATTGATCCTCGGCGACGGAAATCTTGCCGTAGATGCGACCTATAAAGCGACGCTGACGCTGACAGATACCGTGGGAACCGTGTCCAGCTATGTGGTGGAGATCAGCTCCGCGGCATACATCATGCATGTCAAGAAGGGCGGCAAGGCGATTGGCTTCGGCATGGCGGCCGGTGAAGACAATACCGCCTCCTTTGGCTGGGCGGTAAAGCTCAGCAATCCACTGGAGGTTTCGCAGGGCGGTACGGGCGCGTCATCCGCTTCATCAGCGTGTTCAAATATCGGCGCAGTCAAAAGAGTCGGTGACACGATGACCGGGAATCTTTCCATCCAGACAAGTCTGTATCCGTCGCTGTATCTGCTGCCCACCTACAACGG
>JBJEUD010000129.1:0-2269 GCA_051883655.1 Candidatus Faecivicinus sp. | reverse complement strand
TCAGGAAATCGCCCGGAAAATCGTGAGATTTTCAGATTTCCGCAGTTCTCCTCCTGCTCAATGAAAATCCTCAGATTTTCATTGAAAGTGTCAAAAATCCTTTTTTGACACGCTGTGGCCGCCTCTCAGCGGCGTTTGGCGCACAGGTATCTGTTGTGGAGCTTTCGGGGATACTGCTCGTCGAACTCCCCGATGCGGAAGGCGATCTGCTGCCAGGTCAGCCCGTCGATGTACCGAAACGAGAAGATCCGCCGCAGCCGGCTGTCGGGGATGTCGTCGATGAAGGCGTACAGCCGCCCGAGCTCCTCCATGCAGTCCGCGCGGCGGGCCGCCATCCGGCCGATCGCCTCCGCCAGCGCCGCGTCACCGCGACCGCTGCAGGGCATGCCGCGCACGCGCCCGCCCTGCGCCTCCTGCTGCAATTTTGCAATGCGCTGGGAGAGCTCGTCCACCTCCCGCTTCATATCGTTCAGCTGGCTCAGCCGCCGCTGCATCTCATTGTCCCTCATGCTTCATCCTCCTCCCGATTAACCGTATTCGGTTATATGATAATAGCACATATGTTCGATTCTGTCAATCGAACGCCGGGCAAAATTTCCCGGGGACGGTTGAAAAGGCGGGCAGAAATCCGTATAATGAACCTATAAAGCCGAATCAAAGGATGGTGAAGCCATGAACCTGCGCGAGAAGCTGCTGCTGCTGAAGGCGGAGAAGGGACTGACCACGGAGGCGCTGTCGGAGCGCTCCGGCGTGCCGAAGGGCACGATCAACAAGCTGCTCAACGGCGAGACCCGCAACCCCACCGCGCAGACCCTGAAGCGGCTGGCGGAGGCGCTGGACTGCCCGCTGGAATCGCTGTGCGGCCGGCCGGCGGAGATCCCGGGGGTGTACCGCCTGGGCGACCTGATGCGCGCGGAGGACCGGCTGCGGTCGCAGGGCGTGCTGACGGACGTGCAGACCCGCCGGGTGCCGCTGCTGGGCGCCATCGCCGCCGGCGAGCCGATCGTGTGCGAGCAGTCGCTGGAGGTGGTGGACTGCGCCGCGGCCCGGAACTGCGACTTCGCACTGCGCGTGCAGGGCGACAGCATGACCGGCGCGCGGATTCTGGATGGCGACGTCGTGTTCATCCGCCGCCAGGACGACGTGGACGACGGCCAGATCGCCGCCGTGATCGTCGACGGCAGCGCCACGCTCAAGCGCGTGTACCACATTCCCAACGGACTGACGCTGCTGAGCGAAAACCCCAAATATCCGCCCATGGTGTTCACCTGGCCCGATCACGACTCCATCCGCATCCTGGGCCTGGCGGTGTCCTTCGTCTCACCGGTGCAGTGACCCCGCCCTTTTCGACAGCGCCTTTGCAAAATTGAAAAATCTTTGCGAAACGGGGCCTTCAACCCACACAGACGGAACGGATTTGCTTGACTTTGAACAAATCAGTCCTTATAATATAAGAAGATGGTTCATCTGTCTTGAGTGAGAACGCAAAAGGATTCAACATCGCCCGGTGAAACCCGCGAGGGAGCGCTGTACGTTGTTGATCTTTGCGCGTCTTGCCGAAATCAGAGAATTCATAGAAGGAGGTCATTCCATTGAGCATCAAACTCACTGTTGACGGCAATACTGCTGTCAGCCATATCGCGTATGCCTTTAGCGATGTGGCCGCGATCTACCCGATCACCCCTTCCTCCCCCATGGCTGAAGTCGCCGACGAATGGGCGGCCCACGGCCGCACCAACCTGTTCGGCCAGAAGGTCCGCATCGCCGAGATGCAGTCCGAGGCCGGCGCGGCCGGCGCCGTGCACGGCTCCCTGGCCGCTGGCGCGATGACCACCACCTTCACCGCGTCCCAGGGTCTTCTGCTGATGATCCCCAACATGTACAAGATCTCCGGCGAGCTGATGCCCTGCGTCTTCCACGTTTCTGCCCGCGCTCTGGCCTATCACGCCCTGAACATCTTCGGAGACCACTCCGACGTCATGGCCTGCCGCCAGACCGGCTTCGCGATGCTGGCGTCCAACTCCGTCCAGGAGGCCACCGACATGGCGCTGGTCGCGCACCTGTCCGCCATCAAGGCCAGCGTGCCCTTCCTGCACTTCTTCGACGGCTTCCGCACCTCTCACGAGATCCAGAAGATCGACGCCGTCGACCCCAAGGACAACTACGCCGAGATCGCGCACCTGGTGGATTGGGACAAGGTCAAGGCCTTCCGCGAGGGCGGCCTGAACCCCGAGCATCCCCATCAGCAGGGCACCGCGCAGAACCCCGA
>JBJEUD010000128.1:0-2271 GCA_051883655.1 Candidatus Faecivicinus sp. | reverse complement strand
TCGATGCCGTCGGGATCGTGGATGTAGCCGTTGGAATCGGACATGGCGACGACCTTGGCGCCCAGCTGGGTGGCCTTTTCCACGGCGTAGGTGGCCACGTTGCCGGAGCCAGAGACCACCACGGTGGCGCCCTTGAAGGACTTGCCGGCGGCGTTGAGCATTTCCTCGGTGAAGTAGCACAGGCCGTAGCCGGTGGCCTGGGTGCGGGCCAGAGAGCCGCCGTAGGACAGGCCCTTGCCGGTGAGCACGCCGCAATAGTTGCCGGTCAGCTTCTTGTACTGGCCGTAGAGGTAGCCGATCTCGCGGGCGCCGACGCCGATATCGCCGGCGGGCACGTCGCAGTCGGGGCCGATGTGGCGGTAGAGCTCATTCATGAACGACTGGCAGAAGCGCATGACCTCCATGTCGGACTTGCCCTTGGGGTCGAAGTCGGAGCCGCCCTTCGCGCCGCCGATGGGCAGCGTGGTCAGCGAGTTTTTGAGGGTCTGCTCGAAGGCCAGGAACTTGACGATGTCCTCGGTGACCGAGGGATGCAGGCGCAGGCCGCCCTTGTAGGGGCCGATGGCGCTGTTGGACTGCACGCGGTAGCCGCGGTTGACGTGCACCTTGCCGGCGTCGTCCACCCACGGAACGCGGAACTTGACGATGCGCTCGGGCTCGACGAACATTTCGATCACGCCCTTTTCGATCAGCTCAGGGCGGGCCTCCACCACGGGCTCGATGGATTCCAGTACGCTGCGCACGGTGATCAGAAACTGCTTGTCGTTCGGGTTGCGCTGTTCCACCTTGTTCATGACTTCAATCAAATACTCATTCTTCAGTGCCACGGTCCATATCCTCCTTGATATAGCGCTGCGTTGCTGCAGTCGGACGTGCAGCCCCCTTGCTGTAACGCGCCGCGAGTCGTTGTAGTGTCAATTATACGCGCATCAACGCTCCTTGGCAATGGGTTAAATGTTATTTTTTGCAACATCCGGCAACGAAATTATCATATTTGGCAGAAATCCCGGCAAAAAAGCACGCTTTCCGATTAAATATGAAGAGCGAAAATTCAAAACCGGCAAACGGCGGACAGGCAGTGCTTGCATTTTCCGCCGTTTCGAGGTATACTCATACCATCCAAAAGCCGAAGCAAAGAAAGGAAACCCGCTCATGAACCGAATCTTCATTCCCGAGGGCTATCGTCCGCCGCTGAGCGTGTACGACACGCAGGTTGCCATCGAATTCATCAAGCACAATTTCCAGAAGGACCTGAGCTACGCGCTGAACCTGCGCCGCGTGTCCGCGCCGCTGTTCGTGCAGGACGCTTCGGGCCTGAACGACAACCTCAACGGCGTGGAGCGCGCCGTGCGCTTCGACGTGCCCGCCGTGGGCGCGGAGGGCGAGGTGGTGCACTCGCTGGCCAAGTGGAAGCGCCTGGCGCTGAAGCGCTACGACTTCCGCCCCGGCAAGGGCCTCTATACCGACATGAACGCCATCCGCCGCGACGAGGAGCTGGACAACATCCACTCCATCTACGTCGACCAGTGGGACTGGGAAAAGATCATCCGCCGCGAGGACCGCACCCTCGACTACCTGCGCAAGACCGCCCAGGACATCGTCGACGCCGTGTGCGATACCTCCGCGCGCCTCAACCGCGAGTTTCCCTCCATCAACGTGCGCCTCAGCCGCGACATGACCGCCGTCACCGCGCAGGAGCTGGAGGACATGTATCCCGACCTGCCCCTCCCCTCCGACCGGGAAAACGCCTTCCTCCGCGAGCACAAGACCGCCCTCATCATGCAGATCGGCGGCGCGCTGCGCTCCGGCAAGCCCCACGACGGCCGCGCACCCGACTATGACGACTGGGCCCTCAACGGCGATATCCTCTTCTGGAACGAACGCCTCCAGCGCGCCTTCGAAATCTCCAGCATGGGCGTGCGCGTCGACGCCGAGTCCCTCGACCGCCAGCTCTCCCTCGCCCACTGCGACGACCGCCGCCAGCTCCCCTTCCATAAAATGCTCCTCAACAACGAGCTGCCCCTCACCATCGGCGGCGGCATCGGCCAGTCCCGCCTCTGCATGCTCATGATCGGCTGCGCCCACATCGGCGAAGTCCAGTGCAGCCTCTGGGACGACGCCACCATCAAGGCGTGCAAGGACGCGGGAATCCCGCTGCTGTGAGGCGGCGGGGGGAGAGAACGGGGGTTTTGGCGGGGAGGACTTCTTTTTAGAGAAAAAGAAGCCCTCCCCGCACCCCTCCCAGAAAAACCGATTGCGGCCTGCATGCAG
>JBJEUD010000127.1:47703-60333 GCA_051883655.1 Candidatus Faecivicinus sp. | reverse complement strand
AAAATCCTCAGATTTTCATCGAAAGTGTCAAAAATCCTTTTTTGACACGCAAAAACCCCCGCATTCAGCGCTGCTGAAGGCGGGGGTTTTCTGTCTGGGCGGATTATTCCCGGACACTGGGAAAGATGCAGGTGTTGCGCGCATAGATTTTGGCCATGGAATGATCGTAGTTTTTGCAGGCCAGTGTAATGATCAGCGAATCGAGGATGCAGACCAGGGAGTTGCGCGTCGATGTGATTGCGCCGTCTGACATATAGGGAATATCCTCCGGCGGCGCGTAGAGAATGATGTCCGCATCCTTGCACAGAGGAGAGTCCTCGTAGCTGGTGATTGCGATGGTCGATGCGCCGCACTCGTGGGCGAGGTGCAGCGATTCAACGGTGTCGTGCGTGTGGCCGCAATAGGAGATGCCGATGGCCACGTCGCCCTTTTTCATGTTCATTGCGGCGGTGCGCATGGTAACGGCGTTTGCTGCCGAGATGCAGGGAAAGCCGAACTGCATCAACTGGTACATGGCGCCGAGTACGGCGGGTTCGGAGGTTCCGGTGCCCAGAAGGAGGATGTGCTGCGCCGCGTGCATGAGCTCCACGGCGCTGGCGGCGCGCTCCATGTCCAGCTGCTGGATCGTTGCATAGAGGGAGTGAATGTTGCTTGTGAATATCTTGTTGAAGATTTCGTTCACGCCGTCGCCGCGCTTGATGGTGGGCAGCATGTAGGATTCGACGCTGGGGTTGGATTCGGAGGAAAGGCTGAACTTGAATTCGGAAAAACCGCTGAAGCCCAGCGCCTTGCAGAAGCGGACGATCGCCGAATTGGCCACGCCGGTTGCGGCGGACAAATCGTGGATGCGCATCATGGCGACCTGGTCGCTGTGATTCAGGACATACTCTGCGATTCTGCGCTCGCTTTCCGTCAGCGTTTCGTATTTCTGCCGAATGACATACAGCGGGGTGGATATGCTTTCCATGGATTAACTCACTTTCTGATAGGGCGAAATGCATCAATGTGCAATGGGAAATGTGTCAATATAGGATAATAGTATCATAGTATATATGCATTGTCAAGCGACAACGATGATTGGAAAAAATTCAAAAATCAAAACTGACAGGAGAAACAAAACACGAGACAAGTTAAGATATTTCGATGATAAAACCGAAAATAACTGCGATAAATGCCGTTATTTCGGCGCATTTATGGGCTTAATGCAGATTGCGTTAAAAAATATGGTGAAAAAATAGCGTAGAAAAAATTCCAAAAATCTATTGACTTCATATTGGAAATGTGTTACTATTACGTCGAACGAGAGAAGAACCGGCTCCGTTTACCTGCATAATTGCCATGTGGATGAATTGATATACATTTCCCGAAATAAAATAACCGCCTTTTGATGAAAACAGGCTTCCGTGGAAAAGAAGAGCGTGTATTTTGGTGCTGATTCCCCGAATTTGCAATTGGAAGGAGGAGCGTTTGCGGATGGGATTCGGAGGGGAACGCACACGGTATTGAGAGCGTTGTCTGCGGCAGCAGTGGAAAGCAGAATCATCTGGAAACAGTGAATTGCAGAATTATGGGAGGTGCACAAAATGAAGAGGTTGTTTGCATGGGTGTTAACCCTGGCAATGGTGCTGATGGGAACGATGGCCTTCGCGGAGGAAGAGCCCATTACGGTCGTGTTCATCTGCCCGCATTCCGGCACGGATTCCGATGCGGAGGCGTACAAAATGGTGCAGGATTACATCCTGCAGGAGACGGGCGTTCTGGTGGAGTCGATTCGCCTGTCCGGCACGAATGACACCGATAAAATCAACATGATGCTGTCCAGCGGAGAACAGCTGGATGTGTTCTGGGGCGACTGGATGACCTATTCGGAGATGGGCGCCGTTCAGCCGATCAACGATTACATGGATTGCATTCCGAACGTGATCCGCGTTTGGACCGAGTTCAACGAGGACGCCTTCCAGGTCTATACGGACAAGGACGGCACGATCTGGGGCTTCCCGAGAAACGTCAACCGCGTGTTCTATCAGACCTTCGTCCGCCAGGATTGGCTGGATGAGCTGGGCATGGAGGGGCCGACGAACCTCGACGAGCTGAATGAATATCTGTATGCAGTCAAGGATCTCGATCCCTATGGAAACGGCGAAACGATCCCCATGATCGTTCGCGGCAGCAGCCTGGAAACGCTGTGCTACCATTTCCTGGGCGGATTTACGGACTTCGGCTATTCCAACTGGCAGGACGAGGATGGAAGCATCAAGCCCTACTTCCTGCAGAATGGATACATTGATTTTCTGAAGCAGTGCGCCCAGTGGTACGCGGATGGCGTCATTCACAAGGAAAACTTCAGCTGGGACGTCAACACGGTTCAGCAGTACATCGCTTCCGGCCGCGTGGCCTGCAGCGGCGCCTATTCGACGGACACCACTGCGCAGTATACCAACCTGAAGGCGAACTATCCGGGCGCCTCCTGGTATGACTATGTGGAGGGCATGACCGGCCCCAACGGCAACAAGATGGAATCCATGATCAAGGCCAACAGCGTGTGCGGCATGATCAATGCGACCTCCGATGAGGCGCACATCCGTGCGGCTTTGAAGGTCATCGACTGGATGTATGCGGATTGGGAGAACTTCAAGGTCGGTTACAGCGGCATCCGCGGCGTTCATTGGGACTATGACAACAGCTACGAGAACGCGGAGGAACTGCATATCACCAAGGATCTTGAAGCGACCAGCTCCTACAACAGCAACTTCTGGTTCGGCATCGGTCTGCCCCTGGAGAAGGACTGCGTGACCTATGATCCCGATGGACAGCGCAATATGCACAACGAGTACATGGGCCATCAGGGCAATATCAGTGCAGCCATTCTGCCGTTTGACCTGAATATCAACTACAATACCACGGAGATCAATGAAAACTGCATGGGCTATGCAGACATTCAGACGGCTCTGAACGAGGAGCAGATCAAGTTCGTGATGGGCGCTCGCGACCTGGGCGAATGGGATCAGTTCATCGACGAGCTGTACGGCATGGGACTGCAGGATTACATTGACGAACTGACCCGCCAGTACAATCTGGCTGTCGGCGCCTGACTTCAGGATCATCAGAGGGGGATGGGCATCCTTCCCCCTCTCGGGATTGATTGCGGGTTTATTTGGATCTAAGGGGGCAAAGCGATGGATGCAAGGGAATTGAGCCGCTTGTCAAAAGCGAGCAGGTGGACGTGGAAGAAATCCTTCAGAAAGTACTGGCCGATGTACCTGCTGCTGATTCCTGGCGTAGCCTGGTTCATATTGATGAAATATGTCCCCATGGCCGGCGTGCTGATCGCGTTTAAGAATTACAAGCCGCTCTCCGGATGGGAGGGGATCTTCAGCAGCGAATGGGTGGGGCTGAAGTGGTTTGTCAAATTTTTCTCGTCCAACTATTCGGGCAGGCTGATCAAAAACAGCCTGATCATCAGCATCCTGAAGCTGCTGTGGGGTTTCCCGGCGCCGATCGTCCTGGCGATCATGCTCAACGAGCTGCCCTTCCGCGGGTACAAGCGGGTCGTGCAGTCCGTTTCCTATCTGCCGCACTTTTTGTCGATGGTCATCGTTTGCAGCCTCGTGCGCTCGCTGACTTCCATCGATGGCGGACTGATCAACGCGATCATCAAGATGTTCGGCGGAGAACCGATTTATTTTTTGGGCAGCTCCCAGTATTTCCGAAGCATCCTGGTGATTTCCTCCATCTGGAGAAACATCGGCTGGGACTCCATCATCTATCTGGCCGCCATGACCAACATCGATCCACAGCTGTACGAAGCCGCAACGATGGACGGTGCAAACTGGTTCCAGCGCATTCTGCACATCACGATTCCGGCGATCATGCCCATCGTTTCGCTGATGCTGATTCTCCGGGTGGGCGAGCTGCTGGATGCGGGCTTTGAACAGGTCTATCTGCTGTATTCCCCTGTGGTTTACGACGTGGGCGATATCATCGATACATACGTCTATCGCCAGGGTCTGGAGGACCTGAACTATTCCTTTGCGACGGCTGTGTCGGTTTTCAAGTCCGTGGTTGCCATGGTTCTGGTTCTGGGTACGAACTTTATAACCAAGAAGATGGGCCAGGAAGGAATTTGGTGATCGTATGTTTGAGAGAAAGACGTGGGGAGAAAAGGCGTTCCTGATTGTGGACATCTTTCTCATGCTTGTTTTAACGGTGCTGATCATCGTGCCGCTTTTTTCGGTGGTCATGTCGTCCTTTGTGGGGGCGGATGAGATTGCGCGCCGGGGCCAGTTCATCATGATTCCTGAGAAATTCACCACGGCCAGCTATGAGATCCTTCTCAGCTCCGGATCGAACATGTGGAGATCCTATCGAAACACGCTGATTGTGGTGCTCTGCGGCACCGCGCTGAGCCTGGTGCTGACGATCAGCATGGCCTATCCGCTTTCCAAAAAGGATTTGAAGGGGCGGACGCCCATCCTGGCCATGGTGTTTTTCACGATGCTGTTTAACGGCGGCATGGTGGCCAATTACATGTGGGTCAAGAAGCTGAACTTCCTGAACACCTATTTTGCGCTGATTATTCCTTATGCCATGACGGCGTGGAATCTGCTGCTGATGCGAAACTTTTTCTATTCCATTCCGGTCGCGCTGGAGGAAGCGGCGCAGCTGGACGGCGCCTCACAGGTGCGCACGCTGATCAGCATCGTGCTGCCGCTGAGCCTGCCCTCCATTACGACCATCGGGCTGTTCTACGGCGTGTCCTACTGGAACGCATGGTTCCCGGGCGAGATGTATCTGACCAAAACGGAGCTGATGCCGGTTCAGAATCTGCTGCGAACGATCGTCAACGAGGCCAATGCGGCGCTGATGGATGGCGACCTGGTGAACATCGATGACGCGACGCAGATGCCCGCCGCGCAGACCGTCAAGAGCGCGGCCATCGTGGTCGGCACGCTGCCGATTGTCTGCGTGTATCCCTTCATTCAGAAATACTTTGTCAAGGGCGTAATGGTGGGCTCCGTAAAGGGATAATGGGAGGAGGAAAACTGCAATGACGGAAAAGCTGAAGCGGCTGCTCGAGGGCCATACGCTGATGATCGGCGGCCATCGGGGCATGTCGGAGAAATACCCGGAGAATACGCTTCCCGCGGTCATTCATGCGGCGGAATTGGGCGTGGATCTCATCGAAATCGATATCTATCTCTCCAGGGATGGAATCCCCGTGCTCGCCCACGACCAGAAGCTGGAGCGCTGCTCCAATGGAACGGGACTCGTTTATGAAAAGACGCTGCAGGAGCTCAAACAGCTGGATTTCGGCGGCTTCAAGGGCGAGGCGTTCAGGAATACGCGCCTGCCCACGCTGGAGGAGTTCTTCCAGGTGATGCTCCGCTATCCGGACGTTCTCATCGATGTGGACGTCAAACCCTATCCGGATGATATTCACTGCGCGCAGGAGGCTGTCGCGCTGGCGGAGCGGATGGGCATTCTGGAGAGGTGCATCTTCAACAGCATCGACTGCGATGTCGTCGAGGAGCTCTATCGCCTTGTCGGGCGCAGGATCGTAGGCGCGCCGGACTTCTATCCGGATATCATTCACTTTCGCCCCGGCCCGAACGGTACGTTTTCCAGACTGTGGGCTGTATGCGTGCCGTACCGGGATTTGACGAAGGAAGTTGCGGATCGGTTCAGAAGCTACGGCCTAACGGTGGTGTGTACGCCTGCGGACACCGAGGAGCAGGTTCTCCATGCGCTGGAATGCGGCGTAAAGCTTCCGCTTTGCAATGCGCCCGAGGCATTTCTGCGGCATGTGGGCCGGCTGTGAGGGGAGACAGGCAGGCGGTTGAGGTTAGGAGAAGGATGTGAGAGCTCAATGAACGTTGCAACAACGACCCGAGCGATCGTCAGGAACAGCAGCGGCGGGCGGTATTCGATTTTCCAAACGCTCGATTTGCTGAAAGAAGCGGGGTTTACAATCATCGATTGGTATGCGCCCGAGTGCGAGCTGCTGGGGGAGGGAGACGGAATTTGCGATGCGGAGCGCTGGAGGCGTTGGGCGCATGAGGTGCGCGAATACGCCGCAAAGCTGGGCTTGCGCTTTTGCCAGATGCATGCGCTGGATCAGAACTATGCGAAGGGCGAGGCGTACGCGCAGTATATTTCCATCGCGAGTGAAAGAACGTTTCTGGCCGCGGAAATCCTCGGCATTCGGGATGTTGCGATTCATCCGGTTATTTCCGTTCCTGAGCGGCGGCAGCCCGACCGCTGCATTGAGGACAATGTAGCGTATTTTTCGAAGCTGGCGGATACGGCGGGCAGATATGGCCTGCGGCTGGCCATAGAAAACATGCTCTCGAAACGCCATTTTGATGGACAGGAGGAGTGGCGCTTCTGCACGGAATGGCGCACCCATTGCGAGCTCGTGAGCGCGCTTGACTTCGAAAATGTGGGCTATTGCTTTGACGTCGGGCATGCCAACTACACGGGCACCGATCCTTACGATGTGCCGGTGGCCATGGGCAGGCGCCTGTTCGCGGTTCACGTGCACGACAACGACGCCTTCAGCGATCAGCACCTGCTGCCCTATCAGGGCACAATCGATTTCGATAGATTTACACAGGGACTTGCGGATTCAGGATACAGCGGGAACATGACCATGGAGGTCATCAACGCGGCGAATCGCATGCCGGACCGGATGGCCCGGCTGACGCTGAAGGCCATCTATGAGTCAGCCGTGCACCTTGCGGACAAGGTGGAGGCGGCGAAGCATGCGGCCGGGAAGGGCGAACGCCCGTCCACAAGCTGCACCTGTGGACGATCCTCAAAGACGACTGAAGAATGTGCGCCGGTTTCATGAAAAGATTAAGTGTTTTTTAATCGCTTGACAGCGGGCGCATTTCGTGCTAGAGTATGTTTATTCAGAAGCAAGGAGGCGTCCGGCATGATGATGTGCGATATGAACACAGTGGATCGCATGGATTCCTGCGCCGCGCGCAGTTGCGCACAGCCTTCCTTTGCATGTGGTGAATCTGTCCTTATCATGGGCGCCAATCTTCTGGCGTCCATTTTTTCGTATTTTGCGGTGCGAATTATTTGCGCGGTCCTGAACCGCAATGGGGAATTGTACGCAAGCGCCTGAATGGGTATGGAATGGGGATATCCGAAGGCTTTGCCGTACAATTCGGCAAAGCCTTTTGTGGTATAGAATCGCACAAGGGGGATTTACGAATGAATGGATTGATCATGATTCTCATCGCGATCGTCGTTCTTGGAGCAGGCTACCTGGTCTATGGACGCTATCTCGCGAAGACCTGGGGCATCGACCCCAAGGCGAAGACGCCTGCCTACGAGCTGCGCGACGGCGTGGACTATGAGCCGGCGGACACCGGCGTGGTGTTCGGCCATCAGTTCGCGTCCATCGCGGGCGCCGGCCCGATCAACGGCCCGATTCAGGCCGCGATCTTCGGCTGGGTGCCGGTGCTGCTGTGGGTGCTGATCGGCGGCGTGTTCTTCGGCGCGGTGCAGGACTTCGCGTCGATGTACGCCTCCGTGAAGAACAAGGGCCGCTCCATCGGCATCATCATCGAGCACTACATCGGCAAGACCGGCAAGAAGCTGTTCCTGCTGTTCTGCTGGCTGTTCTGCATCCTGGTGGTCGCGGCGTTCGCGGACGTCGTCGCCAACACCTTTGACAACAACTACCACATGGAGACCGTGGTCGTGACCGAGGCCACCGAGGAGGCCGAGGCCGTCACCGAGGAGGTCGCCGTGACCAGCGAGGCCAACCGCGCCGTCGCCACCACCAGCATGCTGTTCATCCTGGAGGCCATCGCCCTGGGCCTGATCCTGCGCTACGCCAAGCTGGGCAAGCTGGTGAACACCGTCATCGCCGTGGCGATGCTGATCGGCGGCATCGCGCTGGGCATGCTGTTCCCGGTGCTGTCCTTCGGACGCGGCACCTGGCACATCATCGTGTTCATCTACATCCTGATCGCGTCGGTGGTGCCGGTGTGGGCGCTGCTGCAGCCCCGCGACTATCTGAACAGCTACCTGCTGGTGATCATGATCGTCGCCGCGGTGCTGGGCGTGATCGTCTCCAACCCGTCCATCAACCTGCCCGCGTTCACGTCCTTCAATGTCAACGGCCAGTCGATGTTCCCGATCCTGTTCGTCACCATCGCCTGCGGCGCGGTGTCCGGCTTCCACTCCCTGGTCTCCTCCGGCACGGCGTCCAAGCAGATCAAGAACGAGAAGGACATGCTGCCCATCTCCTTCGGCGCCATGCTGCTGGAGAGCATGCTGGCCGTGATCGCGCTGATCGCCTGCGCGTCCTTCGCCACCGGCGAGGCCGCCAGCCTCGGCTACAACACGCCCGCCCAGGTGTTTGCCGGCGGCGTGGCCAACTTCCTGTCCACCATCGGCCTGCCCTTCAGCGTGGTGTTCACGCTGATCAACCTGGCCGTCTCCGCGTTCGCGCTGACCTCTCTGGACTCCGTGGCCCGCATCGGCCGCCTGTCCTTCCAGGAGCTGTTCCTGGACGAGTCCATCGATGAGAAGAACATGGGCCCCGTGCGCAAGGTGCTGACCAACAAGTACTTCGCCACCATCCTCACGCTGGTGCTGGCGTACATGCTGGCCAAGGTGGGCTATGCCAGCATCTGGCCGCTGTTCGGCTCCGCCAACCAGCTGCTCAGCGCTCTGGCGCTGATCGCCTGCGCGGTGTTCCTGAAGCGCACCGACCGCAAGGGCTTCATGCTGTGGATTCCCATGGTGATCATGCTGGCCGTCACGCTCAGCGCGCTGGCCATCACGATCTACGGCAAGGCCACCGCGCTGTTCACCGCCGCCAGCGCCAATGTGCTGGGAGACGCGCTGCAGCTGGCCTTCGCCATCGCGCTGGTGATCCTGGGCGTCATGGTGGCCATTCAGGGCATCAGCAAGCTGCTGGGCAAGGAAAAGGCCCGCGCTTGATGCGTCTGCTTCCGGCATTTCGGCCGAAGGTATAGAATCCTAAAGGAGTTGAAAACCATGAAAAAGAATTTGGATTGGGCAAACATCGGCTTCGGCTATCGCCCCACGGATTATCGCTACGTGTCCACCTATAAGGATGGCGCGTGGGACGAGGGCGCGCTGATCACCGACGATACCGTCACGATTTCGGAGTCCGCCGGCGTGTTCCAGTATGCCCAGACCTGCTTCGAGGGCATGAAGGCCTACACCACCGAGGACGGCCACACCGTGATCTTCCGCCCCGATCTGAACGCCGAGCGCATGATGAACAGCTGCGAGCGCCTGCGCCTGCCCGTGGTTCCCAAGGAGAAGTTCCTGGACGCGGTGGTGAAGACCGTTCGCGCAAACATCGACTGGGTGCCGCCCTATGGCTCCGGCGCAACGCTCTACATTCGTCCCTTCATGATGGGCACCGGCCCCGTGCTGGGCGTGCAGCCCGCCAAGGAGAGCCAGTTCCGCGTGTTCGTCAGCCCCGTCGGCCCCTACTTCAAGGGCGGCGTTCGCCCCCTGAAGCTGAAGGTCAGCGGCTATGACCGCGCTGCCCCCGTGGGCACCGGCCACGTCAAGGCCGGCCTGAACTACGCCATGAGCCTCTACGCCATCGAGGAGGCCCATCATCAGGGCTATGATGAGAACATGTACCTCGACTCCAGAACCCGCACCTACGTTGAGGAGACCGGCGGCGCGAACTTCCTGTTCGTCACCAAGGATGGCACCGTGGTCACGCCCAAGTCGCCCACGATCCTGCCCTCCATCACCCGCCGCTCGCTGATGGTGGTGGCGAAGGAATACCTGGGCCTGAAGTGCGAAGAGCGCGAGATTCCCTTCGCGGAGCTGGGCGAGATGGCCGAGTGCGGCCTCTGCGGCACCGCGGCGGTCATCTCCCCCGTGGGCAAGGTCGTCGACGGCGACAAGGAGTACACCTTCGATACCTCCGACGGCAACATGGGTCCCACCGTCCGCAAGCTCTACGAGACCCTCACCGGCATCCAGATGGGCCGCATCGAAGCGCCCAAGGGCTGGATCTGCACGGTGGACTGATCCCCGAAACAGACGAAGCGCCCGCGTGCGAAAGCACGCGGGCGCGTTTTTGTGCAAAGAATCGTTCAGTGGTTCGGATCCTCATCCTCCGGGGCGGGCAGGATGATGGGCGCGCTGTCATCGCGCCATTCGCCGGCGGGATGCACGGGCATGGGACTGCTGCCGGCGTTGAGCAGCTGCTCGAACAGGCCGAACTCGCCCAGGGAGATGTAGCCGGTGAACAGCGTTTCGATGAGCAGCGAGGCCAGCATGCCGATGATGTTGGCGTTCGTCAGCAGCAGCGAAATGAGAATCTCCGCGGCGAGCAGCGGCAGGCACAGAACCAGCAGGTGGCAGAAGATGCGCTTTGCGTTGCCGCGGCTGGCCGCCCAGGACGCGCGCACACACTCGCGGGCGGTGAGGTTTTCATTCAGCACCAGCGCCGTCGTGGAGAGCGACAGGCGCAGCGCCAGCCAGACCGTCGCGACAAAATAGATCACGGAGGCAAGGATGATCACGATCAGTCCGGCCCCCATCACGAGGTCGCCGCCCATCTGGCCCAGCGTGACCAGCGGAAAGGCGATCAGGCAGTAGGGAATGGCTGCCAGCAGCTCGTAGCACAGCATGAGCAGCTGAATGCCCCAGATGCGCCCCAGCTGGCCGAAGTGGGCGAACAGCACGCCGATGCCGGTGCGCTGCTCGTGCCACAGATCTCCCATGAGGTGAATCATGCCCAGATTGATGGCGGGCTGCAGGATGACGATGGCGATCAGCCCCGCGATGCCCACTGCGATGGACTGATTCATCAGCGCCCCGCTGCACAGCGACAGCAGAGCGGTTACCAGGGAAAACAGAAACGACGCGGCCAGGATCGTCGGGAAGCTGCGCTTGCACAGTGCCCAGGCCCGGCGGCGGATGTCCTTGTTGGTCATTGGAGAAAAGTCATTCATGCAAAAGCCTCCCATTCAAATCCGGTCGATGCAAAAAGGGAATCCCTTGTTGTAAAGGATTCCCCGTTTCGATGGCTTTACAGCGTCCGCTGCAGTTTGACGCACCGGCCGAGAATCTGCACTTCCTTCGCGGGCGCGACCACGGCGGTGAACTCATAGTCGAAGGACTGCATCTGGATGCGGTCGCCGTCCAGCCGCAGCAGCTTGCGCACGATGCGCTGGCCCTTGTACTGCACCAGCATCAGCCGGTCGTTTTCGGGCTTGTTCGAGGGCACCGTCAGCAGCAGGTCGCCCGCGTAGACGCGGAATCCGCGCAGCGCGTTGTCCGGGCAGCGGTAGTAGAGCACCTTGTCCGGCGCGCCGCCCTCGATCTTGCCGCCCACGATGGGGGTGAGCACGTGGTCGATGACCACGCCCTCCGGGTCGATGATCGGCACGCGCTTCACCACGCCGCCCAGCGCATCCAGCCATGCGTCGCTGGATTCCCGGGCCGCGGCCTCCTTCTGGGGCGCGTCCGGCTCGATAGGCAGCACGTAGGCGCGGGGCTTCGGGCGGAGCTTGACCTCCGGCTCGGCGGCAACCTCCAGCTCCGTGGAGATGGGATTGGCCACGCCCAGCACCTTCAGAATGCGCTGCGCCTGTTCGTCGGACACGATTCTGCGGCCCGACTCGATGTCTTTGATCACATTTTCCGCCATGCCGCACTTCTTGCCCAGCGCCTTTTCGGTCATTTTTGCCTTCACGCGGGCGATGCGGATGGTGTCGCCAAGACGACTCATAGATGGATTGCCTCCGGTATTTCAGAATCAGCTTCGCCGTTCTCGCCGCCGCTGGCCGATTCTTCGACCGGCGGTTCAGCGGGGGTCTCCTCGGTGGGAGTCTCCTCAGTCGCGGACGTGAGCGCGGACGTCGGGGAGGGCGTTGCGGTGGAAACGGGCGTCGAGGTCGGGGTGGACGTTGGCACAATGGTGGGCGCAGCCGTGGGAGACGGCTTGGCCGCGGTGATCTGGACGTCTGCGGTGGGGATGTACGCGGTTTTGCCGTCGTCATACTTGACCGCAGTCCAGTCGTCGTCGGACTCCACGATTTCGTAGAAAGCGCCCTTGTCCTGCGTGGCCAGCACGTTTTCGTCGCTCTTCTCGGCGGACTTGTAGAGCCTGGTGTCATCGGCCTTGAGGATGGCGTACAGCGTGGGCGCTGCGGTCACCTTCACTTCGGAATCCGTCGTACCGGAGGTGTCTTCCGTCTTGGAGGTATCTTCCGTCTTGGAAGTGTCTTCCGTGCTGGAAGTGTCTTCCGTCTTGGAAGTATCTTCGGTGCTGGAAGTGTCTTCCGTGTTGGAGGTGTCTTCCGTCTTGGAAGTATCTTCCGTGCTGGAGGTGTCTTCCGTGCTGGAGGTGTCTTCCGTGTTGGAGGTATCTTCCGTCTTGGAGGTGTCTTCCGCGTTGGAAGTGTCTTCCGTGCTGGAGGTGTCTTCCGTGTCGGAGGTGTCTTTCGTGTCGGAGGTGTCGCCATCCGTCGGGACGGGCGTCACCGTGGCCTCGGGCTTCAGCGTGGGCAGAGCGGCGTCTGTATTCTCCGGCTCGGAGACATCGGGTGCGCCGCCCTCTGCGGATTCCAGCGCGTCGGTGGGCGCGGGAGTATCGGTGGGCGCGGG
>JBJEUD010000127.1:0-47603 GCA_051883655.1 Candidatus Faecivicinus sp. | reverse complement strand
CGCCCTCTGCGGATTCCAGCGCGTCGGTGGGCGCGGGAGTATCGGTGGGCGCGGGGGTGAAGGTGGGCTCCGGCGTGGGCAGGGCTTCATAGGTTACGGAGGTGCTGCTGGTGGTGTAGAACTTCAGATAGGAGTTCTTGCAGTAGCCGATGGTGGAGCCATACTGCACCTTGCTCCAGGTGGAGCTCTTCTTCAGCACCGTGACAACGGCGCCGTTCTTGAGCTTGGCCAGGCTCTTGGAGGAGGTGGACGCGCTCTTGCGCAGGTTCAGATAGCTGCTGACCTTGACCTTCGCCAGGGTGGAGGTGGTGGTGGAGACGTTGGCCTTGTAGTATTCGCCGGTGAACTGGCTTCTGACCTGTTCGGCCTTGGCGAGGATCTTGGTCTGAACGGCAGGGGTAGCCTTGCCGTCGGCGGTCAGACCGTTGGCGGCCTGGAAGGTCTTCACGGCGGAGGCGGTGGCTGCGTCGAAGGAGCCGGTCAGCTCGCCGCTGTAGAGGCGCAGCTCGGTCAGGGCGCGCTGGAGGTTGGTCACGGCGGCGCCGGAGGAGCCGACGGTCAGCGTCTCGTTGGAGGCGACGGGCTTGGGCGTGGCGTTGGGATCCGGGGTGGGCGTCGGCGTGGCGTTCGGGTCGGGCGTGGGCACGGCCTCGAAGCTCAGCTTCGTGGTGGACTCGGTGTAGAACTTCAGATAGGAGTTCTTGCAGTAGCCGACGGTGGAGCCGTACTGCACCTTGCTCCAGGAGGAGCTCTTCTTCAGCACGACGACGACGGTGCCGTTCTTGAGCTTGGCCAGGCTCTTGGAGGAGGTGGACGCGCTCTTGCGCAGGTTCAGGGAGCTGTTGACCTTGACCTTTGCCAGGGTGCGGCTGCCCGTGGAGACGACGGCCTGATATTCCGCTTCGCCGAACGACGCCTGAACCTCGGCGGCCTTGGCGATGATGGCCTTCTGGACTGCGGAGGTGGCGGTGCCGTTGACGGTCATGCCGAAGGCGCTCTGATAGACGCGCACGGCGTTGGCGGTGGCGCTGTCATATTTGCCGGTGATTTCGCCATTGTACAGCTTCAGCGTCTTCAGCGCCTTCTGCAGCGCCTGGACGTGAAGACCGGAGGAGCCCGACGTGATGGGCGCGTAGGGCGCGTTGGCGGCGAAGATGCTGTTCCACAGGCGCTCCGTCACGCGGCCGTTGGCGGTGAGTCCGCTGGCCTTCTGGAAGGCGCACACGGCGTTGTAGGTGGCGGTGCCGAACACGCCGTCGGGGGTGCCTGCGGCGTAGCCCAGCAGGTTCAGACGCGCCTGGAGCTGCATGACCTTTTCGCCGGTGTCGCCCTTCTTGATGGCGTTGGCGATGCCGAGATACTCGTCATAGCTCTCGTTTCCGGCGTAGAAGCTCTTTGCCAGCAGCAGCGAGCGCAGCTCATTGTTGCGCTTGCCGCTCCTATAAATTTTGACCTTGGTGCCGGCGGGGCAGTTCTGGGCGATCCACTTGGCGTCGTCGACGCGCAGGCGGACGCAGCCGTGGGAAGCCGGCGAGCCCAGGTTGGCCAGCGCGGTCTTGCTCGGGCCGGAGGTCTTGCTGTTGTAGGTGATGGAGTGGAACAGAATGCCGCCCTTGATGCGGGTGGCCCACTTGGCGTAGCAGCTGTAGGCGCTGAAATAATACCATTCCGTGCGTTCGCTGGAACGGCTCTTAGCCGGAAGCGTGAAGGTTCCGGTGGGGGTCGAGGTGCCGGACTTGCCGGTGGAGCAGATCATCTGGCGAACGATGCCGGAGCTGGTCCGGTCGCTGCTGCGGTAGACGGTGACGATCTGATTGGTGATATCGACCTCGATGTAATAGGCGGACGCCGCCTGAGCGGTTTCCCCGAAGACGAGGAAGGACGTCGCGACCAAGGTGAGGATGAGCAACGAGGTGAGCAGTCTCTTCAGCTTCATTGAAAGGCCTCCCGGATGATGAATCACCTTATTTTATCATTTTATTCCATTTTTTTCAAGACGATTTGTTCGAAAAATGTAACAAAAAAGACAAAAAAAGAGCGCCGTGCGGCGCTCCCGGACTGTCGAAAAACCTCGTGCAGAACCGCCTGTAAAATCGGGCGCGGCGGCGTGTACGGCGCGCCCGTCTTTTTTCGCAAGCGCAAGCGGCGGAAAAAGAGCACCTTCCGTCAGGAAATCGCCCGGAAAATCGTGAGATTTTCAGATTTCCGCAGTTCTCTTCTTTCTCAATGAAAATCCTCAGATTTTCATTGAAAGTGTCAAAAAGACTTTTTTGACACGCAGAGAGCGCCGTGCGGCGCTCCCAGGCGGCGGGACGATGGGAAAACCCGGATTCTGAAGGCGCTTATACGTCCTTTTCCTTCAGCAGGCGCTGATAGCAGTTGAGCATTGTGACGCTGCGCACGAACAGATACACCGCGCCGGCCACCAGCACCAGCAGCACCGCCGGGCCGGTGCATTCCAGCAGGGGCGAATCGCTGACGAAGGCTTCGAGCAGAATGGTGGGCATGGGGCTGAGGATGCACAGCGCCACGCCCAGCGCGATATCGCGGATCAGCGTGGGGCGGAACTGTTCCCGCGCTTCCCGCACCCATTCCAGCGCGTCGCCGGCGAGGGTGAACCGCCGCTTTTCCAGGAACCTGTAGCGGCTGGTGAGCGTGCCGGTGTTGATGAACTGCCACACCGCCCAGGCGATCAGCAGGAACATTGCCGGGAGCCCGACCGCATCGGTCAGCCTCTCGCTGGCGTCGCTGAACAGCACCACCAGCGCGGGGGAAGCCACGCAGGCCGCCACGCCCAGCGCCAGCTTCTGCGCGATGGTCTGATGGTTGGAGACGCAGGCGTACACCTCCTCCAGCGTCATCCGCGGCTTGCCGGGGTCGGCGCACGGCTCCGGCGAGCCGTCCAGCGCCAGATCGTCGCGGATGAGCGCGTCCGCGGTCACGCCGAACAGCGCGCACATCTGCGCCACGCGCTCCAGCTCCGGCACCGACGCGCCGCTCTCCCACTTGGACACCGACTGGCGCGAAACGCCCATGCGCTCCGCCAGCTCCTCCTGCGACCAGTTCTGCCGCTTGCGCAGCAGTATAATCTTCTCGGACAGATTCATGTTCTTCCTCCTGCGAAAGTACTGCTTCATGGGAATGGTCTGGAGCCATTATAGCAGAAACTCCGGTTGACATCCAGCAAGTCCGCTTGGAAACTGCCGTCAACCCTCGGTTGCATCCGCCCATGAACGGCGAAATCCGCCGGAACGGATTTGCTTCAGCGGATGACGGTCAGTGTTCGCGCAGCTTCTCCAGCCACTTCACAAAGCGCTCCTCCGGCGGGGCCTCGAACAGCAGCTCCTCGCCGGTGGCGGGGTGGACGAAGCCGATGCGGTAGGCGTGCAGCAGCTGTCCGCCGGAGACGGGATAGGGCGACTTCTTCGGTCCGTAGACGGGATCGCCCAGCACGGGATGGCCGATGGAGGCCATATGTACGCGAATCTGATGGGTGCGGCCGGTGGTCAGGCGGGCCTCGATCAGCGTCGCGCCCCGAAGCCGCTCCAGCACATACCAGTTGGTGCGCGCCTCGCGGCCGTCGGGCACGATGGCCATCTTCTTGCGGTCGGTGGGATGCCGGCCGATGGGCGCGTCCACGAAGCCCTCGTCGTCCTTCAGATTGCCGATGACGATGGCGCGATAGGCGCGGTGCACGGTGTGGGCCTTGATCTGCTCGCTCAGGCTGACGTGGGCGCGGTCGTTTTTCGCCACCAGCAAGAGCCCCGAGGTGTCCTTGTCGATGCGGTGGACGATGCCGGGGCGGATCTCGCCGCCGATGCCGCTGAGGTTGTCCAGGTGCTTCAGCAGCGCGTTCACCAGCGTGCCGCGCTCGTTGCCCGCGGCGGGGTGCACCACCATGCCCGAGGGCTTGAACACCACGGCCACGTCGTCGTCCTGATAGAGGATGTCCAGATCGATGTCCTCAGCCTCCACGCTGCTGGGCGCGGCCTCCGGAATGGCGATGCGCACGGCGCTGCCGGGCCGCAGCTTAAAGCCCGCCTTGGTCTGCGGCGCGCCGTCCACGGTCACGCGGCCGTCCCTGATCAGCGCGCCCGCCCGGGAGCGGGTGACGTCCGCGGCGGCGGAGACGAACACATCCAGCCGCTCGGCGGTTTCGCAGATTTTTTCAAAGCGCTGTTCACCCATGGGCGGACTCCCTCCTGTGCTCGTCGACCAGCAGGGCGGCAGCGGCGATCAGCGCGCCCAGGCAGACGGCGATATCGGCGACGTTGAACACGGCGAAGCGGACGAAGCGCAGCTCGATAAAATCGGTCACGCCGCCGTAGACGATGCGGTCGTACAGGTTGCCCAGACCGCCGCCCACGATCAGCCACAGCCCGACGCGCGCCCATTTGGGCTGCCGCTCCGGCCGGGCGATCAGCCAGCCCGACAGCAGGGCGATCAGCAGCGCCGTGGCGATGGTCAGCGCCAGTCCGCCGCCGCTGAACGCGCTGAACGCCACGCCGGTGTTGAACGTGGGGCGGACGGCGACCACGCCGGGCAGCTCCCACAGCGGCGCTGCGCTCTGCAGGGAGCTCAGGCTGCGCACCGCCGCCTTGGAGATCTGATCGATCACCGCCGCAGCTGCGGCAATCCAGATGCCGCTACATCCTTTCATCAATCGCATGAATGACCTCCGCCAGAAATCCGCCGATCACCGGGATGTTGTCCACCACCAGGCTGCGCAGCAGCACGATGACCAGCGCGCCGAGCACAGTGAAGCCCAGCGTGAATCCGAGACCGCGCACCACGCCGTAGAGCAGGTTGTTCCACAGCATGCGGCGGCGGTTGCTGACATATTCCAGATAGTCGTCCAGGTGCATGCGCTCGAGCGTATCGGTCAGCCGCTCGATCAGCTCGCTCTCCCGTTGGGTCATGAAAGCCACCTCCAATGGTAACTTTCCCTGCGGAGCGCGCGCTTATGCCCACCGCGACGCAGCCCCCGCGGAGCCGGCTGGCAGGGCGGGGGCTGTTTGCAGATCGGGAATTATTTGAACAGAATGTCGTTGGCCTTGAGCGCCTGGAGCTGCTCCTCAACCAGCTTGCGGAAGGAGGCGCGATAACCCTCGGCGGAAGCCTTCAGCGACTCGTACTCGGCCTTGGCGCCGGCGGCGGCGCTCTGGGCGCGCTCGGTCATGGAGGCGGCCTCGGCGCGGGCCTTTTCCAGAACCCTTTCGGCCTCGGCCTTGGAGCTGGCGGAGAGCCTGTCGGCCTCGGCCTTGGCGGTGGAGATGGTCTCGTCGGCCACGCGCTGCGCGCTGATCAGGGTGTCGCGCATGGCGCTCTGCAGGTTCTTGAAGTAGCCCTCCTCGTTGTAGTCGGGGGTCTTGGAGATGGCGTCCTTCAGGGCCTTCTCCTTGGCGTCGAGCTCCTCCTCCAGCTTGTTGGCCTGTCCCTTCAGCAGAAGGTTTTCGCGGATCAGTGCGCTGAGCTGCTCGGCGATTTCATCGAGGAAATCGTCCACCTGCTCCACGTCGTAGCCGTTGCTGGCCTGGGTGGGGAATACCTTTTCCTGAATATCCTTGACGCTGATAGCCATGTTGCATTCTTCCTTTCAGTTGGGATCGTTGAGGGGGATGAATGGAAAATACTTCGTCGCGGCCGTGCCGGAATCCTGCGTATTTCCCAAAATGTACGCAATTTTTCACTTTCCATAGCGAAACAGGATCAGGCCGACGCGGCCCTTGCGGGTTTCGCCCTGGATTTCGTCGATGCGCAGCCGGCCATAGCCCCGGGCGGAGATCAGGTCGCCGGCTTCCAGCCGGACGTCGCCGCGCTCCTCCGGCAGGTGGTTGCGCTTCACCAGCCCTGCGGAGATCAGCCGCTGGGCCTCGGACCGGGACAATCTGTATCCTGCGGCCAGCACGGCGTCCAGCCGCAGGTTCTGCACCGTCACCCGAAGGCTCTCGCCCTCCGGCGGGGCGATGCGAAGCTCATCGGCCCGGCCGATTTTCAGGCTCGCGCGCCCGGCGGACTCCAGCGAGCCCATGATGTAGCCGGCCACGTCCTCCGTGCAGAACAGATAGGCCGCGCCGGGCTGGTCGCTCAGGCAGATGTCGCCGGCGGCGTCCCGGTCCAGCCCCAAGCCCATGACCGCGCCCAGCAGGTCGCGGTGCTTCGCGTCGGCGAACTTCGGGTTCCACTTCAGCTCCAGGGCGGCGATGGGGAAGTTCTCCGGCGGCTCGCCGTCGTGAAAGGCGGCCATGCGGCGCTCGGCGCCGTCGTATCCGCCGAACAGCGTCAGCTGTGCGCCCGCCTCCCGGGCGGCGGCCAGCGCGTCGCGCTCCATGGAGGGCTCGAGAAACCGGGTGAACTGGGGCCGGCCGGTGTAGACGGCCCGCAGCGCCAGCTCGGAAAGGCGCTTCTTTTCGTCCATCATCAGAACAGGCGGAGGAGCGCGGAGTAGAGCACCCACAGCAGCTGGTTGAGGATCTGAATGCCGATCATGGCGAACCAGCAGGTGAGATCAAAGGGCGATCCCCAGCGCATGCAGATCTTGCGGGCCAGCGAGCGGAACGGCGCGCAGAAGGGGCTGATGAATCGCTCCAGCCAGTACCGCGCGGCGCTGCGGGGCGCGATCCAGGTCAGGATGCAGTAGATCAGGATGGCCCAGGAGATGATCTGCAGGAACTTGCTGGCCGCATAGAAGATGGTATACAGGGTCATAGAATCCTCCGAAATCAGAACTGATCGTCCACCTCATAGGCGGCTTTGACGTTGACCGACCGGGGCGCCAGCAGATAGGTCTGATAGGATGCCTTGCGGATCGTGGCGTCCAGGGCGAAGACCGCGCCGGAGAGCGTGTCCACGATGCGCTCCTTCAGGTGCTCGTCGTCGGTGTTGATGGTCATGACAATCGTGTTGCCCTTGACCAGCGCGGTGATGACCATGTTGGCGTCCTTCAGGTTTTCCAGCGAGAACATGACGGTGCGGCCGGTGGTGCGCTGGGATGGGCGCTGCGCCGGAACGGGCGCGGAGAAGTTCTCCGCCGCGGGCTCATCGCTTTCCTCAAAGCGGGAGCGGGAGCGCGTGCTGCGCGGAGCGGCGTAGTCCTGGCTGAACTCGTCGTCCTCGAAGCGGGCGCTGCGGCGGGAGGAATAGCGGGTCTCGTCGTCGGAACCGTAGCTGCGGCGGGACGCGGAGTTGCTGCGGGACGGCTGGGCGGGCAGGCTTCTGCGCCCGCTCGCGGTGGACGTGCGGGAATCCGCGGTGCGCTGGCGGGAGGGAACATAGGTGGACGGCCGGCCGTAGCTGTCGGCGCCGTATTCATCGACGCGGTTCTCCTGCGAGCGGTCCTCGTCCACCAGGCCGATGAAATTGAGGAATTTATTGAAGCCTCCATTTTGCTTGCGTGACATGCTGATCATACCCCCTGAATAGTGTCTGTCCTGGCCGGACGGGCGCCGAACAGTGCGCTGCCCAGGCGCACCATGGTTGCTCCCTCCTCCGCGGCGACGATGCAGTCGCCGGACATGCCCATGGAGAGCACGTTCATCTGAACATTCGGCATGTCCAGATCGCGCAGTCTGTCGAACCACGCGCGCATTTGACGGAAATAGGGTCGGACGGTTTCCGGGTCGGTGGTGAAGGGCATGATGGCCATCAGGCCCTCAATGTGGATGCCGGGCAGCGCGCTGGAGCGCTGGAGAAAGGCGACGAGGTCCTCCTCGTGGACGCCGCTCTTCTGGGGCTCGCGGGCGATGTTGACCTGGACCAGCACGGGCATGACGATCCCGGCCTGAGCCGCGCGGCGGGAGAGCTCCTGGGCCAGCGCGTCGCGGTCCAGCGACTGGACCATGGCCACGCGGCCGATGATTGGCTTGACCTTGTTGGTCTGAAGCTGGCCGATCAGGTGGATGCGATAGGCGGGATCCAGCCGGTCGATTTTGCTCATCAGCTCCTGAACGCGGTTTTCGCCGATGGTGCGAATGCCTGCGGCCCGGGCGCGGTTGATGGTGTCCACGTCCACGGTTTTGGTCACGGCGCAGATTTCCGCGCCGCCCCACTTGGCGGAGGCGTTGCCGATGCGCTCGCGCCACAGGGCGATGTTGTTTTCAAGTGTCGTGTTCATGATCATTGCCTTCCTATTTGATCAGCACGCGCTGGCCGGGCTGAAGCGAGCCGTCCACCACAGGCTGAATCAGAGAAATATCTCCTTCGGTTTTGAGAACCTCGACCGGCACGAAGGTGCCGCCCGGAACGTCATAGAGCCAGATGCCGATCTGGCCGTTCTGATTGTACAGCGCGCGGTTGCGCACGGCCAGACTGGAGAGCGAGATGCTCAGCGTCGCCTTTCCGGAGCGCTGATACAGCAGCGGGCCGATGGGCTGATTGATCTCGAAGATTGCCAGCACGGTGCCGCTGGATTTCTGCACGTTGGTGACGGTGGCGGCGTAGCTCAGATCCTCGAAGCCCTCCAGCTGCAGGAAGTACTCCTGCCCCACCACGGGGTTCCACGCGTCGGCGTTCTCCACCACGGCCACATACCACTTGTCCTGGTCCACGATGCGGTAGATGCCGTCGGAGAGCACGTCCTTGGTGTGGGCCAGCGGAGCGCCGCTGATGACGGTCTGGATGTCGGTGGGGGAGAGGGAGTCCAGCAGCGCCAGCGTCAGGTCGTTTTCATATCCGTCCAGATAGAAGGACACGACGCCGTCCGCCGATGCGTTGGACACCTGCCGCCAGGACTGGATGCTGTTCAGGCGGGAGGTCTCCTCCTCGTAGAGCTGGGTGAGCTTGGTGTCGTCGCGCTTGTTCTGCCGCAGATATTCCTGGCGGTTGACCATGGCGGTCTCCAGCTGCTCGACCACGGTCTGCAGATTGCCGCGGGTCTGCTGGGTGACCAGGTTTTTGAAGTCCAGCGCAACGATGTCGATGATCGTCTCGAGCCGGTTCAGGTCGCTGTCCACGATGGTGCCCAGCAGCGTCCTGTGATAGGCCTGGATGTTCTGGCGGGTGGTTTCCAGCTTGGTGAGCAGGCTTTCGGAATAACCGGTGGTGAACAGATTGGCGATGGTGTCGCCGGTGCTGACCTCGGTGCACTCGTTGGCGATGTATTCCACGCGCACGGTGGCGCTGGATTCCGTTACCGCCTCGTCGCGGATGATCACGCAGGGCATCTGCTGCTGGTAGGAGGCGGTGGACGTGAAGATGACGTCCTCGCTCGAGCCAAAGTTCAGAAACGGGCGCACGATCAGGAATATCGCAATCAACAGGATCGCGAGAAACACAAAAAATCTTCCCTTTATCTTTCGCCTGCGCATAAGTTCCGCTCCGAACGTCAAAATTTCATGGCACGATCAAAAGCGCACCGCATCTCTGCGGGCGCAGATAACCATACTATTGTATATTATAACCGCTATTTGTTCGAGATGCAATGCTGATGTATTGACATTTCCATGCCAAAATGATTATAATGAGGGCAAGATTGGGAGTGATTTTGATTGATCAGGATCAGTCGGACGGCGATTGAGCTGTTCGGATTGAGCGTTCACTGGTACGGCGTGCTGATCGTGACCGGCATTGCGCTGGGCGCTGCGCTGGCGATGGCGCGGGAAAGGTGGATGGGCCTGCCGAAGGACACGGCGCTGGATCTGGCGCTGGTGTGCGTCCCGGCGGCGATCGTCGGCGCGCGGCTGTACTTCGTGGCCTTCTCCTGGGATCAGTATGCCGGCGGCCCGTGGTGGCGGATCTTCGCCGTCTGGGAGGGCGGCATGGCGATCTATGGCGGCGTCATCGCCGGCGTGCTGGCCGGATGGCTGTATGCCCGGGCGAAGAAGCTCTCCTTTTGGAAACTCACGGATCTGGTCGCGCCGTGCATCCCGCTGGGCCAGGCCATCGGCCGCTGGGGCAACTTCATCAACCAGGAGGCCCACGGCGCGCAGGTGCTGAATCCGGCGCTGCAGTTCTTCCCCGTGTCGGTTGAAATCGGCGGCGCGTGGTATTATGCCACGTTTTTCTATGAGTCCGTGTGGTGCTTCCTGATCGTGGCGGCGCTGCTGATCGCGGAGCGCCGGAGCCGGTTTCGGCGGGACGGCGACGCCTTCTGCGCTTACGTGTATCTCTATGCGCTGGAAAGAGGCGTGGTGGAGGGCATGCGCACGGACAGCCTGATGCTGGGCGGTCTGCGCGTCTCCCAGGGGCTGAGCCTGCTGATGGCGCTGATCGTGGCGGTCTGCCGGGCGGTGCGGTGCAAATCTGCGCCGATGGCCCTTCGGCTGCTCGCGCCGGGCTGCGTGCTGGCGGCGGTCGCTCTGGCCGCGGCCGGATATGGAATCGGAACGCTTGCGGCGTCTGCCGCTTCGCTGATCGCCATGGCGGCGATGGGGCGTTGGACATCTTTGGAACGAAAGACTGAAAACAGAGGCGATGAATGATGAGAAACCTTACGATGATGACGGACCTGTACCAGCTGACCATGATGTACGGCTATTACAAGTGCGGAATGCGCGACAATATCGCCACATTCGACATGTTCTACCGCAGCAAGGGCGATTCCACCCACTACGCCATCATGGCCGGCGTGGAGCAGCTGATGGATTACATTGAAAATCTGCACTTTGACGATGAGGCCATCGCCTATCTGCGCGGGCTGAACATCTTCGACGAGGATTTCCTGACCGAGCTGCGCAATTTCAAGTTCCACGGCGACATCCAGGCCGTGCCCGAGGGCACGATCGTGTTCTCCCACGAGCCGCTGATCCGCGTGACCGCGCCCATCTTCGAGGCGCAGCTGATCGAGACGGCGCTGCTGACCATCATCAACCATCAGACGCTGATCGCCACCAAGGCCAGCCGCGTGGTGCAGGCGGCGGAGGGCGGCACCATCATGGAGTTCGGCCTGCGCCGCGCCCAGGGCCCCGACGCGGGCATCTACGGCGCGCGCGCCGCGATCATCGGCGGCTGCGTCGGCACCAGCAACGTGCTGACCGGCCAGATGTACGACATGCCGGCCATGGGCACCCACGCCCACAGCTGGGTCATGTCCTTCCCGACCGAGCTGGACGCCTTCCGCAAGTACGCCGAGCTGTTCCCCACCAGCTGCCTGCTGCTGGTGGACACCTACGACACCCTGCGCAGCGGCGTGCCCAACGCCATCACCGTGTTCAGGGAGCTGCGCGAGCGCGGCTATGAGCCCAGGGGCATCCGCCTGGACTCCGGCGACCTGGCCTATCTCAGCCGCGAGGCCCGCAAGATGCTGGACGAGGCCGGCTTCCCGGACACGATCATCTGCGCCTCCGGCGACCTGGACGAGAACCTGATCCGCGATCTGAAGCTGCAGGGCGCGGCCATCGACACCTGGGGCGTGGGCACGAAGCTGATCACCAGCGAGGACTGCCCGTCGCTGGGCGGCGTGTACAAGCTCAGCGCCGAGTATGTGGACGGCCAGGTGGTGCCGAAGATGAAGATCTCCGAGAACCCGGTGAAGATCACCAACCCCGGCGTGAAGAAGCTCTACCGCATCTACGACAAGGACGGCATGGCCGTGGCCGACCTGATCGCGCTGGAGCACGAGCACTACGACACCTCCAAGCCGCTGACCATCTACGACCCCGTGAACACCTGGAAGAGCATGACGCTGACCAATTACACCATGAAGGAGCTGCAGGTGCCGCTGTTCAAGAACGGCGAGCGGGTGTACCAGTCGCCGCCGCTGATGGAGATCCAGAAGCACTGCCGCGAGGAGCTGGACACCTTCTGGGATCAGTACAAGCGCCTGCTGAACCCCCATCGCTACAAGGTCGACCTCTCCGACAGCCTGTGGATGCTGAAAAATTCCATGCTCCAGCAGCTTCGAAGGGGATGATATCCCGCAGCAGCAAAGCCGCTCCCGGCAATCGTGCCGGGAGCGGCTTTGTCATTCGGCGCGCAGCCGATGGGGCTGAAAGGGGAACGTCAGGGGCGTTCCGGAAGCCTTCGCGGAAGGCTCATTCCACAGCGTTCAGGCGGACGGCCAGGAACAGTTCCGCCTGGGTTTCCGCGTCGGCGACGCCGGTGGCGGACAGGCCGGAGTCCGCCTGGAAGGCCTTCACGGCGGCAGCGGTCCTTCTGCCGAAGATGCCGTCGACGGCGCCGGGCGCATAGCCCAGATCGGCCAGCGCCTGCTGAAGCGCGGCCACTCCGTCGCCGGACGCGCCCTGCTCCAGGACATCATACTCCGCGCCGAGGATTTCGGCCAGCATGCCGGAGAGGTCCTCCGCGTCCCCGGCGGTCACGGCGGGCGTCAGGCGGTCGTACACCTTGACCAGATTCGCGCTCTCGTCCAGCATCGGCGCGACTTCGGCGGTGTATTCGTCCAGGAACAGCTTCAGCATTGCGCGGTCGGCGCTGCTGAGGGTGAAGGATTCGCCGCCGGCCGGATCGCCGTTCCAGAGGGTGATCCTGACATAGGCCGAATCGGCGATATCCTGCAGCATGGCCAGGGAGTCGGAGGTGACCAGCACGGAGCTCTCGCTGTCGATGGCGGACAGTCCGGCGGCGGCCAGGTCGGTGCAGACCACGGCGTACTGATGCGCGGCGGTGCGCACGGTCATGTTTTCCGCCTTGAAGCCCGAGGTGGTGAAGGAGATCAGGATCAGCGGCAGCTCTTCGGACTTGCCCATGTTCTTGCAGCGGATCAGCATGTGGCCGCCGGGCTGGGTCCAGTTTCCCTTTTCGGCGAAGCCGGCGAGCACGCTGTACGCGGTGGGGTTCGCGGGATCGCAGTCCACGTCGACGCCCTCCGCCTGTTCAAAGCGGGAGAGGTCGATTGCGAATGCAGTGGAGGAGAGCAGCAGCAGGAGAACCAGTGTGGAGACAAGCAGCCTTTTCATATTCCTTACCTCGGTCTGATCAAATTTCCTTCATTATAGGTCATCGGGCTTTCACTGTCAAGGCGGGCAGTGCGGACGGGCGCAAAAATCCCGCCTTCGGGAGAGCCGAAGGCGGGAAAGAGGGGCGGAAAATCAGACCTCGGGGATCTCGATTTCGATCTCGCGGCCCAGCGCGGCGGACTTGCAGATGCCGTCGATGATGGCCTGGTTGTACAGGATCTGGCTGGACGGCACGGGAGCGGGATCGCCGTTCTTGATCGCATCCAGGAAGGAGCGGATCTTCTTGTAGAACAGGCCCGCGAACACGCTGCCTTCGCCTTCCTTGATGATCGGGATCTTGGTCTCGACCTGGGCGCCGGCCACGTCGGTGTACAGGGTCATCTCGCCGCCGACGGAGCCGTTCCAGCACTCGGTGGACGGGATGCGCAGCGCGGCCTTCTTGCCCATGATGATGGTGTCGCCGGGGGTGTCGACGTGCATGGCCCACGCGATGCGGAAGTCCAGGATGATGCCGCCCTCCAGGCGGATGAACGCGGCGGCGAAGTCGTCCACGTTGAAGCGCTTGGCGTTCTCCTCAGCGGAGTGGGCCGCGTCGGCATACTGGTACATCGGGTTGGTGCCGAAGAAGTTGGAGGTGTAGCCGGTGACGGTCAGGGGCTTGGGATAGCCGATGGCGTTGAGCACCATGTCCAGGGAATAGCAGCCGATGTCGCCCAGCGCGCCGATGCCGGCGGTCTCCTTCTCGATGAAGGTGCTGTTCGGGATGCCGCGGCGGCGGCCGCCGCCGGTCTGGATGTAGTAGATCTCGCCCAGCGCGCCGGATTCGACGATCTTCTTGATCATCTTCATGTTCTCGTCGCCGCGGGGCTGGAAGCCGATGGACAGCAGCTTGCCGCTCTTCTTCTCGGCGCGCATGACCTCAACGGCCTCGTCCAGCGTCACGGTGAAGGGCTTCTCCAGCAGCACGTTCACGCCGTGCTCCAGCGCGTAGATCGCGGGGGCGGCGTGCTGGGTGTTGAAGGTGCACACGCTGACGGCGTCCAGGTCGGGCTCGTTGTCGATGAGCTCCTTGTGGTCGCGGTAGAAGTGCACGTTCTTCACGCCGTAGCGCTCCATGAACTTTTCGGCCTTGCCCTCGACCCAGTCGGCCGCAGCGACGATCTGCACGTCGGGCATCTGCAGATAGCTTTCGATGTGGCTCTCGGCGATCCAGCCGGTGCCGATGATGCCAACCTTCAGGATGCGGGAGGTGTCGATTGCCGGGCCGTCGACGGTGGGAGTGAAGTTGCTCAGTACGGTATCAGACATGGGAAACCTCTCCTTTCAAATTCCGGTGATGATTTATTATAGCATATAACCTGCCATTTTGCATCCAAAATCTGCGACTATTTGTGACTTTTTGTGCTGCTTCCGAAGCGGTTCACCAGGATGATGCCGGCGCAGACCAGCGCCAGCGCGCCCAGCGTGTTCAGGCTGAAGGCCTGGCCCGCCTCGCCCAGCAGGATCGCCGACAGCGCCACGCCGAACAGCGGCGTCATGAAGCCGTAGATCGACACGCCGGACACCGGATTGTACTTGAGCAGCACCGTCCAAATCGAATAGGCCACCGCGGACAGGAAGCCCAGATACACCAGCACGCCCAGGCAGGCCCAGGAGGCGAACGCCAGCCGCGCGCCCATGACCAGCGCGCAGGCGCACATGAACAGCCCGCCCAGCAGGAACTGCCAGCCGGTGAGGATCACGGGGCTCTCCGTGCGGGAGTACGATCTCGCCTGGCCCGAGGCCATGCCGCTGCACAGGCCGGAGATCAGCAGAAAGCCCTCGCCCTTCAGCGTCACGCCGCCGCCCTCGCCGGTCAGGTTCATCAGAATGATGCCGCCGAAGCCCAGCAGACAGCCCAGCAGCTTCGCCCAGGTCAGCTTCTCCTGCCGGAACAGGAAGCAGGCCAGCAGGATGGCCCACAGCGAGCTCGCACCGGTGAGGATGGCCGAGTGCACGCCCGAGGCGTGGGCCACGCCGATGTAGAACAGCATGTACTGCAGCACCGTCTGGGTCAGCCCCAGCTTGACCACATTGCCCCAGGATTCCCGCTTCGGCAGCTGCGGCCTGCGGGCCATCAGGCTGGAGAACAGGATCACCAGCGCGCCCGCCAGCGAAAAGCGGGCGCCGGCGAAGAGGATGATGCGCCAGGTTTCGCCGTCGGAGATGCCGAAGAGGCGGTAGCCGGTCTTGATCATCGGCGCGGCGCTGCCCCACAGCGCGCAGGCGATCGCCGCCAGCGCGAACACGTTCAGGGGCTTGCTCAGGGGACTCGTGCGGTTGGATTCCATGGGAAAGACCTCCGTATGCTTTGGTTTGCTTCTATCTATTATACACGCCCACGCGCCGGAAGCAAGGCGCATTTTGCGCGGCGCGCGTTTTTTACCTTCCGCGATTTACACGCGGCGGGATTTGTGGTAAGATATCCCAAGTATGCACAGATGGAGGGGATTTCTTGAGAACCCGGAATATGACCGAGGGCCGGCCGATCCGGCTGATCATGGGCATCGCGCTGCCGCTGATGCTGGGCAACGTCTTCCAGCAGCTCTACACCGTGGTGGACGCCAGCGTGGTGGGCCAGGGCGTGGGCATGGAGGCACTGGCGGCGCTGGGCGCGTCGGACTGGTTCAACTGGATGTTCCTGTCCATCGCCCAGGGGCTGGCCCAGGGCTTTGCCATTCCCATGGCCCATGCCTTCGGCGCGCAGGACTACGACGGGCTGCGCAAAAACGTGGGCAACGCCGCCGTGCTGGCGGTGGTCACCGGCGCGATCATCACGGCGGCGGCGCTTCTGCTGATCCGCCCGGTGCTGGCGCTGCTGGGCACGCCGGAGGACATCCGGCCCATGAGCACGGCCTATCTCACGGTGCTGTTCGCGGGACTGCCCGTGGTGATGGCCTACAACCTGCTGGCGGGCGTGCTGCGCTCGCTGGGCGACGGCCGGTCGCCGCTGTACGCCATGATCGTGGCCTCGCTGGTGAACATCGCGCTGGACGTGCTGTTCGTGGTGGGCTTCGGCTGGGGCGTGGCCAGCGCGGCGGCGGCCACGGTGATCGCCCAGGGCTGTTCCTGCCTGTTCTGCCTGTACCGGCTGAAGGGCGTGGAGGTCATGCGCCTGAAGCGGAGCGATCTGAAGCCCGATCCCCGGCTGTGCGGGCGTCTGCTGCGGCTGGGCGTGCCGATTTCGGCGCAGAACGCCATCATCTCCGTGGGCGGCATGATCGTGCAGAGCGTGGTCAACCCGCTGGGCGTGGCGTTCATCGCGGGCTATACCGCCACCAACAAGCTCTACGGCGTGCTGGAGATCGCCGCCGTGTCCTACGGCTACGCCATGTCCACCTATGCGGGACAGAACCTGGGCGCGCGGAAGATCGACCGCATCCGGCGGGGCGTGCGCTCCGGCGCGCTGGCGGGCGTGCTGACCGCGGCGGGCATCGCGGCGGCGATGTTCCTGTTCGGGCGGCAGATCGTCAGCCTGTTCATCGATTCCGGCGCGGAGAACGCCGCGGATGCGGTGCGCATCGCGGTGGAATACCTGCGGGTGATGAGCGCGGCGCTGCCGGTATTGTACATTCTGCACGTCTACCGCTCCGCGCTGCAGGGCATGGGCAACACGGTGATGCCCATGGTTTCGGGCCTGGCGGAGTTCGTGATGCGCACGGGCTCGGCGCTGCTGCTGCCGGGGCTGGTGGGCTACTGGGGCGTGTTCTACGCCGAGATTCTGGCCTGGGCCGGCGCGGATTTGATCCTGGTGCCCAGCTATCTGAGCACCTTTGCCCGGCTGAAAAAGCGCTTCGGCGAGGGCGCGTGATGGTCCCAAAACGGGGATCGCCCGCGAACCGCACAGGTTCGCGGGCGATTTTTGTCATTTTTTCTCATTCATCCATTCCCTGCTGGCGGGCCTGGGTGACGTAGAGCTGGTAGTAGAGGCCCTTTTTGGCCATCAGCTCGTCGTGGCTGCCGGACTCCATGATGCCCTTGTTGCCGATGTAGAGAATGCGGTCGCAGTTCTTGATGGTGCTCAGGCGGTGGGCGATGATGAAGCTGGTGCGGCCCTTGAGCATTTCGTTGATGCCCTCCTGGAGCAGCTTTTCGGTCTGGGTGTCGATGGAGGAGGTGGCCTCGTCCAGAATCAGAATGGCGGGATCGCTCAGCAGCGTGCGGGCGAAGGCCACCAGCTGCTTCTGGCCCTGGGACAGGTTGCCGCCGCGCTCGTTGACGGTGGTGTTGTAGCCGTCCTTCATGGCGGAGATGAAGTCGTCGGCGCGCACGCGCCTGGCGGCGGCGCGGACCTCCGCGTCGGTGGCGTCCAGACGCCCGTAGCGGATGTTGTCCATCAGCGTGCCGCTGAACAGGAAGCTGTCCTGCAGCATGATGCCCAGCTGGGAGCGCAGGCTGTGCAGCGTGACCTGGCTGATGTCGTGGACGCTGCCGTCCCGGCCGTGCAGCAGGATTTTGCCGCCGTTGAGATTGTAGAAGCGGCACAGCAGGTTGACCACGGTGCTCTTGCCCGCGCCGGTGGGGCCCACCAGGGCGATGCTCTCGCCGGCGTTCACGTGCAGATCGACGTGCTCCAGGATGTTCACGCCCTCCTCGTAGGCGAAGGTCACGTCCTGGAAGTCCACCTCGCCGCTGATGTCGGGCAGATCCTTCGCGCCCGGCGCGTCGTCCACCACCACGGGCTCGTCCATGGTTTCGAAGATGCGCTCCAGATAGGCGATGTTGTTCACGAAGGAGTTGTAGATGTTGGCCAGGTTGGTGATGGGCTGCCAGAAGCGGCTGACGTACTGGCCCATGGCCAGGATCACGCCGAAGCTGACCATCTTGCCGCCGCCCATCCAGTAGACGCCGGCGATGTAGAGGAACGTCAGCACGATCTGGGTCATGGTCTCGCTGCTGAGCCACACGGCGTTGCTGATGTAGATGGCCTTGATCCACGCCTGGCGGCAGGCCTCGGCCAGGCGCTGCATGATGCCGATGTTGACCTCCTGGCGGTCGAAGATCTGGCTGACGCGCACGCCGTCGATGGATTCGGCCAGATAGGCGTTGTAGTTGCTGTTCTTGTTGCTCTGCTCCTGCCAGGCCCTGCGCTGGCGGGGCTTGAGCAGCAGGATGACCGCGGCGAAGAACGGCAGTCCCGCCAGGATGATCGTGGCCAGCAGCGCGTTGGTGGAATACATGAACACCACGATGAACGCCAGGTTGATGATCTCCAGGATCATGTTGATGATGCCGTTGGAGAGGATGTCCGAGACGGAGTTGACGTAGTTGATCACGCGCACCAGGATCTTGCCCGCGGGCCGGCTGTCGTAATAGCTGAAGGGCAGCTTCTGCAGGTGGGCGAACAGGTCCTTGCGGATGTCGTAGATGATCTCCTGGCTGACGTGGGCCATGACGCGGGAGCGGATGGTGGTGAACACGATGCTCAGCAGGATGATGCCCACGAAGATTGCGGCCATCTGAACGATCATGGCCACGTCCTTGTTGGGCACGGCCACGTCCAGCACCCATTCGGTGATCTTCGGGATAAACAGGCTGGCGACGCTGGCCAGCGCGCTGAGGATCAGCGCGGCGATCATCTGGAACTTGTGGCGGCCGATATAGGCGCCCGCGCGCAGCAGATGCTTGAGTTGAAAGGGGGATTCCAGCTTTTCGTCGACGTCGAATTTGTTGCGTGCCATGTCAGATCGCCTCCTCTGTGGGAAGATCGTTTTGCAGGGCGTAGGTCTGATAGTAGTAGCCGCGCTGCTTCACCAGCTCCTCGTGGGTGCCGCGCTCCACGATGCGGCCGTCCCGGAGCACCAGGATCAGGTCCGCGTCGCGCATGGAGGACACGCGCTGGGCGATGATGAACTTCGTGCACTCGAAGGGCAGCTGGCGCAGCTGCTGCTGCATGTAGCGCTCGGTTTCGCTGTCCACGGCGGAGGTGGTGTCGTCCATCACCAGAATGCTGGGCCGCACCGCCAGCGCGCGGGCCAGAGCGATGCGCTGGCGCTGTCCGCCGGACAGGCCCACGCCGCGCTCGCCGATGATGGTGTCGTAGCCCTCCGGCAGCTTCCGGACGAACTCGTCCGCCGCCGCGCGCACGGCGAAGTCCTGCACCTCCTCCAGCGACAGGTCCTGATCGCCGAAGGCCACGTTGCCCTCCACGGTGTCGGAGAACAGGAACACGTCCTGGGTGGCGGTGCCGATGCCGCCGCGCAGCTGCTGCAGCTTCCACTGCTTCACGTTCACGTCATCCACCAGAATCTCGCCGGAGGTCACGTCGTAGAAGCGGGACAGCAGGTTGATCAGCGTGGTCTTGCCGCCGCCGGTGGGGCCCATGATCGCCACGGTCTGGCCGGGCTGAACGGTGAAGCTCACGTCGTCGATCACGGTCTTGCTGTCGAATTTGAAGCTGACGTGCCTGAATTCGATCTTGCCCTTCATCCGGTCGTGGTCCACGGCGTCGGGCGCGTCCACAATGCGGGGGCCCAGGTAGTACAGCTCCTGCACCTTGGACGCGGAGGTGGAAAAGCGCTGCAGGTCGTTGAGCAGGTTGCCCAGATCCCGCATGGGGTTGGACAGCGCCCAGCTCAGGCCGGTGAACACGGCCAGCTGGCCGGGGGACATCTCGCCCTTGATGATGAACAGTCCGCCGACGAACACCGTGATCAGCATCATGGCGTTGGCCAGCAGCTCGATGAACGGATAGAAGCTCAGCCACAGCTTGTTGATGTGCAGCTGGCTGTTCATGAAGGCGGCGTTGCGCTTGTCGAACTGCTCCTTTTCGTACTCCTCCCGCGCGAAGGCCTTGATCACGCGGTTGCCGGCGATGTTTTCCTGGGCGGCGGCGTTCATTTCGGACAGGCGGTCGCGCATGGCCATGAAGCGCGGGCGCACGTGGCTGGAGTAGAGCTTGGTGATCAGCATCAGCGCGGGCATCACCACAATCAGCAGCGCCGTCAGCTTCCAGTTGACCCAGAACAGATAGATGCTGGTGAACAGAAAGGTGCAGGCGCTGTCGATGATGCGATAGTCGATAAAGCTGACGAAGTGGCGGCACCAGTCCAGATCGGCGGACAGGCGGGTCATCAGATCGCCGGCGCGATGGCGGTCGAAAAAGCTCATGTCGTTGTACTGCAGCCGCCGGAACAGCTTGCAGCGCAGGTTGTACACCACGTTCTGCGCGTTCTTTTCCAGCGTGACCACCATGTAATAGCGCATGCCCTCGCGCCCCAGCTTTGCCACCAGCATCACCGCCAGAATGCCCAGCAGTGGCTCGGGGTTCTGCGCCATGATCACGTCGTCGATCAGGCGCTGGGTGAGCGCGGGGTTCACCAGCAGCATCAGGCTGGTGACGACGCTGATGATCAGCGCCAGAATGTGCCGCTTGTGCCGGGGGGCGTCCATGTTTTCCCAGAGCCATTTGATTTGTTGAAGCATGGAAACATCTCTCCTGTTCTGGTCGTCAATGGGAAAAAAGTTTTTTGTTTCGACCCAAATGCGCTTGTATCATACCACATTTGCGAGTATACTTTCAGATAAAACGACAAGAAAATCAGACGAAAGGTGCGGTTTGCGAAGATGCAACCAACTGTTCTTCATGTCGCCGAGGATGTTTTGATTTTTCCTTACAATCGTTTAACGGCGCTGCACCACCTGCACACCTCCTTCGAAATCGTGGTGCCCCGGTCGGGAAGGGTCTGCGCGCGGCTGAACGAGGCGGAGTGCGCGGCCGGGCCGGGGGAGCTGCTGGTGGTGTTTCCCGGCGTGGTGCACAGCTATGATCCCGCTGTGGCCAGCGAGGGCGTGGTGATGGTCTTTTCGGACCACATGCTGCTGGAGCCGGAGGCGCCCTGGGCGGAGATGTGCCCGGCCGCGCCGGTGGTGTCGCTGGAGCGGGTCGACCGGGACGTCGCCCACTGCCTGGAGCGGCTGAACGAGCTGAGCGCGGCGGGCGACATCAACAGGACGCTGGCGAGCGCATATCTTTCGCTGATGTTCATCCGGATGACCCCGGCGCTGCAGCTGCAGCGGGTCGCCAGCCCGGCCACGAAGGACCTGCTGTACCGGGCGATGCAGTACATGTCCCAGAACCTGGCCGCGCCGCTGAGCATCCGCGGCACCGCGCGGGCGCTGGGCGTGAACACCTACTATCTGTCCCATGTGCTCAACGAGCGGCTGAACATGGGCTTCCGCGCCTATCTCAACGCGCTGCGCATCGACCGGGCGCGGCGGTATCTGCGGGTGACCTCCCGAACCATCGAGGAGATCGCCGCGGCCTGCGGCTTCGCCAACCTGCGCACCTTCGACCGGGTCTTCGCGGAGCGATGCGGCTGCACGCCCCGGGATTTCCGGAAGACCGCCGCCGCGCTGCGCCGCGAGCATCTGGAGCGGCAGGGCGCGCAGGAGAAGTGAGCGCCGCCCGAAAAATGGCACAGAAAAATCCGCGAAGCGCAAGGCTTCGCGGATTCAGCGTGTCAAAAAAGATTTTTTGACACTTTCGATGAAAATCTGAGGATTTTCATCGAGAGAGAGGGAAACTGCGGAAATCTGAAAATCTCACGATTTTCCGGGCGATTTCCTGACGGAAGGTGTTCTTTTTCCGCCGCTGACGCTTGCGGAAAAAGACGGGCGCGCCGTACACGCCGCCGCGCCCGATTCTACAGGCGGTTCTGTGTAGGTTTTTCGACAGTCTGAATCCACGAAGCGCAAGGCTTCGCGGATTTTTTCATGGGAACAGGCGCGCGGCGGATGCCTGAGCTGGATTTACGTTGGGAGAGGGGAAAGGCTCAATCCGCATACCGCGCGCCCAGCGCGATCATGCGCGCGCGGACCTCCGCGCCGTCGATCTGCCGCGGCAACACACCCCGCTGCAGCGCCATGGCCGCGCCGATGCCCGCCGCCTCGCCGGAGGAGCGGGCAGATTGCTGGACGCGCACGCTGGCCTGGGCGGCGAAGCTGGCGCCGATGCAGCGCCCGGCCGTCATCAGGTTTTCGAAGCCCTTGACCAGCAGGCAGCGGAAGGGAATCTCGTACCAGGGGCGGCCGTCGTCCGCGGCCTCGCCCAGATAGGCGTTGCTCAGCACGCGGCCGTGGACGTCGATGGGATAGTTGGACTGGCAGAACATGTCCGGATGCTTGCGCTTCAGGTAGAGCTCCTCCTCGGTGAGCACGTGCTCCGTGACGATCTCGCGGCTCTCCCGCACGCCCACCATTGCGGCGATTTCCGCCACCCAGGCGTGCTCGAAGCCCTTCATGCATTTGCGATAGAAGGCCATCTGGCGCAGGATCGCCCGCTTTCCGTTGATCTGGGCCAGCGTCAGATCCCGGACGGACGTGCCGTCGATGTGCTCGAAGAACTCGGGGCAGTTGAAGGCGATGCAGCCGGGGCGACCGGGCAGGGAAAACGCCTGCCAGTACAGGTGATCCTCCTCGATGAGGTCGCCGTCGGCCACGGCCTGTTCGAACACGGGGGTCAGCGTGACGGGCTTGCCCTTGCAGCAGTGGGCGTACACCTCCAGTCCGTCCGGAGAGACGCTCGCGGCGATGTCCACGCCGGTGCGTCGCTTCACCTCGTCAAAGAACCCTCCCAGCGCGAGCGTGTCCACGCCGCCGACGATGTAGCGCAGCGACATGGGCTGGTTGACGCCGGTGTCCGGATTGCCCTTGCTGAAGTCCGCGCCCGCGCGCACGCAGACGTCGCCGTCGCCGGTGCAGTCGATGAAGATTTCGCCCTCGACCCGCGAAAGACCGTCCTTGTTGGCGATCACCACGCCGGTCACGCGCCCGGAGGAGGCGATGGCGTCGGGGATGAACGTGTGGTACAGCAGCCGCACCCCGGCCTCCGCGCACATCTGCTCCAGCGCGACCTTCAGCATCAGCGGGTCGAAGGCCCGGCCGCTCTCGTCGCAGGCGCGCATCTCCAGCAGCCGCTTCCGAAGCCGCTCGCTCAGATAGGAACAGGACGGGTCGCCGTCGATGTGGGAATGCATCACGGGCGTGACCAGTCCCGCCGTGGCGGAGCCGCCCACCATGCCGAACTGCTCGATCAGCAGCACGTCGCGGCCCGCCTCTGCGGCGGCGATCGCCGCAAAGGCGCCCGCCGTGCCGCCGCCGCAGACCACGATTTCCGCCCGGTGCGACACGGGCAGCGTTGAATAATCGATCTGGCTCATGGTTTTCCTCCCGGCGCTCATCCGATGAACGCGCCGCTGTCGGTGAGAATCTGCTGGATCCGGCCCACATCCGCCTGCTTGACGCCCGTGCCAGCCTTCGCCGCCACCGCCGCCGCCACGCCCGCCGCCTGGCCCAGCGTGGTCACGATGGGCATGATGCGATAGGACGCCTGGGCCTCGTGGGTGGAGGAGATGCAGCGGCCCGCCACCAGCAGGTTCTGCGCGTTTTTGGGCTGAAGGCTGCGATAGGGGATGGTGTACCAGGTTCCGGCGGGAAAGTAGTAGTGGCTGGTGCCGCTGCCCTCCGGGTTGTGGATGTCGATGTCGTAGTTGCCGGCGGCGATGCGGTCTTCAAACTTCACGCAGCTGCGCAGATCCTCCTCGGTGAGCAGGTATTCGCCGTCGATCATCCGGCTCTCGCGCACGCCGATCTCGCCGGCGGAATAGAGCAGCTGGCTGTTCTCGAAGCCGGGCACGTTGCCGCGCAGGAAGTGGTACATCTCGAACATCTGCTCGCGCGCCTCCATCTCCGCCTTCGTCACGTCGAAGGGGTTGGTGGGGTCGAGCCGCACCACGCGGGTGGTGTTGAAGTGCAGCACGCCGTCCACCAGGGTGTTGAACACCAGCACGTTCTCGCGGGGATTTTTGATCTTCCCCTCCGCCTGGAACTGCTTGTAGAGCACCTGCATCTCCTTGAAGTGCTCGCGATAGGTGGGAATGTCCACGTTGCCGATGCGGAAGCACAGCGTCATGGGCTGGCAGAGTCCGTCCTCGCGCCCGAGGTGATAGGGGCAGCCGGCCATCACGGCCAGGTCCGCGTCGCCGGTGCAGTCGATGAAGTACCGGCCCTCGAACCGCAGCACGCCGGCCTTGGTGACCGCCTGCACCGCGCGAAGGGTCTCGCCCTCCTTCTCCACGCCGCACAGCGTGGTGTGGAACAGCGGCTGAACGCCCTCGCGGGCGACGAGGCGGTCCAGCGCCAGCTTCAGATATTCCTCGTGGATGTCCTCCTGGCCGCGGCCGCGGTAGCCGCCCACCTCCCGGAGCAGCTCGCGCAGCTCGGTGAAGAGGCCGCGGTTGAGCAGGAAGCGCTCGCCGTCCACCGTTGTGGAATAGGGCATGAAGGGGTTGACCAGGCAGGTGCCGGGCGCGCCGCCGAGGAATCCGGCCTTTTCAACCAGCAGCACCTCGAGCCCCTGCCGCCGCGCCGCGACCGCTGCGGCGACGCCGGTCAGTCCGCCGCCGACCACGATCAGGTCCCAGCGCTTGTCCACCATCTGTTGGATGTTCATAGCTTTTCCTCCCGATTGTTCTTTCATTTCTGCATGAATCATGCGATTTCAGGAACCGTCTTTTCGGATAAAAATCGCGGAATCCACCGCGAAAGCGATGGATTCCGCGGCAGACTGTCGAAAAACCTCACGCAGAACAGCCTGTGAAATCGAGCGCGGCGGCGTGTACGGCGCGCTCGCCTTTTTCCGCAAGCGCAAGCGGCGGAAAAAGAATACCTTCCGTCAGGAAATCGCCCGGAAAATCGTGAGATTTTCAGATTTCCGCAGTTTTCTTCCTGCTCCATGAAAATCCTCAGATTTTCATGGAAAGTGTCAAAAATCCTTTTTTGACACGCTGTCGCGGAATCCACCGCGAAAGCGATGGATTCCGCGGGAATGCGGGATGATGATTTCAGAGGATGAAATCAGTTGATGACGTAGCCGAAGACCTCGTTGTAGGGAGAGCTGCTCTCGCAGGCGGCCTTCACCAGGTCGGGGTTCTCATGATACCATGCGGTGGCCGCTTCCTCCAGCGCCAGACCGCCGGCCGCTTCCCACTCCTCGACGAAGCTGTCGTAGGAATCCAGCGACTCGGTGCCGGCAATGACCTGCATGAAGTAGTCCTTGCACAGGGTGTCCAGGGCGGAATAGTACTCGGTGTACTCGGGGAACTGGGCGAAGGTCAGGGGCTTGCCCTCGAAGCCGAACGCGGCGGCCTTGCTGTTGGCGTCGTAGAAGGTGTCCCACTGGACCTGGGTCTTGTGCACGCGGGCCATCCAGGTGATGGGATGCTCATACTGGTTGCGGCCGATCTGATAGTCGCTGCCGTGGCTCATGTCGTCGGTGAAGATGGGCAGGATGGGCAGCGGGATGCCGTCCTCGTCCACGGTGTAGTGGGTGCCCTCGATGCCGTCGTTGAAGGCCCAGTAGTTCTCGGCGGTCAAGCGGGAGGCGATCATGCCCATGGTGTACAGCGCGTCCTCATCGGAGGCGGTCACCGGCACGACGAACACGGCGCTGACGCCGTTGGAGACGGCGATGTGGCGCTTGCCCTCGGCGTCCTCCAGCGGAACGATGGTCTTGAAGTAGGCGTCCTCGTCGCCGTTCTCCACCAGCGCGTTGACCCAGCCCAGGGTGTCCCAGTGGGCCGCGTAGCACATGGCGGCCTTGCTGGAGGAGATCTTCTCCTTGAGCGTGTCGCTGGTGTTCACGGGCCAGTCGACGTCGATCAGGCCTTCATTATAGGCCTTGTTCATCCAGGTCAGGTATTCCTTCATGCCGGGCTGGCGCAGCCAGGAGATGATGCTGTCGGACTCCTCGTCCAGCACGAAGTCGTAGGACAGGCCGAAGGCGGAGGCGATCACGGCCTCGACGGCGGCGTTGCCGGTCAGCGGGATCATGCCGGTGTCCTCCTTGATGGCGACCAGCAGATCGTAGAACTCATCGATGGTGGCGGGCTCGGTGTAGCCGTTCTCCTCGAAGATGTCGGTGCGGTAGCCGATGCCGCCGACATACACGGCGTCGTCCACGTTCGGAACGCCGTACACGCCGCCGTCGCTGCCGGTGCAGTAGGTCCAGCCCAGATCGGAGATGGCCTCGGTCACTTCCGGATAGGCCTCCAGCGCCGCGGACAGGTTCTTCAGCGCGCCCTGGGACAGCAGGGTCTGGTACATGGTGGGCGACACGCCGATCAGATCGTATTCCGTGCCGGACGCGATCTCCATGGCCAGCTGGTTGTCGTCGGAGTAGTAGTCGTACTGCACGGTGTAGCCGGTGACGTCCTGCAGCAGCGTGGCGACGTAGTCGGTGTTCATGTCGTAGGACTTGGTGGCCACCAGCATCTTGATGGTCTTGCCCTCTTCCGCCTGGGCGAAGGAGAGGGTTCCAAGGCTCAGCAGAACCGCCAGAGCCAGCAGAATCGAAAGTGTGCGTTTCATGGTGTTGCCTCCTTTTTATTTTCGCTCAAACCCCTGCGCACAGGGGAAATGAAACCGCTGATCAGCCCTTCACCGAGCCGACGCGCATGCCCTTCACGAAGTACTTCTGCAGGAAGGGATACACGCACATGATGGGCACACAGGCGAGCACGATGGTCGCCGCGCGGATGGCCTCGGTGTTCAGCGCCGCGTTTTCCTGGGCGTCCATGCTCAGCGTCTGGTCGATGTTGATGGATTCCGTGACGATCTGATACAGATAGGTCTGCAGCGGGCGCAGCTCCGGTTTGGTGATGTAGAGCAGGCCGTTCATGTAGTTGTCCCAGTAGCCCACCGCATAGAACAGGCCGATGGTGGCCATCGCGGGAAGGGACATGGGCAGCACGATGGAGAACAGGATGCGGATGTTGCCCGCGCCGTCCAGCTGCGCGGATTCCTCCACCGCCTCCGGGATCTCCTCGAAGAAGTTCTTCAGCAGAATCATGTTGTAGACGCTCAGCAGGAAGGGGACGAACAGCACCCAGATGGTGTTGATCAGGTTCAGCGAGCGCATCAGCAGGTAGGCGGGCACCATGCCGCCGGAGAACAGCATCGTGAACACGAAGAAGAGGATCAGGCCCTTGCGCCCGTACAGCCACACCTTGGACAGCGGATAGGCCGTCAGACAGCTGACGATCATGCTGCCCAGCGTGCCGCCGATGGTGATCAGCAGCGAAACCTTCAGGGAGTTCCAGAACTGGGACTGCCGCACCACGTATTTATAGGTGCCCAGCTGGAAGTTCACCGGCCAGAGAAACACCTTGCCCGTGGTGATCGCCGTGTTGCTGGAGAAGGACTTGGCCACCATGTTCAGAAAGGGGAACAGCATCAACGCGCCCAGAAAGATCAGAATCAGCAGGTCGATGCCCTCGAACACGCGCTCGCCCATGGAAAGGGGGATCGCGCTCTTGCTGCGCTTTTTCTTGGACATTGTCTTCTCCTTTCTCACCAGATGCTGCGCTCGGTCAGCTTGCGGCTGAGCATGTTGCCGCCGAGGATCAGCACCATGTTGATGATGGAATTGAAGAAGCCGACCATCGTGCCCTGGCTCCAGTTGAACTTGCCGATGCCCTCGCGATAGACGAAGGTGCCGATGATGTCGCCCGACTTGTAGACCGTCGGGTTGTACATCACCAGAATCTGGCTGAAGCCGGCGTCCATGATGCCGCCCAGGCGGAGGATGAACATCATCACGATGGTGCTGGCGATGCCCGGCAGCGTCACGTACCAGATCTGCTGCAGGCGGTTGGCGCGGTCGATGCGCGCCGCCTCATACAGCGCCGGGTCGATGCTGGCGATGGCCGCCAGATAGACAATGGTATTCCAGCCCGATTCCTTCCATGCGCTGGTCAGCAGCAGCACGAACCGGAACCATCGGTTGTCCATGAAGAATTTCTGCGATTCGCCGCCCAGCGCCGTGATGAATGTGTTCACGATGCCGGTGGTGCCCAGGATGTTCATGAACAGCGCGCCCACCACGACCCAGCTGACGAAGTGGGGCAGGTACATCACGGTCTGCAGCGTGCGCTTGGCGATCTGCGAGCGCACCTCGTTGATCATCAGCGCCAGAATGATGCCGATGGGGAAGCAGATGACCACCTTCAGCGCGCTGATGATGAACGTGTTCGCGACGGCCTGGCGGAATTTGCTCTGGGTCCACAGCGCCGTCCAGTTCTTCAGCCCCACCCAGGGGCTCTTTGCGATCGCGTCGAAGGGATTGCTGCCCGCGAAGATGTTGTAGTCCTTGAAGCCGATCACCAGGCCGTACATCGGCACATAGCTGAACAGCAGCACCAGCAGAATGCCCGGAATGAGCATGACGTATATGCTGTAGCTCCTGCGCAGCCGGATGCGGTTGGACCGCCTGCGGTTTTCGCGGGCGTTCTGCAGCACCTGATGCGTTATCATTTTGGAATCGGACGTCGCTCGGTTTTCGGCCATGCGCACAATCACCTCCGTGGTGAATTAGGCTATATGTACATCTTATGATCAATAGTTTATCACAAGATCGGCGAAAATGTTGAGAAAAACAGGAGGATTTATTGCAAGTTTTGAAGTTTCGTTGCGAAATGAAGAATGCATAGTGGATGGAAATCTTCAATTTTCATGTTTTTTTCAATTCAACGAACCTTGCGGCGGTCGAACTGCTCCCGGGTTGCGCAGGCGGGAAGGACGAAGCGCGCCTGGGTATTGCCCTCCTCGGAGAGGCCATACCACAGCCCGTAGCCCTCGCCGAACAGCAGCCGGATGCGGGAGATGATGTTGAAGATGGCGTAGCCGTGCGGTTCGCCGGCGCCGCCGTCCGCGCCGAGCGCCGGCGCGCTTTCGCACCCGTTGAGGGCGTTGAGATGGCCCATGATCTGCGGGGCGATGGGCGTGCCGTCGTTGGTCACGGTCATGATCAGCCGGCCGTCCTCGCACCAGACCCGGAGGTCGATGTGCAGCGCCTGGTTTTCGCCGCTGTGCTGAATCGCGTTTTCAAACACCGGCTGAAGCAGGAACTTGGGGATCAGCAGCACCATCGCGTCCGGCGCCAGGGATTCGGTGAATTCGATGTTCCGGGAATAGGTGTAGCAGTACAGGTCGACATACTGCTTCATCAGCTCGGACTCCGCGTAGACCGGCGCGTTCTCCACGCCCTTGCCCAGAATGCCCCGGTAGAAGGCCACCAGGGAATCGATGATCTCCCATTCCTCCTGCGGCAGCTTCCAGCGGATGGCGCTCAAGGTGTTGTACAGGAAGTGGGGATTGATGCGGGAGAGGAGCAGGCTGTTCTCCAGATTCCGCTGGTCGATCTTCATCTGCTGCTGGGCCTGCACGCTCGCATAGTATTCGCGGTACAGGTGGGTGAAGGTCTGGTCCAGCCGGGCGGCCTCGTCCCAGCCCTCCAGAGCGTCCTCCTGAAGGGCGTGGCCCGGGGGAAAGTGGATGTATTTGTTCAGCACGTAGCGCAGCCTGCGCATGATCAGACTGGAGGTGACGGCGATGGCCGCCGCGGCCATCGCCAGCGTCGCGGCGGTGAAGACGGCGAAGATGCGGTTCTGCTCCCGGGTCTGCGCGCTGATGACGTCGGTGTTGAGCCCGAAGGACAGCGATGCGCCGATGCGGTCCACGTCGGCGGACAGCTGCAGCATGTCGCCGCGCAGCTCGCCGGACTGGAATACGGTCTGGCCGTCGGCAAGGCTGCAGCTGTACCAGCAGTCGCCGCTTTCCGGCAGGATCGTCTGAATGGCCGCCTCCAGGCGGCTGATCCAGATCACCGTGTTCAGCACGCCCAGCAGCGTGCCGCCGCTGCCGTAGATCACGCGGGTCATGACCAGCGCGGGCTGGGGGCGGGTGTAGTTGCCGCGGACCATGGCGATGTTGCAGAAGGTGTGGGCGAAGCCCTGTTCGATCATGTCCTGCAGGGGCAGCGTGTCGGGAAAGTTGTCCAGCGGCTGCACGTAGTAGTAGTCGCAGAAGACCTTTTCGGACGCGGGATAGAGGATCATCATGTACTGGCTGGGGCTGGTGACGACGTGGAACATCGGCTGGATGACGTCGCTGTACAGCGAGAGCCTGTCCACGGCGGTGAAGGCCTCTTCGTCCAGCGTGGCGCAGCTCAGCCCGTCCCGGAGGTCCTGGTTGGCGTAGATGAACAGCGATATGCGGTTCAGCTCGCTGATCTGGCTGTTGATCCGGGCGGCGACGCTGTCCAGCTGAAGCTGGATCTGCCCGGTGATCTCCTCGGAGATCATGTCGGCATAGAGCGTGTTGCACTCGTTGCCGAAAATCAGCAGAATCGCCAGCATCAGCGGCAGCAGGAGCGCGAGCAGCTTGACCGTGATCGACACGGTGGCGGCCCGGGATTTGCGCTTCATGGCTTCAGAACCCTCCTTCTGTACTTCTCAGGGCTGCAGCCGTAGCTTTTGCGGAAGCTGTTGATCAGATGGGATGCATCCGCGAAGCCGCAGCGCCAGGCGATGTCCTTGATCCGCGCGTCCGGCTCGTCCATCAGCAGCCGCGCGGCCTCCTTCAGCCGCTGCTGGATCAGATACTGGTGGATGGTCATGCCCGTCGCATCCTTGAACAGCGAATTGGCGTAGCCCTCGCTGAAATATACGTTTTCCAGCAGACGCTGCATGCCCGCGTTTTCCCGCAGGCAGTGCTGAACATTTTCCTTGATGGTGCGGATTGCGTCCTCCTCGTTTTGCAGAACCGGGGGCTCCGCCGGAACGGGGATCTGCAGATAGGCCTGGCGGGCGTCCCGCAGCGGCACGGCGTCGGAGACGACGGAGCCCTCGGGCACAGCGGCGCTCGCGGGCAGGATCTGGATCACCTCGCCGCCGTTGAGCGCCAGGCGGGCCAGCGCGCCCGGGATGGTCGACCGCCCCCGCGCCACGCGCACGCTGCGGTTCAGCAGCTCCGGCGGCAGCCCCGCGTGCCAGTCCGCGGCGTCCATGCACATCAGCGCCACGCGGCCGCTGTTCAGCGCAGCGGTCTGTTCCCGATCCATCTCCTTGAGAATGCGCTTCAGCAGGTCGCGCATCTCGTTGACCCGGATGGGCTTGAGCATGTAGCCGGAGACGCCGCTTTCGTTGACGGCCGCGCTGACGAAGCGGAAGTCGTCGAAGCAGCTGATGCAGACGCTGCGGATTTCCGGGTGGCTCCGGCGCAGCTCGCGCACCAGCGCCAGTCCGTCCATGTCGCGCATGATCACGTCCGTCACCACCACGTCCACCGGGCGATTCCGGATGATCTCCAGCGCGGCGCGGGGATCCGTCACCGCGCCGGCCACCTCGAGCCCCAGCTCTGCCCAGTCCATCATGCGCACCATGCCGTCCAGCTCGCACTGCTGATCGTCCACAAAGAGAATACGTCGCATTCGGCTCCCTCCCATACCTTGCACAGTTGTCGATTTAAGTCGCTTGGAATTGTCCGGGCGCGCAGCCGGTCGCCGCGCCAAAAAACAGGCCGTCCCCCGAGGCGCTGCGGCTTCGGGGGACGCGGGGATTCATGATCGCGCTAATCGGAGCTCTCCGACGACAGGGTCAGCGAAAATTCGAACCGCTCGCCGGGCGCGAGCATCCGCACGCGGCCGGTCTCCAGCGCCCGCGGGATGCTGTCGTAATAGCCGGTGGTGGGCTCCAGCGCGGCGTTGCAGTCCCCCCGGTAGCCGCCCATGGTGCACCACAGGCCGAGGTACGGCAGCTTCTCCGGATCGTAGCGCACCCGGAGCGTCCGTCCCCGGGACGGATAGGCGTAGCCGCAGACGCCCTCGCGCACCGGTTCGGTCAGGTAGTATTTGAACATCACATCGCTGCCCGGCGCGGGAACGCGGGTCAGCGCCGGCGTTTCGGCGACCTTCCTCCGGCCCTGCGCGCCCAGCACGGGGCCGGGAAACAGGTTTTCCGCCTCGTCCGCCCCCGGGGGCAGCAGAAATTCCGTGTCGGGATCCACGTTTACCAGGCAGTGCATCGTCCACAGGCAGGGCATCGGAACGCCCTCGCGGTTGGTGATCGCGAAGTCCAGCGCGAGGCTGTTTTCGTTCAGGCGCACGCGCTTTTCGTAATCGTACGCGAAGACGCCGCCGCGGGCGCAGAGCCGGATGCCGCCGTCCGCGACCTCCGCGCGCATGGGCGCCGTCCACAGCTCGCCGTGATCGGGAAAGGAGAGGCTTCGCCCGGAGAGCTCCGTCTCCGAAGGATCCACATTCGGAAAGGCGTCGTCAAAGCCGGAGGCGTCGTAGTCCTGGAAGGACGCGCCGCGGCGGCGCGGAAGGTATCGCGGTCGGGGATTCTGAAAGAGGAACTCGAAGCCGGCGCGCTTGTCCCTCAGGCTGCTGATTTTGCCGCCCAGCGCGGGGACGACCGACGCGGACAGGAGTTCGTTTTCCAGGGTTAAAACCTCAAAGCCATCCCGGGCAGAGGTCGTTATCTTCATTTTTCATCATCCTTTGATGGACTTCAAAAGTCCGGGGGAGGGAAGCCCTCCTCCGGACGGGTGTTTTCAGCGGAACAGCGTGCAGCCGTGTTTGTAGTAATATTCCGCGAGCTCCAGGAGCTTCTGCTCAGTGGTCTTGTATTTTTCGGCCAGACAGTCCAGGCAGAAGAAGATTTCGGTGCCGCGGTTGATCAGCTTGCGCGAAAGGCCGATCTCCACGTTGCGCAGCTCGCGCCCGCAGGTTTCGCACTTCATCGCTCAGCGCTTCTGGAGCTTGGCGATGAACACGCGGCAGTCGTGGGGCTCCACGGAGACGCGCATGTATTCGCGCCAGGTCTTCTCCTCGCCGGTGAACACGTCGCGGGTGACCACGTCGTAGCCGGCGTGGTTCGGCAGGCCGAAGTCGGCGAAGGTGATGTAGTTCTCCACAGCGCCCTGGCCCATGAACTTCTCGTCCTTTTCGCCGAAGTTGAAGAACGCGATGGCGTAGGTGCCGTCGTCCAGGAACTTGACCATGGAGATGGCCTTTTCCTTCAGCCACGGATGCATCAGATAGATCGGCGGGCGGGCCTCGGCGTCCTGATTGATGCGCACGAGATCCTTGTTGGTGACCAGCTTCAGCGTCTTTTCGTCCATCTTGCGGATGTCGCAGCCCAGCATCAGCGGCGCGGAGGCCATGCACCACAGCGCGAACTGGGAGCGGTAGTCGGCGTCATTGCAGCCGCTGGCCGCGATGAACTCGTTGGAGCTCTTGCCGTACATGCCCACGGTGAGCATGTCCATGTCGTTGAAGCACTGCGGCGCGGAGGTGCCCAGCTTGGGCAGCTGGCTGAGCACGATCTGGCGATAGGATTCGGGCGAATCGTTGATGTCGCCGGTGGAGCGGTACATGTGCGCGCCGGCGGAGCGGATCCAGGACCACACGTCGTCGCTGCCCCAGTTGCAGGCGGAGAACAGGATGTCGCGGCCGGATGCGCGCAGCGCCATGCCCATGCGGCGATAGAGCAGCGGGCCGTCGACGCCGTTGGGCTTGTAGCAGAAGTCGTACTTCAGGAAGTCCACGTCCCAGCTGGCGAAGGTCTCCGCGTCCAGAAATTCGTGGTCGAAGGAGCCGGGATAGTCCGCGCAGGTGCGCTGTCCGGCGCAGGAGTACATGCCGAACTTCAGGCCCTTGCTGTGGATGTAATCCGCCACGGACTTCATGCCGTTCGGGAATTTGACCGGATCGGCCACCAGGCGGTCGGTCTCGGGATCGCGCAGCTTTTTGCTCCAGCAGTCGTCGATCACGATGTACTCATAGCCGGCCTTCGGCAGGCCCAGATCCACAAACGCGTCCGCGCTTTCGCGGATCAGGGAATCGGAGATTTGCTCGGTAAAGGTGTTCCAGGTGTTCCAGCCCATGGGCGGACGATTGACAAGCATGATTTTTTTCCTCCTGAGTTCTTTTGATCATAGGATTTGGCATGGGGAAAACCCCATGCCAAACCGGTTAACCTTTGATGGCGCCGACCATGACGCCTTTGACGAAGTAGCGCTGCAGGAACGGATAGATGCACAGGATCGGGACCGTGGAGATGATGACCATGCAGTACTTGATCAGCTCGCGGTCGAAGGCCTCTGCGGACTGCATCGTGACGTCCTTGGCCACGGAGGTGGATTCGTTGGTGATCAGCACCTCGCGCAGGAACATCTGCAGCGGATACAGGTTGCGGTCGCGCTGGAACATCAGGGACGGATACCAGGCGTTCCAGTAGCCGACGCCGTAGTACATGGCGATAACGGCGATGACCGCGGTGGACAGCGGGATGATGACGTACACCAGAATCTGCAGCTCGTTCGCGCCGTCCAGCAGCGCGGCCTCCTCCAGCGCCGAGGGAATGCCGGCGAAGAAGGTGCGCATGATGATCAGGTTGTACGCGCTGACGCCGAAGGGCAGCACGAACGCCCATGCGGTATCATAGATGCCGATCCAGCGAACCACGAAGAACAGCGGGATGATGCCGCCGGAGAAGAACATCGTGATCAGAATCAGCTTCATCGCGATGCCGCGGATGTAGAAGTACTTGCGGGAGACGCAGAACGCGCCCGCCATGGTGACGGACAGGCTCAGCAGCGTGCCGCCGATGACGTAGAACACCGTGTTGCGGAAGCCGATGACGATGCCGGCGTTCTGGAACGCCATCACGTAGCCGTGCAGCGTGTACGGCTTCAGCGGCAGCAGCAGCGGCTCGGTGTTGGCCAGGATCAGCTTCGCATCCGAGAAGGAAGCGACCAGGCAGTAGTACAGCGGATAGACTGCGACGATCATCAGAAGCGTCATCAATACATAGATGATGACGTCCATGACGATCGCGCCGGCGGAGCGCTTTACGCCGTTCTTTTTCATTTCCTTTTTGGAAACGCCGATGGTGGCTGCGGAAGCCTTTGAATTGTTGCTCATAATCGCGCCTCCTTACCACAGACTGGTGTCATTGACCTTGCGGGAGATCATATTCGCGCCCACCAGCAGGATCACGTTGATGATGGAGTTCATCAGACCGACTGCCGTGGAGTAGGAATACTGCATCTGCTGCAGGCCCGTGCGGTAGACGTAGGTGGAAATGACGTCCGCCTGCTCATAGATCATTTCGTTGTACAGCAGGTAGATGCGGTCCCAGCCGAGGCTCATCAGATTGCCGATTCGCAGAATCAGCAATACGACGATCGTCGGCGCTATGCCTGGCAGTGTCACATGCCACATCTGCCTCCAGCGTCCCGCGCCGTCCACCTGCGCCGCCTCATACAGCGAGGCGTCGATCGACGTCAGCGCGGCAAAGAAGATGATGGAATCCCAGCCCAGCTCCTGCCAGACGTTCATGGCGATGTACAGCGGCTGGAAGTAACGTCCTATGGAGAAGAGGTTTGTCTGTGGCATTCCGAAGACGCCGAGCATCTTGGTCAGTATGCCGTTGGAGCGGCAGAAGATCAGCATCAGCGAGCAGACGACCACCGAGGAGACGAAGTGGGGCATGTAGGTGACGGTCTGCACGACCTTGCGGAATTTGACCGACCGGCACTCGTTGAGCAGCAGTGCGAACACGATGGGCAGCGGGAATGCCACCAACAGCATGCCCAGGTTGATCGTCAGCGTGTTGCGCACCAGGCGCCACAGATACGGACCGGTCAGGAACTGTCTGAAGTTATCGAGGCCAACCCAGTTGCTGGCGAAGATGCCCTTCATCGGCTTATAATCCTTGAAGGCGATGATGACGCCGTACATCGGCCAGTAATGGAAAACCAGGAAGTAGGCGAGAACCGGCAGGAAAAGGACGTAGAGCCACGGATGTTCCTTCACGTTCTTCAGAAGCATCTTGAAGGGATTGGGCTTTATGTATTTGGTTGCCGGAACCGAGCCTGAGGTGCTTGACTTGTTCATGCTGTAACCTCCTCCATTCGGTTCATCGGATTTGTTTTCAGAATAGAAAGCGCAGGTTCGGCGCATTGCCGAACCTGCGCACTCATTCAGTCACAGAGTGTGTTCCCGGCCCAGCGGTCAGGAAGTTGCTCCGGTTTTGCGTGAGTCACGAATCCGATCAGCGGGCCTCGTAGCGATCGTGGGCAGCCTGCTGGATCGCGATGATCTCGTCGATGCCCATGGCCTTGATCTGCTCGCAGACGGCATCCCAGGAATCCAGGGACTCTTCGCCGTAGATGATCTTGTAGATGTGCTCCCAGGCATAGGACTCGATGTTGTTCATCGTGGTCACCTGCTTGGAGGACTCCTCGGCGGTCAGGGAGATGGAAGTGGAGATCATGCGGTCGCTGGTGGTGTTCGCGGTCCAGGCTTCCCAGCACTGGGCGTTGCACTCGTCGCCGTACTGCATGTACTCCATCTCGGAGGCGTACTCGGAGGACAGGTTCTGGATGGTGTAGATGTAGCGGATGGAGTTGTACTCCAGCTCGTCGTTGTGCAGGATGTAATCGGTGAACGCGCGCTGGCCGTTCTCATCCTCGGTGTAGATGGTGACTTCCTCGCCGGAGTCCTTGTGCAGCATGTCGATGGAGGTCTGCGGGCCGAAGCACATCAGCGTGGAGCCCTCGCGGCTGTACAGCCAGTCAAGCGCCTTGAACGCCTCGACGGGGTACTTGCAGGTGGTGGAGATGCCCCAGTACATGGTGCTGGAACCGTTCTCGATCGGCAGGCCGTAGGGGTTGTAGTTGCTGGACTCGGCGTCCTTGGCCAGAGCGCTCATGCCCTTCAGGTAGAAGTTCTCGCCGCAGGCGGCCTTGCCGACCGCGATCATTTCCTGGGTCTCCCAGTTGCCGATCATGGTGACGGCGGAGCGGCCGGAGGTGACCATGGCCTTGGTGTCGGTGTGCTCGCGGCCCACGATGTCAACGTCGATCAGGCCTTCGTTGTACCACTGGTTCATCATGGTCAGCCAGTCCTTGTAGCCGGGCTGCAGCATGCTGTACACGACCTGGCCGTTCTCGTCCAGGATGAACTTGTTGGTGGTGGTCTCGAAGAAGCTGGTCAGGAAGCCAGTCTGATAGTACCACCACTGATCCAGCTTGTCCAGGGCCAGCGGCACTTCGAAGCCGTAGTCCTTGAAGGCGACCAGCATGTCGTGGAACTCGTCGATGGTCTTGGGCATCTCGAGGCCCAGCTCTTCCATGACGTCGGAGCGGACGACGAAGCCTTCATGCTCCATGCCCAGAACCGGGACGCGCTGCTCGGCGGCGCCGAAGCGGTACATGCCGGAGTCGGTCATGAAGTTCTTCTCGGCGGTCTCATCCCAGTTCGCATGGGCGTTCTGGAGATAGTAGTAGCCGTACTGCTCGATGTACTCGTTCAGGTTCAGCAGGATGCCGTCGTCGATGGCGCCCTCAACGTTGCCCACATAGTAGGAGTTGAAGTTGCCGGTGATCCAGATGTCGGGCAGGGTGCCGGACGCGATGGTGGTGTTGAAGAAGGTGCCGTCATCGTTGGCCGGGGGATGGATGAAGGTGAAGTTGATGCCGGTGGCCTCTTCCCAAGCCTTGATGGCGGGATGCTCGGTGTAGTCCAGCATGGCCTTTTCGGAGCCAGCCTCCATCGCCATATAGACGGTGAGGGTGATGCTGCCGTCGGAGATGGGCATTTCGTAGGCTTCCGGGATGTCATAGATCGCGAAAGCGCTTACGCTCGTCATGACCAGCGTCAGAACGAGAAGCATGGAAACCAGGATCTTTTTCATGTGGGGACCTCCTTCATATATTTTAGAGCAGCGGGTTTTGGACGTCTGCTCCAATGAAGACTGAAAGGAACGGGGATGGAATAGTTTACATACTGCGATATTTGCCAAATTCAATCCGGCTTTTTGTACTATTCTTATTTTATCTTATGTTTTACCATTTGTCAACATTGGCGGAGACGAAAAAATTTTCATGCTGGATTTATATGGATTTAATAGTAGTAAAAATGCAGAACGCCGCCTGTCCGCAAAAATTTTCATAAAAAAATGAAAAAAAGAATCGCCGGCAAACGGGAAATGCCGGCGCTCCGCCGTTCACAGCGGGATCTTTCGGAACCGCTCGGGGGAGATGCCCGTCTCCTTGGTGAACGCGTGGATGAAGTTCTCCGCGCTGCCGAAGCCCACCTCCTCGGAGATGCGCTGGACGGTGAAGTCCGTGGTGGTCAGCAGCTGCTTGGAGCGGCTGATGCGGCTGGCGAGCACGTAGTGATAGGGCGTCATGCCGGTCTCGCTGCGGAACTTGCGGGTGAAATAGCAGACGCTGTATCCGGCGACCTCCGCCAGCTCGGCCACGGTCAGCGCCCGGCTGAGGTTCTGGTGGATGTAGTCCTCGGTCATCGCCACGGGGGAGCGGCCGGCGTCCCGGGACGCGGGGCTCTCGCCGTCGCGCAGCAGCGCGCAGAGCGTGCTGTGCAGGCCGATGGAGGTGATCTCCTCGTTCGGCTTGGGTTCGCCGGCGAAGCGCTCCAGCGTCTGGCGCAGGAAGAGGCGCGCCGGCTCGCCGTTGGAAAAGATGCTCTGGCCGTCGTGGCGCTTGAGGATGGCCTCGTAGAACGCCGCGGAGTTCACGCCGTTGAAGTGGACAAAGCGAAATTCGCAGGGCCCCTCCGCGTAATAGCAGTGGGGGCGGTGGCAGTCCATCAGCATCGCGCCGCCGGCGGGCACGCTTCGCGCGCCCTTGTCCGAGGCGATGCGCAGCGCGCCGTCCTCCACCGCGAGCAGCAGGAACGAATTGAAGTCCATGCGCCGCACGTAGTAGGGCGGCTCCACGTAAAAGTGTCCCAGCGAGCTGACGTAATAGTACAGCGACTTCGCCAGCGCGGACGGCGCCGCATAGTAGTGCACCGATTCTTCGCGGATGCCCACCTCGTTGAAGTGCATTTTGCGCCCACCTCCGTCCCTGCGGGGAGTGATTGTTTTTCGCAGTGATTTGCATTGAATTTACAGTGACATTCCAAATTTCCATGTGCTATTATTATCATATCACAAGGAAATTTGGATGTAAAGGAGAAACCGCCATGGAAAAGGTGCAGGTCTGGTCGGAAGCCGTGACGATTCCGACGTATCTCCCCGGCAAGCCCGAAAAGAACCCGGTGTTTCTGGAAAACCGCGTGTATCAGGGCAGCTCGGGCAAGGTCTATCCCCACACCGTGATTGAAACCGTCAGCGACGTCAGGATCGACAGGGAGTACACGGCGGTGTTCCTGGAGAACCGCTTCATCCGCGTGATGTTCCTGCCGGAGCTGGGCGGCCGCGTCCAGCGCGCCACCGACAAGACCAACGGCTACGATTTCGTCTACTACAACCAGGTCATCAAGCCCGCCATGGTGGGCCTGACCGGGCCGTGGATCTCCGGCGGCATCGAATTCAACTGGCCGCAGCACCACCGCCCCAGCACCTTCGATCCCGTGGAATGGCGCATCGCCGAAAATCCGGACGGCAGCGCCACGGTCTACATCGGCGAGATCGAGAACATGTTCCGCACCAAGTGCGTCTCCGCCTTCACCGTCTATCCGGACACCTCCTATCTGGAGATCCGCACGCAGCTGTACAACCCCACCGACGCGCCCCAGACCTTCCTCTGGTGGGCGAATCCCGCCGTGGCGGTCAACGACGACACCCAGTCCATCTTCCCGCCGGACGTGTACGCGGTCATGGACCACGGCAAGCGCGACGTCTCCGCGTTCCCCATCGCCCGGGGCGTGTACTACAAGATGGACTATTCGAAGGGCGTGGACATCTCCCGCTACAAGAATATCCCCGTGCCGACCTCGTACATGGCCTTCCATTCGGACTACGACTTCGTCGGCAACTACGATCACGGCAGGCGCGCGGGACTTCTGCACGTCGCCGATCACCACGTGTCCCCCGGCAAGAAGCAGTGGACCTGGGGCAACGGCGAGTTCGGCCGCGCCTGGGACCGCAACCTCACCGACGAGGACGGCCCCTACATCGAGCTGATGACCGGCTGCTTCACCGACAATCAGCCCGACTTCACCTGGCTGATGCCCTACGAGGAGAAGGAGTTCACCCAGTACTTCATGCCCTACCGCGAGCTGGGCACGGTCAGCGACGCGAACCGGGATGTGGCCGTGCACCTCTCGCCCGAGGCCGACGGCGCGCGCATCGCCGTCTACGCCTCCGGCGTGCGCGACGGCGCGCGGATCATCGCCGAGGACGAAAACGGCGTGCTGTGCGACGAGCGCTTCGACCTCGCCCCCGACCGCGTCTTCGACGCGCGCCTGAACACCGCCAGCCGCCGGCTCCGCGCCCGCGTGCTGGACAGGGACGGCCGCCTGCTGATCTCCTGCGCCTATGCCGACCACACCGAGGGCGAGCTGCCCGATCCCGCCACCGAGATCGGCCTGCCCGCGGAGATCGCCACCAACGAGGAGCTGTTCCTGTTCGGCCAGCACATCGAGCAGTACCGCCACGCCACCCGCGATGCTGCGGACTACTATCTCGAGGGCCTGCGCCGCGATCCCACCGACGCCCGCATCAACAATGCCTACGGCAAGCTGCTGATGCGCCGGGGCCTGGTGGCGGAGAGCCTGCCCTACTTCGAGGCCGCTGTGCGCAAGCTGACGATCAAGAATCCCAACCCCTACGACGGCGAGCCGCTGTTCAACCGGGGCGTCGCCCAGTGCCTGCTGGGTCGGACAGACGCCGCCTACGATTCCTTCTACAAGGCCACCTGGAACGCCGCCTGGCAGGACGCCGGGTTCTACCGCCTCGCCGCCATCGACGCGGGCCGCGGCCAGTGGGACAAGGCGCTGGACCACATCCGCCAGTCCCTGTCGCGCAACACCCGCAGCCGCAAGGCCATCGACCTTCAGATCGTGATTCTCGCCGCGCTGGGGCGGAAGGACGAGGCGGTTCAGGCCGCCCGCGCCGCCGTGGCCGCCGATCCGCTGGACGCCGCCGCCCGCCGGGAGCTGGAGAAGCTGACCGGCGAGGACGCCGGATGGATGCGCGTGCCCGGCATGAACCACAACGAGATCATCGAATACGCGCTGATGTACGCCGAGTGGGGCTGCAGCGGCGACGCCGCGCAGGTGCTGCGCAGCTGGATCGACGCCGGCGACGACTATCCGATGCTGCACTATCACCTGGCGAGGATCGCCGCGGACGCGGAGGAGATCGCCCGCGCCGAGGCCGCCGTGCCCGACGGCTGCTTCCCCCATCGCCTGGAGGATGCGATTGCGCTGGAATATGCCATCCGGACCGCGCCCGACCACGCCCGGGCCGACTACTTCCTCGGCAACTACTGGTACGACAAGCGGCAGTACGACCGCGCCATCGCCTGCTGGGAGGAGGCCGCGTCCATCCGCGACGATCTGCCCACGGTGCACCGCAACCTCTCGTTGGCGTATTACAACAAGCGCCATGATCCCACCGCCGCGCTGCGGGAGATGGAGCGCGCCTTCGCCATGGACGAGAGCGACGCGCGCGTGTTCATGGAGCTGGATCAGCTGCGCAAGAAGCTGAACGTGCCCGCCGCTCAGCGCCTGGCGGAGATGAGCCGCCACTGGGCGCTGACCGCCGCGCGCGACGATCAGTATCTGGAGTTCGCGACCTGCCTGAACGCCGTCGGCGAATACCGCAGGGCGCTGGACTGCGTGCTCAGCCGCAAGTTCCACCCGTGGGAGGGCGGCGAGGGCAAGGTGCCCGCCCAGTGGCGCGTGTCGCTGACCCAGCTGGCGCGCCAGGCGCTGCGCGGGAACCGGCCGGAGGAGGCCGTTGAGCTGCTCACCCAGGCCGCGGGCAGCTATCCCCATTCCTTCGGCGAGGGCAAGCTGACCGGCGCGCAGGAGAACGACATCTACTATCTGCTGGGCCGCGCCCACGCCATGCTGGGCGACGAGGCCGAGGCGAAGCGCTGCTATACCGCGGCGTCCAGCGGCCTCTCCGAGCCCACCGGCATGATGTACTACAACGATCAGCCGCCGGAGATGATCTACTATCAGGGCCTCGCCTGCCGCGCGCTGGGCGATGAGGAGGGCGCGAAGGCCCGCTTTGAGAAGCTGATCGACTATGGCGACGCCCATATGAACGACGAGGTGCGCATCGGGTATTTCGCCGTGTCGCTGCCGGATCTCCAGATCTTCGACGAGGACCTGAACGTCCGCAACCGGATCCACTGCCTGTTCATGAAGGCGCTGGGCGAGCGCGGACTGGGCCGGGCCCACGAGGCGGAGACCATCGCCGCGCTGCATGCCCTCAGCCCCGAGCACATGGGAATTGCCGTTCATACCACCGGATTTTGAGAGGAGTGAAACCAAATGTCCATTCGCGTTTTTGAAAACCGACTGATCCTTTTGGAGACTGCTCACACCGCCTATGCCATGGGCGTGGACGCCGCCGGCGTGCTGCGCCATCTCTACTACGGCGCGAAGGTCGCCCGCGGCGAGGATTTCCTGGACGAGCTGGACCGCATCCAGGACCTCTGGCCCAACGGCGGCGACCGCGTGCCCGAGGAGTTCTCCGCCGCCGGCTGCCTGCGCAACAAGGAGACCTCGCTGCGCCTGCGCTATGCCGACCGCACCCGCGACTTCCGCTATGCGGTGGAGAAGATCGACGTTCAGGGCGAACGGCTGACCGTGACGCTGAAGGATGCCGATTACGGCTTTGCCGTCGAGCTGCTCTACACCGTCCTGCCCGAGCACGACATCATCGGCCGCGCCGCCCGCGCCGTCAATCTGGACGAGGAGGCCGTGGAGCTGAACCGCCTGTTCTCCATGGAGCTGCCGCTGCCCGGCGATGATTACGAATTTCTGAACATGACCGGCCACTGGGGCACGGAGCATCAGCTCTGCATCGAGCGGGTCTCCGGCGGCAGGAAGGTCTACGAGTCCGTGCACGGCACCACCGCCTTCGACGCGCAGCCCAACTGGGCGGCGGGCCGCGGCGTGACCGAGACGGCCGGCGAGGTCTGGTTCGGCGCGCTGCAGTGGACCGGCAACTTCAAGGTCGTGGCCGAGAGCGTTCCCTATCACTATCTCAACGTGACTGCGGGCGTCAGCGATACCGGATTCTCCAAGACGCTGCGCCGGGGCGAAGCCTATGAAACGCCTGTCGCCTGGCTGGGCTTCTCCCGGGAGGGCTACGGCGGCATGTCCCGCCTGCTGCACCGCTTCGCCCACGACTGCCTGATGCCCGCCGCGCGCCGCGACGAGCCGCTGGAGGTGCTGTACAACTCCTGGTACGCCACCGAGTTCGACGTGGTCTGCGAGGAGCAGGAGCGCCTGGCGGACAAGGCCGCGAAGGCCGGCGTGGAGCTGTTCGTCATCGACGACGGCTGGTTCGGCCAGCGCGCCAACGACCGCGCGGGCCTGGGCGACTGGTACGTCAATCCCGAAAAGTTCCCCCAGGGCCTGGAGCACCTGATCGACCATGTGCACGGCCTGGGCATGCGCTTCGGCCTGTGGATTGAGCCGGAGATGGTCAACCCCGACAGCGACCTGTTCCGCGCCCATCCCGACTGGATCTATGCCTATCCCCGGCGCAAGACCGTCACCGGCCGCAACCAGTATTGCCTGAACATGACCAGGCCCGAGGTGGTCGATCATCTGATCGAGGTCTTCGACCGGCTGCTGACCGAGCACGGCATCGACTACATCAAGTGGGACATGAACCGCTTCATGGCCGAGGCCCTCGACGACGGCGGCGAGGACGGCATGGTCTATGTGCATCACGCCCAGGGCGTCATCCGCCTGGCAAGAGCGCTGCGCGAGCGCCATCCGGAGGTGTCCTTCGAGGCCTGTGCCGGCGGCGGTGCCCGCGTGAACTACGAGACGATGTCCATCTTCGACCAGTTCTGGCCCAGCGACAACACCGATCCCATCGACCGCTGCCGCATCCAGGAGGGCTATTCCTACTTCTATCCGGCCAAGTACATGCGCGCCTGGGTCACCGACGATCCCCGCCTGCCGTTCACCTTCCGCGCCCGCTGCGCGATGTGCGGCTCCTTCGGCGTGGGCTCGAACCTGAACGCCATGTCCGATGCGGAGCTGGAGGAGGTGCGCGCCGAGGTGGCGCTGTACAAGCGCATCCGCCCCGCCGTGCAGTTCGGCGAGCTCTACCGCCTGCGCTCCATGCGGGAAGGCGGCGTCCAGATCTGGCAGTATGTGACGGAGAAGCTGTCCGCCGTGATCTCCGTGGTAGACCACACGCTGGATCCCACCGGTCCCGTCCGCCTGCAGGGCCTCGAGCCCGACGCGCTCTACCGCGTGGAGGGCCCCTGCGGAACCCGCACGCTCTCCGGCGCCTATCTGATGGGCCAGGGCATTCAGGTCACCGGCAGCCGCCATCTCAGCGCGGAGGTCACCGTGATCGAGAAGCTCTAAGGCTTTTTCCTCTGAATATCTCAAGCCCGCCCCGGACCGCAGCAATGCGGTCCGGGGCAGTTTTCGCGCAGCGCTGAACGAATAGATGCTGAATGCAATAAATATAATAATAGGAAGGAAATGCTCTGCCGTGCGGCAGCATCCGCCGGCTTCAGAGGCCGGACGCGCGGCGGAGACGATCTTGCAAATTTGCGCATCTGAAGAACGATAGGCTGTCAAGAGCTCAGATGGATCTTGAGGGGATATTCAAAAAAGTTGCACACGAAGGAGAAACAATGCCGATCAAAGAAAAAGAAAACCGCTGAAAACATCGTGTTTTCAACGGTTTTGAGTGGTACAGCGGATGAATCCAAATCCGAACTTCTCTCTCCCGAAAGAGATTCTTTCACATCATCGAAGGAGACGGTTTTCGTTCCTTCCTTGTAGTTGAAGGTGATTACAATTTTGTCATCATACAGATAGATGGTGTTGATGAAGGCATCGATCAGCATTTTCCGGTGATCCTGTTGCCTTACATCCAGCTTGCGGAAACGATGCAGCCAGAATCGCATGAATTCTTCACTGATTCTGGGCGATGACATTTTCTCGCAGGCGATGCGGCTTTCAGCTTCATCTCTGGCCGCTTCCAGCTCCTCCAGGCGGGTCTTTGTAGATCTGGTCAGGATTCCCTGCTGAATGGCATTCAACAGGTTTTCTATGCCTGCGTTAATCTCCGCCAGCTGCCGCTCGTACAAGGGCAAGTTCGTGTTTTCCCGATCCTGTAAGTCCATCAGCATGGATACGATGGCTTCGATTGCTGAATCATCCATGACCATGTCCATAACTGCGTTGACCACAAGTTCTTCCAGCCAGACTTTGCTCACAGTTTTCTTCTTGCAGTTTCCCTGCCTCTTTTTAACGGATGCACATTTGTAATAATGGTAAACGGTTCCGTTCTGGCTGGTTCCACATTCGCCAAACATGAGCGCGCCGCAGTGTCCGCAGAACAGCTTGGTGGTCAGCAGGTAATCGTCTTCTGCCTTATGACGGGCAGGAGCTCGCCTGTTCTTCTCCATCCTGTTCTGCACGCGGTCAAACAGATCTTTGGGAACAATGGCAGGAATCCCGTCTGGAATGACAATATCACGATACTTGTATTCGCCGATGTATCTGCGATTTTTAAGCATGTATTCCACGGAGTTGTAATTTAAGGGCCTGCCCTTTGTGTTCTTCAAGCCACGATTGTTCAGCCAATCACGAACTGCTTTCATTGTTGCGCCTTCGTCATAGCGTTTGAAAGCTTCCAGCACCATCGGAGCAGTCAAGGGATCCGGCTGAAAATGCTGTTCCTGGTCGATGATGTAACCCATCGGTATAGTGCCACCATTGAATACGCATTTCAGAGCGTTTTCTGTCATGCCGCGAACGACCTTCTCGGAAAGATCAGCGGAGAAGTATTCTGCGTAGCCCTCCAGCACCGATTCCAGAATGATGCCCTCCGCACCTTCGGAAATCACCTCCGTGGCAGAAACGACCTTCACCCCGTTTTTCTTCAGCGCAGCCTTGTATCGAGCGCTGTCATAGCGGTTGCGCGCAAATCTGTCCAGCTTCCAGACGATAATCATATCAAACAGTTTCTTTCCGCTATCCCTGATCATGTTCTGGAATTCCGGTCGGTTATCCGTTCTGGCAGAGAAAGCACGGTCGATGTAGTGCCGGAGAACCGTTATGCCGTTCTTCTCTGCAAAAGCCGTACATTCGCGCAGCTGTCCTTCGATGGATTCCTCGCGCTGGTTGTCGGAGGAATATCGGGCGTAGATGACGGCTTTCATGTATCCTCCGCACTCCTTTCCGGCAATTCTCTGATACGCGCTGCCTCGCTGAGCACCTGCATCTGATACTGTGCAATCTGCCGAAGCCTCTCAAAACGATCCTGCTTACTTATGCCTTGTTTGATCAACTCTGCATTGTGCGTTTCCAGATTTGAAAGAACGGTCAGTTCAGGAATAGAGGCATAATCGCGGATGTTGCCGCTTTTTGCCAGTTCCGGATTCGCATCGCGCCATGCCTTTGCCGTACATCCAAACAGAGCTACATTGAGGAGATCAGCTTCGTCGGCATATGCAAGCCATTCGGTGTTTTTCGTATAGTTGCTCTGTGGAAGGACATAATTCTTCACGGCGTCCGTATGAATCAGGTAGTTACTCTTGGAAAGAAAGCGTTTCGCGCTCCATTCGAGCTTCAAACGATCATTTTCCTCGTCCTTCAGACGTTGGTATTCCTTCAGCAGATAGAGTTTAAATACAGGGCTGATCGCAGAACCGAATTCAAAAGCAATGTCTTTATGCGCATAGGTTCCGCCGTAGCGTCCGGCCTGAACATATATTCCGATGGCATTGGTTCTCTTAATCCATTCCTTCGCACTTAAGGTAAAGGTATGTAAGCCTGCTTCACTCTTAAAGTGGTCGAATTCGACCACTTTGAAATCAGGGTTGTACATGAGTTCCCATGTACCAAGAAATTCCAGCGTGGAACGGGCTCTCAGCCAATTTTTGATGACGTCGGCTGCACGACTGGCGTCTGTACGCGCTTTGGCCATATCTGTGAGGCTGATATAATCGCTCTGATCTGTGTTCATGATCGTAACCGGGACATCCTGAACGATGATCTTCGAACTCTTTCTGGTCATGGCTCAGACTCCTCCAGCATTTGCAATAATGTTTCCTTCAAACGGGCGTTCATGGGCGAGGCGGGATCGAAGCACATCTCGATAAATCTCTGCATGTCGGGATTCCCTCTGCCGATCTTGGGCTGGTGCTTGTACAGCATTCCCTCCGGCTCGTCGCAACGTCCGAAAAGATAGTCAAGGGACACGTCAAAATAATCAGCATATTTCAGCAATACTTCATAACTTGGCGAAGTATCGTCATTTTCATAGCGGTTGATGCTCGACTGCGTGATGCCGAGAACCTTCGCGAGGTTCGTTTGAGAAAAATGCATCTCATTTCGCAATCCGCGCAGCCGGTCTGCAATGATTTTCAATGCTTCCACCCCCTATATCACAATTCTATTATAGCGTATCTATGCATAAAAATCAACTCAAATAGAGCATAAACCATTGACAATGGGGATTTGCTGGTTTATAATAATCATAAAATAAAAGTCAAGGTTAGTCAATGAATGCTGCGGAGGTGTTTTGAATGATCAAGTGGCCGGAGATTCAATACAGAGAAGCAGAAGATGGCATGCTGTATCCCCTCATCGATTATCCCAAACAGCCCGCCGAAGAGATCGGCAAATACGGACGTATGCGCAAGGACTATCTGGAAAAACATCGTACTGTTGCCTATCAGATGATGATTCTGGAGGGTACGCTGAAGCAGCAATTGATGGATATCAACGAGCAGGCACACGAGATGCTGGAACAGCTTATCGAAGAAATGAAACAATCTGAGAACGTAACTGAACAGCTCAAATCCAGTAATCAGTTGGAATGGGTACAGAAAATGAACGAGACCATCCCAATAATTGTGTAAACCTCCAAGTTGGTGTAGAATAAAAACATC
>JBJEUD010000126.1:0-12843 GCA_051883655.1 Candidatus Faecivicinus sp. | reverse complement strand
ACAGCTCCATGGACAGGTTCCATGGAGCTGTTTTGTCTGAAAAATGGTGCGAAGCTGAAAAAAGCTGCGGATTCGAATCCAGGGGGAACGCCCGTGGAACACGCAGGGAACTTTCGGGGAACCGGCGGCAGGTAAAATGGACACAGTTGCACGGTGCAACACAATGAATGCTGGAGGAATAGAAAGATGTTGTTTGAAACCATTGCCAAGCTGATTGCTGAGCGCACGGATTGCGATGTGGCCGAGATCAAGCCCGAGAGCCGCTTCGAGGAGCTGGGAATTGATTCCCTGGATACGATGGAAGTTCTGATCAAGCTCGAGGGCGAAATCGGCCACGAGATCGAGCTGGACCAGAAGGTGGAAACTGTCGCGGATCTGATGAAGGTCATCGAAGCGCAGATTCAGGAGTGACGCATGGTGAAGTCCGTATTGTGTGATATGCTCGGCATCCGCTATCCCGTGTTTCAGGGCGGCATGGCCTGGATTGCCGATGGCAGGTTGGCTGCGGCGGTGTCCAATGGAGGCGGTCTGGGCATCATCGCGGCGGGCAATGCGCCGGCGAGCTACGTCAGAGCGCAGATCCATCAGGCGAAGGAACTCACAGACAAGCCCTTTGGTCTGAATGTAATGCTGCTCAGCCCCTATGCGGATGAGGTCGCGCAGCTGGCTGCGGACGAGCGCGTTTCCGTGGTCACCACCGGCGCGGGCAATCCTTCCAAGTATATGGGGCTGTGGAAGAGCGCAGGCGTGAAAGTCATTCCCGTGGTCGCCTCCACGGCCATGGCGAAGCTGATGACCCGGCTTGGCGCCACGGCAGTCATTGCCGAGGGCGGCGAGAGCGGCGGCCACGTGGGCGAACTGACGACCATGGTGCTGGTGCCGCTGGTCTGCGACGCTACGCCGCTTCCGGTCATTGCAGCCGGCGGCATTGCGGATGGACGCGGCTTCGCGGCGGCAATGATGCTCGGCGCCTGCGGCGTGCAGATGGGCACCAGATTCCTGAGCGCCGAGGAATGCACGATCCATCCGGTTTACCGCGAGAAAATTCTCAAGGCCGACGATCTGTGCACGATGGTCACCGGAAAGCGCCTGGGACATCCTGTGCGCAGCCTGCGCACCGCCTTTGCCCGCAACTATTCCAAGCGCGAATACGGCGGAGCGTCTGACGAGGAACTCGAGGCGCTGGGCACCGGCGCGCTGCGCCTGGCGGTTCAGGAGGGAGACGTCGAAAAGGGATGCTTCCTCTCCGGTCAGATTGCCGCAATGGTCGGCAGGACGCAGCCCGCTGCGGAGATCATCCGCGAGGTGGTTGAGGGCGCGGAGCCGATCCTCAGGAGGGCCGCAGAATGTCTCGAGTAGCATTTGTCTTCTCCGGTCAGGGAGATCAGCATCCGGGCATGGGGGAGGCGCTGTGCCGCAGCTATCCGGCGGCGGCGAAGGTGTTTGAACGGTGCGATGCGCTGCGCGCCGGAACGTCGGCGCAGTGTTTTTCCGGGACAGAAGCCGAACTGAAGGAGACGAAGAACTGTCAGCCGTGTCTCTTCGCGATGGAGCTGGCAGCCGCCGCTGCGCTGGAGAGCTGCGGCTTGCGGGCAGATGCGGCGGCGGGATTCTCCCTGGGCGAGCTTTCCGCGCTGGCCTGGGCGGATGCCATGGAATTCGGCGACGCCTTTTCGCTGGTATGCAAGCGCGGCCAGCTGATGCAGGAGGATGCTGAGAAGTGCGCAACGTCCATGGCGGCGGTGCTCAGGCTGTCCAGCGCGCAGGTGGAGGAACTTTGCAGTCAGTTTCGGAACGTCTATCCTGTAAATTACAACTGCCCCGGACAGGTTTCCGTGTCCGGAGCGGAGGAGGAAATGACTGCGTTCTATGCTGCGGTGAAACAGGCCGGTGGACGCGCGCTTCCGCTGAAGGTGCGCGGCGCGTTCCATTCGCCCTACATGAGCGAAGCGGCAAAGGCGTTTTCCGGGTCGCTGAATGAAGTTTCCTTCAGGGCGCTTCGGATGCCCGTCTATTCGGATGTGACCGCGGAGCCGTATCCGCAGGAGATCGCTCCCGTTCTGTCCCGGCAGATCTGCTCGCCCGTGCGCTGGGAGGACATTGTGCGGAACATGATTGCCGACGGCGTGGAGAGCTTCGTTGAAATCGGCCCTGGCAAGACGCTGTGCAATCTGATTGCCCGCATCGATCCCAGGGTGCGGACATTCGCAGTGTCGAACTATGAGCAGCTGGAGGCGCTTGTCGCGGAGGTGAGAGCATGCTGAAGGGAAAGACCGCCATTGTGACCGGAGCGTCCCGGGGAATCGGCGCGGCCATCGCGCTGAAGCTCGCGTCCCTGGGGGCGGATATTGCCGCGGTTTATGCGAGCAACGGCGCTGCGGCGGAGGAGATCTGCGAGCAGTGCCGCGAGCGCTATGGCGTGAAGGCGCAGAGCTATGCGTGCGATGTCGCGGATTTTACACAGGCCGGCGAGACCATCAAGGCCATTCGCAAGGATTTTGGAGGCATTCACATCCTCGTCAACAATGCCGGCGTCACGCGCGACGGACTTGTGGCGAGCATGAGCGAGGCGGACTTTGATCGCGTGATCGGCGTGAATCTCAAGGGCGCATTCAACATGATCCGCCATTGCACGCGGGCGTTCATCGCATCCCGCAGCGGCGTGATCGTCAACATCAGCTCGGTTTCGGGCCTGATGGGCAATGCCGGACAGGCGAACTACGCCGCTTCCAAGGCGGGTTTGATCGGTCTGACGAAATCCGTGGCCCGGGAGCTTGCCTCCCGCGGCATCCGCTGCAATGCGGTGGCGCCCGGATTCATTCGCACGGACATGACGGATGGCCTGCCCGAGGCTTCGAACAAGCTGGCGGAGACGATTCCGCTGGGCCGGTTCGGCGGGGTGGAGGATGTCGCGGACGCCGTGGCATACCTGATTGGAGCGGAATATGTGACAGGCGAGGTTCTGCGCGTTGACGGCGGAATCGCCATGTGAGGAGATAGAAATTTGGAAAGCAAGATCAGAAGAGTTGTCGTGACCGGAATGGGCGCAGTGACGCCCGTGGGCAACAACGTGGAATCGCTTTGGAACAGCCTGATCCATGGCATCCATGGCATTGGCCCCATCACGCACTTTGATACGGCGAACTACAAGGCCAAGCTGGCTGCGGAAGTGAAGGACTTTGATCCGCGTGCCTATATGGAAAAGAGCGAAGTGCTGCGCAGCGATCCCTGCGCGCAGTATGCGCTCGCCGCAGCGTGCCAGGCAGTTGAGGAGAGCGGCGTGACCGGAACGCTCCCGCCCGAGCGCATCGGCGTGTACTTTGGCACGGGCATTGGAGGCATTCAGACCTTTGAAGCGGAATACGGCAAGCTGATTGAGCGCGGCCCGCGCCGCGTGTCGCCGCTGTTTATCCCCATGATGATCAGCAACATGGCATCCGGCATGATTGCCATCCGGTTTGACTGCCGCGGAGCGGCCATGCCGGCGGTGACCGCCTGTGCTTCGGGCTCCAACGCCATCGGCGAGGCGCTTCGCGCAATCCGGCATGGCTATGCCGACGCAATGATCGCCGGTGGCGCCGAGGCGGCGGTGTGCCCGTCCGCCGTGGCAGGCTTCATCAACATGCAGGCGCTGTCCGTCTCCGAGGATCCTGATGCAGCTTCGCTGCCCTTCGACCGTCGCCGTGCAGGGTTTGTCATCGGCGAAGGCGCGGGCGCGCTGGTGCTGGAAGAGTACGAGCATGCGAAGGCCCGCGGCGCAAAGATCTACGCGGAGGTGTGCGGCTATGGCTCAACCTGCGACGCGCATCACATTACCGCGCCTCTGCCGGATGCGCGCGGCGGTGCACAGGCGATGAAGGACGCCCTCGCGGAAGCGGGCTACGATGGCTCGGAGCGCGTTTATGTGAACGCCCATGGCACGGGTACGCCGCTCAATGATACCGCCGAGACGCTGGCGATCAAGGCAGCGCTGGGCGAGGAGGCTTCCCGCGCCGCCCTTGTTTCCTCCACGAAGTCCATGACCGGGCACATGCTCGGCGCGGCCGGCGCGGTGGAGGCCATCGCCTGCATCCTGGCGCTGAACGAGGGAATCATTCCGCCGACGCTGAATTTGAACCAGCCCGATCCTGCGTGTGACCTGAACTGTGTTCCCAATGAAGCCGTGAGCGCTTCGATTGATCTTGCGCTGTCGAATTCGCTGGGATTTGGCGGGCACAATGCGTGCCTGGCATTCAGAAGGGGATCAAAATGAACGAGGCAAACATTCGCAAGTATGCGAACCTGATGAATGAGCTGGGACTGATCGGACTGGAGATCACGGAGAACAACACCGTCGTGCGCCTGGAGCGCAATGTCGGCGTTGCAGCTCCCGTGGCGGTCACCGCGGCGGTCCCGGCTGCAGCACAGGCGCAGAATGATGACGATGACGATGTTTTCGTGGTGCGCTCGCCCATGGTTGGCGTGTTCTATGCCGCGCCCGCGGAGAACGCGGAGCCCTTCGTCAGTGTCGGCGACCGCATTCGCAGCGGAGAGACGCTGTGCATCATCGAAGCGATGAAGCTGATGAACGAAATTCCGGCCGAGGCTGGCGGCGTCGTGGAAGAGATTTGTGTGAAAAACGGACAGGCCGTGGACTACGGCTGCGAGCTGTTCCGAATCAGGAGGTAAAGGATGAATCGCGAAGAGATCCAGGGCATATTGCCCCATCGGGAGGATATGCTCCTGCTGGACGAGGCACATCGCGATGGGGAGGTCGCCTGCGGCCGATATCACGTGCGCGGCGACGAGTTCTTCCTGCGCGGCCATTTTCCCGGAAATCCGATCGTTCCCGGCGTGATCCTGTGCGAAATCCTGGCGCAGTCGGCCTGCGTGCTGCTCTCGGGGGCCATGACCGACGGAAAGCTTCCGGTCTACACCGGGCTGGACAAGGTCCGCTTTCGCGCGCCGGTGCGCCCCGGCGATACGCTGGAGACGCGGTGCAGCATCAAGCGCGCAAAGCCGCCGTTCTATTTTGCAGAGGGCTCCGCGTCGGTCAATGGCAAGGTCTGCGTCTCTGCGGAGTTTTCATTTGCAGTCATTGGAGAATGAGGCATGTTTTCAAAAATCCTTATTGCAAATCGGGGAGAGATCGCCGTTCGCATCATTCGCGCGTGCAAGGAGATGGGCATCGCCACCGTAGCGGTCTATTCTGAGGCGGACAGGTCGGCGCTTCACGTCGCCATGGCCGACGAGAGCTACTGCCTGGGACCTGCCGAAGCGGCGGAGAGCTATCTCCATCAGCACCGGATCATCACGGCCGCCCAGCTCTCCGGGGCGCAGGCCATCCATCCCGGATACGGCTTTCTCTCCGAGAACGCCCACTTCGCCGGACTCTGCCGGCGAAACGGACTGGTCTTTATCGGACCGAGGCCGGAGAGCATGGAGATCCTCGGCGACAAGGCGGCGATCAAGCGCCGCATGTCCGAGGCGGGACTGAGTGTGATTCCCGGAACGGAGGCGTTGCCGGATGTGGAAGCGGCGCTGAACGCGGCGGAAAAAATCGGATATCCGGTGATGCTGAAGGCCAGCTCCGGCGGCGGAGGGCGCGGCATCCGGCTGATTCACTCTCCGGATGAGATGGAGGGCGCCTTTCATCAGTCCACAGCGGAGGCGACGGCTGCCTTTGGAGATGGAGCGGTCTATCTGGAAAAGTATGTCTTTCCTGCGAGACATGTGGAGCTTCAGATTCTGGCGGATGAGGCCGGAAATGTGGTCTGCCTCGGCGAGCGCGACTGCTCCGTGCAGCGCCGCAACCAGAAGCTGATGGAGGAATCGCCTTCGCCGGCGGTGAACGCCAAGCAGCGCGCCGCGCTGATCGACCGGGCCGTGCGCGCGGTGAAGCAGATCGGCTATGTGGGCGCGGGCACGCTGGAGTTTCTGCTGGATCGCGAGGGGAACTTCTGGTTCATGGAGATGAACGTCCGCCTGCAGGTGGAGCACAGCGTCACCGAGATGCTCACGAGAATCGATCTGGTCAAGTGGCAGATCCGGATTGCCGCGGGCATTCCGCTCAGCTTCCGGCAGGAGGAGATCCCGCTGGATGGCGCGTCCATTGAGTGCAGAATCAACGCCCGCGCCTGTGGAACGCTGCGCATGCTGCACGTTCCCGGCGGCCCGTTTGTGCGGTTTGACACCTATCTGACGCCCGATGCGGCGGTGTCCCCGTATTACGATGCCCTTCTGGGCAAGCTGATCGTGTTTGCCCGAACCCGTGAGGAGGCCCTTCGCAAGATGCGCGCGGCACTGTGCGAGCTGGTGATCGACGGCATTCCCACCAACATCGAGGAGCAGCTGGAGCTGATCGGCGACGAGCGGTATGTATCCGGCGAATATGATCTGACGTTCATGGAGGGCAGGTAGGATATGGCGTTTTTGAACTTCCTCTACAAACCCAAAAACGAGCTGGAGAAGGGCGGACGCGCGTCTGCGCCCATGCTGCCGGATGCGGAGGAGCCGGAGGAGACCTGCCCGAACTGCCGCAAGAGCTTTCCTTTGAGCATGCTCTGGGAGAATCAGCTGACCTGTCCCTGCGGCTACCACTTCCGGATGAAGGCGAGGCAGCGAATCGAATTCATCGCCGACCGCGATTCCTTCTGCGAGCTGTTTTCGTCAGTTCACTCCGGAGATCCGCTGGATTTCCCGGGATACCGGAACAAGCTGGAGGTCGTGCGCGCGGCCAGCGGTGAGCCGGAGGCCGTCATCTGCGGCGCCGCGAAAATCGGAGGACAGCCCTGCTGCCTGTTTGTCATGGAGCCCTATTTCATGATGGGCAGCATGGGAACCGGCGTCGGCGAGAAGATCACGCTGCTGTTTGAATATGCTGCGGAGCGGCGCATGCCCGTTGTGGGCTTTACGGTCTCCGGCGGCGCGCGGATGCAGGAGGGATTGCTTTCGCTCATGCAGATGGCGAAGACCAGCGCGGCGGTCAAGCGGCACAGCGATGCCGGGCTGTTCTATCTGGTGATGCTGACGCACCCCACAACCGGCGGCGTGACCGCCAGCTTTGCCATGGAGGGCGACGTGATTCTGGCGGAACCCGGAGCGACCGTCGGCTTTGCAGGCGCGCGCGTCATTGAACAAACCACCAAAAAGGCGCTGCCCAAGCGCTTTCAAAAGGCGGAATTCGTCCTGCAGCACGGCTTCATCGACGGAATTGTTCCCAGAATGGAGCAGAAGCAGACGATTGCAGAGCTTTTGCGTATGCATACCGGAGGAAGACGACATGAGCTTGAGTGCGTATGAGCGGCTGAAGCTGGCGCGAAGCGGCGACCGGCCGACGGGAATCGATTATATCGAGGCCATCTTTTCGGGATTCATTGAGATGCATGGCGATCGCCGCTATTCGGATGACTCCGCCATCGTCGGCGGAATCGCATGGCTGAACGACCTGCCGATGACGGTCATCGCCATTGAGAAGGGCCACACGGCCAGGGAGCGGGCATTTCGGTCCTTTGGAACGCCCAACCCCGAAGGATACCGCAAGGCGCTGCGTCTGATGAAGCAGGCGGAGAAATTCGGCCGGCCGGTCGTCTGCTTTGTGGATACCTGCGGCGCACGCTGCGGGGTTGGCGCAGAGGAGCGCGGCCAGGGCCAGGCGATTGCGGAGAATCTCATGGAGCTGGCGACGCTGTGCGTTCCGGTCATCTCTGTGCTGATCGGCGAGGGCGGAAGCGGCGGAGCGCTGGCGCTCGCCATGGCCGACCGGGTGTGGATGCTGGAAAACGCCGTCTATTCCGTGATCTCTCCGGAGGGATGTGCCAGCATTCTCTGGAAGGATGCGTCCAGGGCGGAGGAAGCCGCCAACAGCCTTCGGCTGACTGCGGAGGATGCAAAGGCGCTGGGCGTGGTGGAGCGCACGCTGTCGGAAGAGGGAATCGGCGAACCCGCCTTTTACGACCGCCTCCGAGGCGCGCTGTATGATGAAGTGAAGCTGCTGGCTGCGGATCCCGAACTGCTTCAGAAGCGATACAATCGCTTTCGAAGTCTGGGAAATCCCGAAAAAGTAAATTATGATTGGGCGGATGCCTGAGGAAATGGAGCCTATGAGTATTGATCAGAAGTTTTGTGTGGAAAAGTTTGACGAGTCCGGACGCTTGATCAAGTTCGATCTGCACTACCCGGAGAACTTCAACTTTGGCTACGACGTTGTGGACGAAATTGCCGCCAAGACGCCGGATAAACGCGCGCTTGTGTGGTGCAGTCCCGAGGGCGGAGAGCGCGTCTTCACGTTCGACGACATCCGCCGGCTGAGCAACAGAGCCGCCAACGTGTTTCGCAGCGCGGGCCTGCGCCGCGGCGACAGGGTGATGGTGCTGCTGAAGCGCCATTATGAATACTGGATCTGCGCGATTGCAATGCACAAGCTGGGCGTCGTAATGATTCCGGCAACGCACATGCTGACGGTCAACGATCTCGTCTATCGCATGGAGTGCGCCCAGGTCAAGGGCATTGTCTGCACGCCGCAGGACAGTGTGCCGCAGAAGATCCTTCAGGCGGCGGAGAGAACGGGACAGGAGCTGCTGCTCTGGACGGTTCAGCAGGAGATCGCCGGGTTCAGAAACCTGACCTGCGAGATTGAAGCGGCCTCCGAGTTGCTGGAACGCCAGCCCAACTGCGCCACGGATCCCATGGTGATCTACTTCACTTCGGGAACGACCGGACATCCCAAGGGCGTGATGCACGACTTCACCTACCCGCTGGCGCACATCGTAACGGCAAAGTACTGGCAGCAGGCGGAGGATGGCGGCCTGCATTTCACCGTGGCGGAAACCGGCTGGGCGAAGGCCTCCTGGGGCAAGATCTACGGCCAGTGGCTGGTGGGCTGCGCCGTGATGGTCTATGACTTTGACAACTTCGATCCCCGCCAGCTCGTCTCTGTGATCAACCGCTATGGCGTCACCTCGTTCTGCGCGCCGCCGACGGTGTACCGCTATCTCGTGCGCAAGGAGATCCCCGCCATGCCCACGCTGCGCCATGCCACGACGGCGGGAGAGGTGCTCGCACCCGAGGTGTTCCGCCAGTTCACCGAGCGCACCGGCATCCCGCTGGCCGAGGGCTACGGCCAGACCGAAACCACGGTGCTCATGGCCAACTTCAAGGGCGATGCGCCGGTGGATGGCGCGTTGGGAAGATTCACGCCGCAGTACAATATCGAGCTGCGCCGCCGGGACGGTTCCCGTGCCTCAGTGGGGGAGATTGCGGAGGTGGTCATCGTTCCGGACGCGTCCGGACGGCAGCCGGGCATCTTCACCGGATATCTGGGCGATGACGAGCAGTATCGGCACGTATGGAGAGACGGCGTCTACCACACGGGCGACGCGGCCTGGATGGATGAAAACGGCTGCTGCTGGTTCCACGGCCGGTTCGACGACATCATCAAGACCGGCGGATTCCGCGTTGGACCGTTCGAGGTGGAAAACGTGCTGATGGAGCATCCGGCGGTGCTGGAGTGCAGCGTCATCGGCGTTCCGGATCCGCTTCGCGGCCAGGCGATCAAGGCCGTCGTGCACCTCAATCAGGGCTATGCGCCTTCCAAGCAGCTGGAAAAGGAGCTCAAGGATTTCAGCAATGCCCGGCTGGCGGAGTACAAATGGATTCGCACGGTGGAGTTCGTCGCTGAAATGCCGAAGACCATCAGCGGCAAGATCCGCAAGCTGGAGCTGCGCGAGCGTTGCGCTGTCTTGGCCGAATGAACAGACATGAACCGCCTTCCGGCTTCGGCCAGGGGGCGGTTCATGCATTGACTTTTCCCGATTTCAATGCTATATTTGAATGAAAGGACGGAAAGAGCGCGCTGAAGAAGCGCCCCACCGCCGATTGATAGAAGACGGAAGGATCAATGCATGGGGAACGGAATTGAGTTTGCACAAAGCATTCTGGAAAACAGCGTCGATGGATTTCATCGGTATTGCCTGGAGACGCCTGCGCATCCGGATTACGTCAGCCGGAATTTTTGCGAGATGATCGGATGCACGGAGGACGAAATGCTCGATTCGCAGGCAGATACCTATGCGGCGCTCGTGCATCCGGAGGATCGCGAGGCCTACTGCGCCTTTCTCCGGGAGATGGCCGCTTCAGAGCGGCGCATGACGCTGCAGTATCGATTGATTCGTCCGAACGGCACGATGCTGTATGTCCAGGAAACCATGACCTCCAGGCGCGGCAGCTGCGGAGGAATGCAGGGCTTCGCCACGCTGACGGATGTCACGGCCATCAGGATGGAGAACCAGGCGCTGCATGCGCTCAATGAGACCGTGCCCTGCGGCATCGTGAAATATACCTGTGCGGAGAATCCCCGGGTGACCTATGTCAACGCCCGGATGCTGGAGATTCTGCGCCTGACGGGCGACACGCCGGAGGCGCTCGAGCGGATCGAGCAGCACAAGAGCAATGTGTATCTGTTCATTCCTCCGGAGGAGCGGGAACGGTTTCATCGGTTCCTGGATTTGGTGTATACCCAGGACAAGCCCGTGGCAGGCGAGATCACGGCGCTGCGGGGCGACGGCACGCGCGTGCGCCTGTACGGGTGGATCTGCAAGGTGGTCAACGCGGAGGGTCGGGAGGAGTTTCAGAGCGTCTGCGTGGATGAGACCGATCGCTATGAGAGAAAGCGCCTTGCGGAGCAGCAGCGCTATCTCCGGGCGCTGTCGCAGGTCTACGATGAAATCACCGAATTCGACTTTCGAAAGGGAACGATCCGGTTCCTGCAGGGACACTATTTCCAGAAGCTGGGCGAGATGGCTCACATGCCCATGATGCTCGAGGAAACGGCAAGGTTCTGGATTGACAGCGCCGTTGTGGAGGAGGATCGCGGCCGGGTCAGGGCTGCGCTGGATCAGCTCCTTTCCTGCATGACGCGAAAGGAAGAGGAGCGGCCAGTGCAGGTGGAATTCCGGGTGCGCTTCTCCGACGGCACAGTGCGCTGCTATATCGGCGTATTCCTGAGAACGAGCGAAGCGAACGGCCTGTTCTGCTGCCGAAACATCACGCATCAGAAGGAAGCGGATCGGCTGAAGGACGAGAACAGCGCGCTGCGCAGCATTGCAGAACAGATGCAGGAGCTCGTCATGCACTATACGGACGGAATGCTCGCCTTCGAGCTTCGCGACGATTGTGTGCGCCCGCTGTACATCAGCGACAACATCTGCCGCTTCTTCGGATATGAGCGCAGCGAGTGGCTGGATGTCATGCAGTCCATGACGCCCATCCGGGACTTCGTGTCGAAGTGCCACATTACATACGACGGCTTCCTGGAGCTGCTGGAGAACCGCGAGGGCGAGTTTCACTATACGGACGTCGTCACCCACGAGGTGCACCGGATGCGCGCAATCTGCACAACCCGCGAAAGCGGCGCTGAGCAGAGCTGCTATGTCGCGCTTTACGACGTCACGGGCAAGGAGAAGGTCTCGCAGAACCTCGAAGCATCCGCTGCACCGAGCGTGTATGTCCGGACATTTGGCTATTTTGATGTGTTCATCAATGGAAATCCCATCGCGTTCCGCAACGAAAAGGCAAAGGAGCTGTTCGCACTGCTGGTGGACCGGCGCGGCGGATTTGTCTCCTCGACCGAGGCGATTGCGGCGCTGTGGGAGGATGAACCCGCCAATCAGGTGACGCTGGCGAGGTATCGCAAGGTCGCGCTGCGCCTGAAAAATACGCTGGAGGAATACGGGATTGCGGACATCGTGGAGTCCGTCGACGGCAAGCGGCGCATCGTCACGCAGCTCATCGGATGCGATCTGTACGAATATCTGTCCGGCGAACCGCAGTACGCGCAGCTGTTCAAGGGCAGTTATTTGCAGAATTACAGCTGGGGAGAGATGACGCTGGCGGAGCTCGGCGCATGGAAAGAGCGCTGAGCACAGATCCAAAGCAGAAGGGACCGAGCCTGTCCGATTCAGACAGGCTCGGTCCCTTCTGTTCAGTTCCGGTGTTTTCAGAGGGAGAGCTCCGACTTGCTGCGCGGCGACAGCGTGCCGCCGATGGCGAAATGGCGCTTGCCGCCCTCAAAGCCGCAGAAGGCGAGGCGGTCCGCCTCGCGGGTCAGCTCCGTTTGAATTTCGCAGTCCGGGCGGATTTCCACATCATAGTTGACCTCAAAGCAGGAGAGGCACGAATGGCTCATCACTTCGACGCCGAGCGCGTTGCAGCACCAGTCCAGATATTTGGTGTTGTTGACATGACCGTTCACATCGAGATCGGTGTACAGCGGCGCGATTGTTCCGGCTTGGACGGGTCCGCCCAGCGGGCGAATGGTTGCTGGCATGCCGGCGGCGCTGGTCAGATCGCGATTGTCCGGCATCCTCTCCAGCACGCGGGCATCCGACGTAATGCGGCGGGTTTGGGTGTCCAGGAGCACCCACAGGCTGTTCGCGCAGCCGATCTCGTCTCCATGCTCGTTCCGGAAGACGTGCGAACGCGGAAAAAACAGGTGCCTTGCTGCGGTGGGATAGGTTTCGATGTGCAGCTTTTCGCCGATGGACGGCATCCGCTTCATTTCCACCTTGGTTCTGGAGAGAATCCAGACGACGCCCATCTTCAGCATCGTGCCGCGGTCGAGGCCGCACTGCGCACTGTGGGCTGCGGCGGTCTCCTGCATGGCCTCCAGAATTGCACTCGGCCGCCACGTGCCGCCCATATCGCAGTGACAGCTGCGCAGTTCGAGCGCCTCGGTATAGCTTTTTGCCATTGATTGTCACCTCAGTTGCAGACGTTGTTGATCAGCAGCATTTATTATGCAACACATCCGGCGAAAATTCAATAGACAGATCCCAACAACTGTCAAAATGGGGTGGGGGAGAAGCG
>JBJEUD010000125.1:0-12901 GCA_051883655.1 Candidatus Faecivicinus sp. | reverse complement strand
GTCTGCAAGCCCGAGGACAGCATGATGTGGTACAACCGCCTCTGGCAGAACACCGTGGATTTCTTCCGCACGCTGGACATCCCGGTGCGCACGCTGGAGTGCTGCTCCGGCGACCTGGCCGATCTGAAGGTCAAGTCCTGCGACGTTGAGGCCTGGTCTCCGCGCCAGCAGAAGTACTTCGAGGTCGGCTCCTGCTCCAACCTGGGCGACGCCCAGGCCCGCCGCCTGCAGATCCGCATCAAGGGCGAAAACGGCAAGAAGTATCTGGCCCACACGCTGAACAACACCGTCGTGGCTCCGCCGCGCATGCTGATCGCCTTCCTGGAGAACAACCTGCAGGCCGACGGCCGCATCCGCATTCCCGAAGCGCTGCGCATGTACATGGGCGGCAAGGAGTACATCGGCTAAGTCCTTTCCAGGCCCGCCCCTTCCCGGACGGGCCGTTTTCAGACTTTCAGGGAGACACTGTATGGAACGCGAAATCCCGCTGACCGGCGGGCGGATCACCCAGGGCGTCGTGCGCATCGGAGATCGCGTGCATCGCCCCCAGTGCAAGAACGCCGGATTTGTCCATGACGTGCTGGATCACCTCGCCCAAAAGCGCATTCCCTTCGCGCCGCAATTTCTTGGCGTGGATTCCAGCGGTCGGGAGATTTTGAGTTTCCTGCCCGGCGACGTGCCGGACAATCTGGGCAGATACACTCCGGAACAGTGCGCCGCGGCAGCGCGGATCATCCGGGCGCTGCACGACGCGCTGCGGGACTTCCCCGGCTGTCCCGACGGCATGACCGTCTGCCACAGCGACCTCTCTCCCTGCAATTTCACGTTCATCGACGGCCTGCCCGCCGCGGTGATCGACTGGGACGCCGCCGCATTCGGCAATCCCCTGGATGACCTCGCCTACGCCGCGTGGATGTGGCTGGACATAGGCAACCGGGAAAACAGCGCCGAAGCGGTTCTCCGGGACATGAACGCCATGCTCGACGCCTATGGCGCGTCCGACCGCCGGGATCTCTGCGCGCGAATGCTCGGGCAGATGGCCCGCGTAGGGGCAGGCATCTTTCCCACCGAGGCGCAGACGCTCGCCACCCGCCGATGGACGGAGGACTGCCGCCGAGGGCTGGAGGCCTTCATGCAAACGCATCCCGAACTGTAAGGTGAAGCGATGAATCTTCAGATCATTCCCGGCAGCTTTGCCGTATGCAGGCTGGCCGAAGGCGCGTCCATTCCCGTGAATGACAGCTTCTGGTTCCTGTCCCGCACGGACGAGGAGCTCTCTCTGGTCTGCCGGTCGGAATCCGTTCCGGAATCGGCACAGCGCATAGAGGATGGCTGGCGGATGTTCCGGGTCTGCGGCACGCTGGACTTTTCGCTGACCGGCGTTCTGGCGGAGCTCTCCCGCGTGCTGGCGGAGGCGCGAATCAGCATCTTCGCCGCGTCCACCTACGACACCGATTACCTCCTGGTCAAGGCCGATCAATTTGCCCGGGCGACAGCCGCGCTGCACACAGCGGGGCACATCTTCAAAGGGGAACTGCAATGAAACTCTTATTTAAGCAGCGTGTTTTTTCCTGGTTTGATTCCTACGATATCTACGACGAACAGGGCAATTCCGTATTGACCGTCAAAAGCCAGTTCAAAGCGGGGCACTGCCTCAAGATTCTGGACACGGCGGGCCGCGAGGTCGGCGCCGTCAAGGAGCCCGCTCTGACCTTCCAGCCCCGGTTCGAGCTCTACGCCGGTGATCGGCGCATCGGCGGAATCCGCAAGAAGGTCACCTTCTTCAAACCGAAATTTGTGCTGGACATGAACGGCTGGACGGTGGAAGGCAACTGGCTCGAATGGGATTACTCCATCCGCGATTCCGGCGGCCACACGGTCGCGACGATCTCGAAGCAGCTGTTCAACTGGTCGGACACCTACGTCATCGACGTGCTCGACCCCGCCGATGCAATCCCCGCGCTGATGGTCGTGCTGGCCATTGACGCGGAGAAGAGCTCCCGAAACTGAAAGCAGCCGGCAGGCTCCACCCTGCCGGCTGTTCCTTTTTTCTTCACAAGCGCTGCAAACGCACGGAATCCCTTTCGATCCGGAGGACTGACGTCCTCCGGAATTTCATTGAGATCAAACCACCGTCGTTTCGCCCTCGCTTCTGCCCGCCTGTTCGCCGAACGCGCGCAGCGCGTCCTTGACCGCCTCAGCTCCGCTCAAAGTGTTGATGGTCTCGCGGAATTTCGATGCGCCGGGCAGCCCGGCCACATACCAGGCGATGTGCTTGCGCATCTCCAGCAGCCCCCGCTTGTCGCCGTGCAGCCGCACCTCCAGATCGAAGTGCCTGAGTGCCATCTCCACGCGATCCTGCGCCGTGGGCGGCCGCCATTCTCCGCCGAGAAACGCCGCCCGGATTTCGCCAAAAATCCAGGGATTCCCCTGCGCTGCGCGGCCGACGATCACGCCGTCGCAGCCGGTTTCATCGATCATGCGCACTGCGTCCGCACCCGACCGGACGTCTCCGTTGCCCAGCACAGGAATGGATATGCGCCGCTTCACCTCGCGGATGATCGACCAGTCCGCCCGCCCGGCGTACTGCTGCATCCGCGTGCGCGCGTGAACGGCAACCGCCTTCGCGCCGGCCTGTTCGCAGATCTGCGCAACCTCTGGCGCATTGATGCACGTCTCATCCCAGCCCGCGCGGATCTTGACCGTCACCGGCAGCCGCGTGGCCCTGACCGCCGCCGCCGTCACGCGCCCGATCAGCTCCGGCTCGCGCATCATGGCGCTGCCCTCGCCGTTGCCGGTGATCTTTGGGGCCGGGCATCCGAAGTTCAGATCGATAAACTGAAACCCGATCGACTCCAAAAGCTGTGCCGCCTGGGCGACGTAATCCGGTTCGCGCCCGAACAGCTGCAGTCCGGCAACGCCCTCGCCGGGCAGCCGCTGCAGCAGCTCGACGGCATTCCGGTTCTTCCCCTGGGAGTAGATCCAGCCCTTGGCCGAGAGCATCTCGCTGACCGCCCAGGCCGCGCCCTGCTCATGGCACAGCAGCCGCATGGCCGCATCCGTGACGCCGGCCATCGGCGCGAGACCCGCTCCCCGGGAAAGTTCAATCTCTCCGATCCTCATCCGTCCATCCCTCTTCTGCCGAATCCGCAGCGCGCTGCAGGTTTTCCCCCATGCGCCGCACAAAATCCTGGAGCTGACGCTCCTCCTCCTCGCTGAAGCCCCTCAGCATTTCGCTGTGCGCCTTCTCAAAGATGTTCCATGCCTGCTCGCCCCGAAGCGCCCCCTCTTCGGTCAGGCTGATGCAGGTCACGCGGCCGTCCCACTCCGCCGGCGCGCGGCGAATCAGACCCGCGCGCTCCATGCGCTTGATCGTGCCGCAGATGGTGGCGGGCGTGACCCGAATCTCCTCTGCGATTTGCCGCTGCGTCATCGTGCCATTTTCCCCGAGCAGCTTCAAAATCGGCACCTGCCCGACGCCGATGCCCTGGCTCTCCAGCATGCGCGCACCGCGCTGCAGCAGGCGGCGGCTGATGTGCATGATCCCGTCGACGACGCTGCTCTCCACATCCGCGCTCAATTTTCTCTCCCTCACGAACATCCCCCCAATACCGTGGAGTATATCAAGGTCACAGGAGCTTGTCAAGCCGCGCTTTGATGAGGTTTTGCGCATTTTACTTGCATTGGATGCATTTCATCGTGTATAATAAGGTTGGATAATTTTGGACACGCGCCAGTCCGGATGAAACGCCTCCCGCGCGCATATTGTGGTAGCACCGACTGCATTTGCGAGGTGTTCTCCATGAAGGATAATCCGCGAAAGGTGAAAATGCCCAAGCCCCACAAGCCCTCCCACCCCGGCCTTCCGGCGCTGGAATGGATCAGCGATCTGTCCGGACGCGCGGCGCGCGCCACCGCCATCGGCAGCCGACGGATCCTCATCGAAAACCACACCGGCATTCAGGATTTCACCCCCGAACAGGTTCGCCTTTCCACCGCAAGCGGCCCGCTGTGCGTGCGCGGGTGCGACCTTTCGCTGTGCGAGGTGCGCGAAAACGCGCTGATCGTCCACGGCTGCATCCGCCAGGTGGAGTTGCCCGAGGACGGAGGCGCTGAATGAACGGCGATGTGCGCCTGCGCGTGGAAGGGCTGATGCTGGAGCGCCTGATTCAGCGCGCGCTGAACGAAGGCGCACGCTTCAAATCGATCCGCCGGGACGGCGCCCGCGCGATGATCATCGATGCCGATCCCGAAAGCGCCTCCATCCTCAGCGCGCTGTGCGAGCGGTTTTCGCTGCACTGTAAAGTGCTCTCCCGCCGGGGCCGCGATGCGATGCTAAGACGCCTCCGGCAGCGCGCGACGCTGCTGGCAGGACTTTTGACCTGCATCGTCACGGTTTCGCTGTTCTTCAGCCGCGTGTGGCTGATCGACGTTGAGCTGACCGGCGGACGGGTGGCCGATGTGCGCGAGCTGAAGGACTCGCTCGCCTCGCTGGGCATCCGGCCCGGCATGGCCAAATCCACCGTCGAAACCGGACTGCTGGAGGACGCCCTGTCTGCGGCCTCTCCGGATTTCAGCTTCGTGGGCGTCAAGCTCCAGGGCATTCGATTGCTGGTACAGGCCTCGCCTGCGGTGCCCGCGCCGGAGCTGTATGAGCTGGAGGACGGGCGCGATCTGGTCGCAAAGTGCGACGGCATCATCCAATCCATCCGCGTTCTCTCCGGCGTCGCGTGCGTTCAGCCGGGCGACACGGTGCTGCGCGGTCAGGTGCTCATCCGCGGCGACGAGCGCGTCACCAAGGAGGAAAACCGTTCCATCGCCGCGCTGGGCGAAGTGATTGCCCGCACCTGGTGCGAGGGCTCCGCCGAGCTCCCCACCACCCGCGAGGAACAGATTCGCACCGGACGCAGCAGCCTTACGGCTGAGCTGCGGCTGATGTCTCTCGCATGGCCCCTGACGGAGGGGGAATCCTATCCGTCGCAGGAGATCGAGACGGAGCTGCTTCCCATCGGCGGGCTGTTTCTGCCGCTGGAAATCCATCGCTTCACCGCCTACGAAACCCGCTCGCACTCCGTGGAAAACGACCCGGAGACGCTCAGGCAGCAGCTCGCGCAGCTGGCCTGGGCCGCCGCAGGCATTCAACTGACACAGTCCCACCCGGACGGCTGTGAAATTGTCGACCGGTGGATTGAATACACCCAGAGCGCAGGCGTTCTGCACGCCCGCGCCGTCTACGAAACGCAAACCGACATCGCCGTCACGCGCGATGTGCTGTACCAACAGGGAGGATAACGCATTGGAAACCACCGAGCAAATCAGAACCGAACATCTGCAGGTTGAATCGTCCGATCAGTTCATCGGCCTGTTCGGAATCCGCGAGGAAAACCTGCCTCTCTTCAAGGACGAGCTGGGGGTGGAGCTGTTCACCCACAGCGGCGAAATCACCATCACCGGCGCGCCGGAAAAGGTGGAGCTGGCCAAGCTGACGCTGGAAAAGCTCACCGAAATCCTGCTTCGCGGCGAGACCGTCGACCGCACCCGCATCCGCTACGCCATCGAACTGGCCGCCGAGGGCAAGGCGGACCGCATTGGTGAAATCATGCGCGACGTGATCGCCATCACCTATCGCGGCCGCCAGGTCAAGTGCAAGACGCTGGGTCAGAAGCAGTATGTCGAGGCCATCAAAAACAACACCTGCTGCTTCGCCGTGGGGCCTGCGGGCACCGGCAAGACCTATCTGGCCATCGCCATGGCCGTCGTGGCCATGAAAAACAAGGAGATCGAAAAGATCATCCTCACCCGCCCCGCCGTGGAGGCCGGCGAAAAGCTGGGCTTCCTGCCCGGCGACCTGGCGCAAAAGGTCGACCCCTACCTGCGCCCGCTGTACGACGCGCTGCATGAAATGCTGGGCGTGGACGCCTATCAGCGGCTGGTGGAGCGCGGCGCCATCGAGGTCGCGCCTCTGGCCTACATGCGCGGACGCACGCTCAACGACGCCTTCATCATCCTCGACGAGGCCCAGAACACCACCTCCGAGCAGATGAAGATGTTCCTCACCCGAATGGGCATGGGCTCGAAGATGGTCATCACCGGCGACGTCACCCAGATCGACCTTCCGCTGGGCAAGAAGTCCGGTCTGGTGGAGGCGCTGGAGGTTCTCAAAAATGTGGATGACATCGGCATCGTCCGCCTGTCCCATCGCGACGTCGTGCGCCACGAGCTGGTACAGGCCATCGTCCGCGCCTACGAAAAATATACCGCCAAAGCAAACGAACGCAAAGGACCTGCCTTCCGTCCGTAAAGGAGAATGACCATGAGAAGAGCAGTCAGGACAAAGGGCCAGCGACTCGCGCCGCTGGTGCAGATCATATTGATCTGTGCCGTGACATACTTCGGCTTGTTTGCAATCCTCTATTCCGGCATCACGCCGGAGCAGTACGACATCCAGGTGGGAGCCCCTGCGCCGACGCAGATCAAGGCCACCAAGGATATTCAGGACACCGTGACCACCGAGGCGCTCCGCGAGGCCGCCGCCAACGCCGTGGAGCCCAGCTACAAGAGCGCCGACCCCAGCGTGGTCAACGACGTGATCGCCGATCTCGAAGGCCAGTTCAAGGTGCTGCGCGAGCTCCGCGAAGACATCACCGCGGAAACGGCGCGCACGATGAGCAGCTCCGATCTCGCTCAGATCAACGAATCGTCCTCGCTGACGCTGACCCAGGACAGCCTGGTGACGCTCTGCGAGACCGACAGCGACACGCTCGAGCGCATCTTCGCCGACGCGGCGGAGGACGTCCGCGAGGTGCTGATCTCCACGCTGCCCGAGGGACAGGAGTCCGCCGCCGTGAAGAGCATCCGGACGGAGCTCGCCAAGTCCTACAGCGATCAGCTCACGGAGCTCGTGTCGGAGGCGGTGCGCGCCTGCTTGCGCCCGAACATGCTCATCGACGAGGAGATCACCGAGAGCAACCGGCAAAAGGCCCGGGACGACGTTCAGACGGTTTGGTACGTCAAGGATCAGGTCATCGTCGGCGAGGGCGAAATCGTCACCCAATCCCAGTATACGATGATTGCCGCACTGGGCATTCTGGATGAAAACACCTTCGATGTGCGCCTGCTCAGCGGCATTGCACTGCTGATCGCGCTGGTGATGGTGTCCACCGGATTCTATCTGTATCAGTTCAACCGCACCATCCTGACCACGCCCAAGCAGATGACGCTGCTCTGCCTGATCATGCTGCTGGTCATCGGCCTGTCGATGGGCTTCCGGCTGATTCACAGCTATCTGATGCCCGTATCGCTGGGACTGCTGCTGCTGGTTGTTCTGGTGGATTCCCGGCTGGCGCTGTTCGTCAATCTGATGCTCTCGCTGCTGGCGTCGGTGCTGGCGCCGGCCGGCAGCGGCATGTTCGCGCTCATGCTGATGAACGCCCTCTGCGCGCCGGTAATCGTCTCCCTGTACGCGCACAAGACGCTGCGCACCACCACGCTGCTGGCAGGCGTGATCATCGGAGCCGTCAGCTTTCTGATCACGCTGGCCGTCGGCATGATTAACAGCGCGGAGATGTACGATGTGCTGGTCAACGCCGGCGTCGCCGCGGGCAGCGGCATCATCAGCGCCGTGCTCTGCATCGGCATTCAGCCGCTGCTGGAGTGGCTGTTCAACCTGGCCACCTCCTCGAAGCTGATCGAGCTCTCCAACCCCAACCAGCCCCTGCTGCGCCGGCTGCTGCTGGAGGCATCGGGCACCTATCACCACTCCATCATCGTGGCCAACCTGGCCGAGGCCGCCTGCTCCGCCATCGGCGCAAACGGCCTGCTGGCCCGCGTCGGCGCGTATTATCACGACATTGGCAAGCTCAAGCGCCCCATGTACTTCAAGGAAAATCAGATGGGCGACAACCCCCACGACCGCACCGATCCCCGCGTCTCCACCGCCATTCTGACCGCCCACACCCGCGACGGCGCGCAGATGGCCCAGAAGGCGCGCATCCCCGAGCCGGTGGTGGAGATCATTCGCCAGCACCACGGCGATGGCCCTGTGCTCTATTTCTACGACAAAGCGCAGAAGCTCTACGGCGATCAGGTGGATATCTCCGCCTTCCGCTATGAGGGGCCACGCCCCCAGAGCCGCGAAGCCGCTGTGGTGATGCTCGCCGACACCATTGAGGCCGCCACCCGCGCGCTGCCCAATCCCGATCCCGAGAAGATCGACGCGCTGATTCGCAAGCTGGTGCGCGGAAAGCTCAATGATGGTCAGCTGGACAGCTCCAATCTGACCTTCAACGATCTGGACAAGATCTGCGGCGCATTCTCCACCGTGCTCACCGGCGTGTTCCACGAGCGCATTGAGTACCCCGACATCAACATTCCGCCGCGGCTCGACAAGCCCGTCGCCCCCACTGCCGAGGAGAAATCTGCCGAGGCCGCCAAGGCGGGAGCTCCGTCTGCGGACGCTGCCAAACAGCCCGCTTCGCCGGCGGGACAGCCGACGCCTCCGGTCAAGCCCGCTTCTGCGGAGCCCATGAAGCCCGCCCCGGCGGAATCGCCGAAGGTCTCCGCGGGACAGCCGGCTCCTCCGGTCAAGCCCGCCGAGTCCTCCAGAGCGGCTTCGGATCAGCCGGCCAATGCGGCGTCCGATCCGGCGAAATCGGCAAAGCCCGACGAATCCTCCGAGGCCGCGAAACACGCGATCAGCCAGGCATCTCCGAAGGCCGATCTGCCCAGGCCCGTCATCTCCACCGGTCAAGCCGTTGCGCCGGTGCGCGAGGAGGACGATCAGAGAGGAGACGCCTTCGATGATTGAACTGCAATGGGAGATTCCCGCCTGCGTCGACGGTCTTGAGGACTTTTTGAACGAGGTTGCGGACGCCTGCTTCCGGGTGGAAGGCATCGAAGGCGCTGGGCTCGCCGTGCGCATCGTGGACGACGCCGGCATACGGGAGCTCAACCGAACCATGCGCGGCATCGACCGCCCGACCGACGTGCTCTCCTTCCCCACCGTTCGCTATCCCGCGGGCAAGACGGCGAAGGACACGCCCAAGCGGCTGCACCGGGAATACGATCCGTATCTCGACTGTGTGAACCTCGGCGACTGCGTGCTCAATCTGGATCAGGCGCGCCGGCAGGCCGAGGAATTCGGACACTCGCTCCGCCGCGAGCTGGGCTATCTCACCGCTCATTCCGTCTTCCACCTGATGGGCTACGACCACATGGAAGAAGGCGAAAAGCGCATCATGAGAAGCATGGAAAAGCGCGCCATGCAGGCACTCTGCCTGTGGCGCGATCCGAAAGGAGAGACGATCATGACCCATGAACGCCTGTTTGAGCTGGCCTGCGAGGCCATGCAGAATTCCTATTCCCCCTATTCCCGCTTCAAGGTCGGAGCATGCATTCTGACCGAAAGCGGCGACGTCTTCAAGGGCTGCAACTTTGAAAACGCCTCCTACGGCGCGACGATCTGCGCCGAGCGCTGCGCCGCTTCCTGCGCCATCGCGGCCGGACAGCGCAAATTCGCCGCCATCGCCATCGCCGCGGAAAAGAGCCCCTCCTGGCCCTGCGGCATCTGCCGCCAGGTGCTTCGCGAATTCGCCTGCAGCCTGGACATGCCGGTCATTGTCGGCCAGGCTGGCGAGGGCTTTTCCGTAAAAACCCTGGGCGAACTCCTCCCCGATTCCTTCGGCCCGGAGGATCTGGACATCCAGCCCTGAAAACATACCATCACCAATTCCAAGGAGTATCAACAATGAGCAAGAAATTCCGCTCCGGCTTCGTCGCCATCCTCGGCCGCCCGAACGTCGGCAAGTCGAGCATCATGAACCGCTTCGTGGGCGAAAAGGTCGCCATCGTCTCCAATCACCCCCAGACCACCCGCAACAAGCTGCTGGGCGTCGCCACCGGCGAGGACTGGCAGATCGTGTTCGTGGACACCCCGGGTCTGCACAAGCCCCGCACCAAGCTGGGCGAATTCATGATGAAGAGCGCCGAGGACGCCCGCGAGGGCGTGGACGCCGTGCTGGCGGTGGTGGACGGCCAGCGCATCGGCGACGGCGACCGCGCCGTGCTCAAGGACGTGGCGCAGATGAAGTGCCCGAAGTTCCTGGCCGTCAACAAGATCGACGTCGTGACCCCTGAGAAACTCATGCCCCAGCTGGCCACGCTGAACGACTGCGGCTTCGACACCATCGCGTCGGTGTCGGCCCGCACCGGCGAAAACATCGACGAGCTGCTCCATCTGCTGATCGACGCCATGCCCGAAGGCCCGAAGTATTTCCCGGACGACATGATCACCGACCAGCCGGAGCGCGTGATGTGCGCGGAGATCATCCGCGAAAAGGCGCTGCGCAATCTGCGCGACGAGATTCCCCATGGCGTGGGCGTGGAGATGATGCAGATCAAAAAGGTCAGCCCCACGCTGACTGAAATCCACGCCGACATCTACTGCGAGCGCGCCAGCCACAAGTCCATCATCATCGGCAAGCAGGGCGCGATGCTCAGCAAGATCGGCAGCGAGGCCCGCGCGGACATCGAGCATCTGCTGGGCACAAAGGTAATGCTCAAGCTGTGGGTCAAGGTGCGCGAGGGCTGGCGCAACCGCGAGAGCGATCTGCGCTCGCTGGGCTACGAGGAATAATGGCCGCCCTGACCACCGACGCGCTGGTGCTGCGCCACGCCGACTACGCCGATTACGACCGAATGGTCACGCTGTTCACCCCTGAGTACGGCCGCATCGACGCAGTGGCGCGGGGGTGCCGCCGTCCCAAATCGCCGCTGGTCAACGCCGTCGAGCCCTTCACCAGCGGCGAATATCAGCTCTATTCCCGCAAGGAGCGCTATTCCATCGACCAATGCCAGATCAAGGAGAGCTTCTACGAGCTGCGCACGGACTACGACCGGCTCGTCCACGGTGTGTACTGGCTGAAGCTGCTGGACGCCGCACTGATGCCCGAAGTCGCCGCGCCGCAGCTGTTCATGATCACGCTGCGCGCGCTGGCACATCTGAACTACTCCGATCTGCCGCTGCCGCTGCTGACCATGGCCTTTGAGATGCACTTCATGGCCCAGCTGGGCTTCGCGCCCTGCATGAACCGATGCGTGCAGTGCGGCCGCCCCATCGACGGCGACGCGCGCTTTGACGCGCGCATGGGCGGCGCCGTCTGCCTGAACTGCGCTTCCTCTGCGCCGCGCATCTCCAACGGCGCACGCCGGATCATGATGAAGCTGCCGCGCACGCTGTACGACAAGGTCTCCATGCTGGAGGATCATCCCGACTGGCCAGAGGCCGCCAGCCTGTTCCGCACCTATGTCGGCCGCCGCATTCATCAGGAGAAATATGCGCCGCCGCTGTTTCAAAAGGACCGTCCATAATTTCTTCAAAAAAAGTTTTTCAAATGTGTTTTGACTTTTCCAAATCTGGTTATATAATAGACGTGAGTGATTCAAAAACTCGAAAACATCAAGCATTGAATACCATCATTTAAGGAGGAAACGAATTATGAAGAAGTGGGTTTGCAGCGTTTGCGGTTATGTTTATGAGGGTGAAGCGGCTCCGGAGAAGTGCCCCCAGTGCGGCGTTCCGGCATCCAAGTTCGTAGAGCAGAAGGGCGAAATGAACTGGGCCGCCGAGCACGTCGTCGGCGTGGCGAACGGCACTCCCGAGGAGATCATCGAGGGCCTGCGCGCCAACTTCGCCGGCGAGTGCAGCGAGGTCGGCATGTACCTGGCCATGGCCCGCGTCGCCCATCGCGAAGGCTATCCGGAGATCGGCCGGTACTGGGAGAAGGCCGCCTATGAAGAGGCCGAGCACGCCGCCAAGTTCGCCGAGCTGCTGGGCGAGGTCGTGACCGACTCCACCCAGAAGAACCTCGAGATGCGCGTTGAGGCCGAGAACGGCGCCACCGCCGGCAAGGTCGAGCTCGCCAAGAAGGCCAAGGAGCTGGGTCTGGATGCCATCCACGACACCGTGCACGAGATGGCCCGCGACGAGGCCCGCCACGGCAAGGCGTTCGCCGGCCTGCTGAAGCGCTACTTCGGCAAGTAAGAAACCGAACAGGATTCAAAAGAACTGCTCAGCAATGGGCAGTTCTTTTCCCATAACCCCTTCTGAACTTTTATCTTCTCTCCGCTGTATTGCGAAATCCGGGCTGCCCGTGATATAGCAAGAAAGCATCCGATTTGCTATGCATCCCGAGGAGGCTCATTATGAATACGAAGGCCCTTTACAACATTACATACGGGCTCTACCTGCTGTCCGCGCAGGCTGACGGCAAGGACAACGCCTGCATCATCAACACTGCCGCTCAGGTGGCCAACGACCCCACCCGCATCGCGATTTCCGTGATCCAGAAGAATCTGACCCACGACATGATTCTCGCCACCGGCAAGTTCAACCTGTCGGCGCTGACCACCGAGACCCCCTTTGCGGTCTTCCAGAAGTTCGGCATGTCCTCCGGACGCAGCGGCGACAAGTTTGCGGACTTCACGGATGTCGTGCGCAGTGAGAACGGCCTGTACCATCTGACCCGCTATGCCAATGCCTGGCTGTCCGCGAAGGTCGTTGACCACATGGATCTCGGCAGCCACACGCTGTTCATCGCCGAACTGACCGATGCCGAGGTGCTCTCCGCCGAACCCTCCTGCACCTACGGCTACTATCAGAGCAGCATCAAGCCGAAGCCCGCCAAGAAGGGCTGGGTCTGCTCCGTGTGCGGCTATGTCTACGAGGGCGACGAGGTGCCGGACGACTTCATCTGCCCGCTGTGCAAGCACGGCAAGGAGGCGTTCCAGCTTGTAACCGTCTCTGCGCCCGCTGCTCCCAAGGCCGCCGAAGCGCCTTCCGCCGGCGGAAAGAAGTGGGTTTGCAGCGTTTGCGGTTATGTTTATGAGGGTGAAGCGGCTCCGG